>CANJVG010000171.1 GCA_947478005.1 Bacteroidota bacterium
GTTTAATGAGAACCAATCTATAATAGTTTACGGCACCTTTATGGAAGGAGAAAGCATTTTTACATCCAACCTTGGCGAAAACGCTTTCATTTTAATAGGCAACGAAGCCAACGGAATTAGTGATGAACTGCTTCCATTTGTAAATCAAAAATTAGGTATCCCTTCTTTCGGCAAAGCGGAATCACTTAATGCCGCTGTAGCTGCAGGTATTGTGGTCAGTGAATTCAAAAGAAGATTAGCCTATCTATAAACAAAAAGGCCTCTTCATTTCCTGAAGAGGCCCATTCATTAAACTTTAAAATTTCTTATTCGGTTACTATAAACTTCTTGGTATAAACAGTTCCATTTACCGATAAGCGTGCGAAATAAATGCCGGAAGAAAGCTTATCTCCCGAACCAATAGTTATTTCATGCAATCCTTCCACTTCATTTTCACTTGCCAATTCAGCCACTTTTTTACCGGTAATATCAATTACGCTGGCTTCTACTTGTGAAGTTTTTTCAAGGCTATAAACCAGTTTACCGTTATTATTCATCGGGTTAGGCATTACTTCAAAATAAATTCCTTTATGCTGATCATCGTTTATCGCAGTTGCAGTTGCTAAAGGAAAATCTGTGTACATGTAATACCACAATTGCATCTCTCCATTCGTCTGCGTGCTGAAGAAAAGAGTGCTGCTGGTGGTGTTATTGTACGATGCTCTTGACACCATCCCTGAATTATTCCCATTTCCGAATACTACAGGAATAAGACTTGGCCAATATTCAATGGGTGGGTGTTTCCAATCCCACACCGAACCAACTACATTGTCATAATAAGAGCCATTATACGTTGCCTGACCTTTACCATCGTAAACCTTATCCGTTACATTCCCCAATGAATCGCGCAGATATAAATCAAAATCGGTTCCCCACTCGTGTGTATGGCCAGCGACCATCCAAAGGTAGCGGGTATGAAGTGCACCATTATTCGTTTGGTCATTATAGTCAATCGTTGAAGTTCCGGTTGGAATAACTAAGCCTAACGTATGATTTTGAAGTTCCGACTTCATTTGAAGGGTAGCTGGATTCCTTGGCTTAAAATAAACGTTGAAATAAAAATCTGTAGGAAGAACAAATGCAGCATTGAAATTCTTGATGTGATAATTCATATCCAGAATAGTTTTTTGTTCCCAAAAAAGTGCAGTACCTTCAGGCAATTGCAGGTTGGCGGTATTTTGCCAAGAGGCAGTTAATTGTTTGTCTCCATCAAAAGAAGTAGCACCCAACAAGGTTACCTTTTTCATATTGTTTTTATCAGGAGCATTGCCATTAACCGCTGCTGCTGTATCAATATATTTAAACAAAAGAAAGTGGTGAGATTGATTATTCATATAGCCATCAATCTGATTTACTTCCGGAAGGAAAGGAAAGTTCAACTCTTGCTGCTCTAAATATTCTTGTTCAATTTCACCGGTAATTGGCAAAAAGATAGGACCCATTCTAACCTGGATTCCGGTACCTGCTGCCGGTTTTGTTGGTTTTGATAAAAAACGGTTGATTCCATTAGAGGCTAAACTATCATAAAAATCATTCACTAACTGCCAGTTGGGTTGTGCATCCGGGTTTAAGCCCGAGGTAGTATAGGTTTTCTTAGCTCCAAACATTATCCACTGACGGATGTACTCAATCTCTTTGTTTGAAAGTTGATTGCCGTAAATATCTTTCATTAAGGTTCCTTCAGTAGCTGTATCAATGGCTAAGTCTGTATCAAATTCTGCTCCTGCAATTTTGCGAAGCAGAAAACTGTAATAAGGATGTTGTGGTTTTACCAATTTTTCATGCTTTGCAATGGAGCTGGCGTTAATAGAAGAAACCTTAAAAATTGCAGCGTGAGTAGCATTAATGTCGCCATCAAACTTTAATGTTTCAGAACCATCAGTAGCAGTTGAGCTATGACAGGTGGGGTTCTGACATTTGGAATTTAAGACCGTGAAAACTCGTTGAAAAGGTGTTTGTGCATTCACATTTAATAGCACAAAGGCAAGAACAGCAGTGTAGATTTTTTTCATTGTTTTTATTATTGCTTTTTAAAAAGCGGTTCGAAGATACAGATTTATTGAAACATTACAATACATTTTGTACATTTAACACCGTAAATACATAAAATGTTTCCACATCGCCTTGCCGTAATACTTTTTGTTTTGCTTTCATTGTCTGGTAATGCCCAAAGGAGTATTACTTCTCAGTTCCAAAGTAGTTGTGTATCTCCTCCTCCCCCACCTGCCTTCGTTGCTCAGGATAGCGGTGTAGCGGAAACAGGCTCAAGAAGCGTTGGCTATAAAATCCCCTTCGATACCATTCGGTTCAATCACGTGCTTGGAACGCAGGCATTCGATGTGGTCGTTTGTTTTGATGGTGTGATTAATTCTTCGCAGATTGCTAATGCCGATAGATATGTTGACTCGTTGGTGAAGACATTAGAATCAATAGCTCAATACAATCCGCGTTTTAAGTATTTCAATGTTTATCGCGTTGCAAAAATCTCGAACGAACAGGGAGCAGCATGGGGTTTTGCCGGTGATACAAATGTTGATAATCGCTATGGCAGCCGGTTTAATAAATATGGTCTGCCTCGTTTGATTCTACCAGAAAAATATGACACCCTCTTTGCTGATATAGAACAATTTGTGCCTCAATATGATTTGGCACTTAACCTTTGCTATGATAAAAAGTATGGTGGCTCGGGATGGAATTTATATGACGGAAGAAAGGTAGCCAGTTTCACTCTTGATGAGCAAACAGGTTGGCATTTGGGCGATGAAGTGGCTTGTCACGAGATGCAGCACATTATGCCCTTTGCAGGACACGGATTTTTGGGCGATGAATATGAAGATACGCTCGCCTGTCCCATTTATGACACCATTCCAATTTCGTATCTAATCAGTCCCAACTTCACGGGTGATACCTTCCTTGACCGAAAGTGGGAGCATTGTATGGGATTACCCGGTATAGGCTTTTATCCCAATGCGGGAATCTGCCCCAACCATTACAGACCTGCTGATAATTGTATTATGCATCAGGTATTTGGCTTTCCTGCTTTTTGCCCGGTATGTCGTGAGAATTCAACTGCATGGTTGGATAGTATGATTAATCCGGTTTATAACGTGAGCCCATTACCGCTTTCTTTTTCCGGAGGCTATACCTTTAAAGTGAGTGTAGATACACCATTCGCAAACACCTTTCTTTATCAGTGGTTACTAGATGATACTTTAGTGGCAACAAGCGTAGACTCACTTACCTTAAATTTTAGTCAGGTAAGTAATAGTGTCAACCACACTTTAAAGTTCGTTTGCACGGATGTTGATGGACATATAATTGATACCACGCTTCGCAGGCCCTGGATAACCAGTTGGAACCTCTTAACCAAGGATACCGCAGTAGGGGTATCCGTAATTAGTCAGTCCGAAATTTTTTCCGTAACCCCTAATCCGGCTAAAACGGAAGTAAGCATTCAATCTTCTTCCTTAATCAAAAGTGTAACCATAACGGATATGTTAGGACGTTGCGTTTTTAGAAATGATACAGTAAATAACCCGCTACTTCGGACTGATGTTTCTACCCTGACCAAAGGAGTATATATTGTAACAGCAGTTACTAAAAGCGGAAAGGGATTTACGCGTAAACTGGTAGTTTCTTTTTAATTCCGAATAACTCTCACTTCTGTAAAACAAAAAAAGGACTCAATACTTTCGCATGAATCCTTTTTTACCAAACCAAACACGATCTTACTTCCAGCTCGCGGCAGAATTCTGCAACGAAGCAGGTACTGCTATGGTGATATTTTCAACGGAACCGTTTATAGATAAACTCGACAAATAATCGTCTGAGGTCGTCTGTTGCTTCTCTACCTGAGATTTAAAGTCCGCGCTTATAGTCATGCTCTTGTGGTCGGCACTCAGCACCGCCTTTTTAATCAGCAACTCTGTGGAAGAAGGGTTGCCTAAAAACTTTTGTTTATTAAACTCAAAACTCACTTTGCTACCCGGTGCCAGACCCACAACTCCATCATAAATAGCAAATTCAACACCGATAGTCTGAGGATTATACTGACCGCTTTTATCTTTTACATCATTGCCGTATAATATAACCTCAGCTGTAGAACCGTCCTTTATCCGCGCTTCATATTTGTTGTCCTTTTTATCAAAAGCTACGCCATCTATAACAGCAAAAAAAGGCGACTCCTTTACAGCAGAAGAATCCGTGCTCTTAGTTTCAATTCCTTTAAAAGAACTGCCTAAGACAACGACCGATAAAAGTGGAATGGAGTAGAATAGCTTTTTCATACAGATTATTTTTAGTGTACCAATTTCTTATTGCTGTTACGCAGCTATTCTGAAAAAGATACAAACCGTTCGTTAAAATTTAAGCTGACTATAAACACCCGAATGCTTAAACCATTGAACTCTCAAGTTATTTTGAATAAACGGGACTTGATTGCAGTGTATTAAAGGAAAGTAAATATGAAGACTGAAAGACGCTCTATTCGAAAAAGTGCTGCTTCTTAATAGGGTCTAACTTTTCTACGCTATCAAGTTTTTGGTGCTGAAAACCTTCCTGACTGTAATAGTACTTGCAAATGTATGAGACTCTTGTTTTGCCATCACCTTTCATAAAGAATTTGATGGACTCATCTACCACCGTAAAACGCTTTATGTTTCTTACAATAACAGTTAATGATGGCTTGGCATAAACATATACGTTGGGCAACTCGCCTCCCTGCATGATTCCACTGGGTTGTACTTTGATAGCATCGAGCCTTTTGTATTGGTCTTCCAAATATTTCCAGGGAATTTTGGTATCGTTTTTCATACCGTGGTAAGCCGTATTTACATGACCAATCTCCACCTTTACATCTTCATCAATTTCATAAAAATAACCGCCTGACAAAGCATCGCCATTGGGCATATATCGACCAATAAAATAAGGGTCCAGCGAATTGTTGCCAATCATACCTCGAACAGAGTCTGCCAAATTTTTGGCTACCGAATAACCGATCTCGTATGCTTTCATCGAATCAAGGTATAGCCGATACCTTATGTCCTTATCATCTTCCAGATAGAGGGTATCCGATGATTTAGCCGACATAAAACATACAGAGAAAAGGAACAATGCCAGATATTTCATGATTAGATTGAAAGCCAATTATACAAAACTGTATTCACATACAACACTCCAAACTATTCGGAAGGCAAAACAGCCGAAGAAAAACTCTCCGGCTGTTTTGACAGTCTTGTGTTAAACCTGTGTTTAGTAGCCGTCTCCATCCAACAGGTTTCCTAAACCTCCGAGCAGGCTTCCCTCCTCTTTGCGGCCACCTGTTTGTGGCGCGTATTGATAAATGCGTGAAGCTAAACGACTGATTGGCAATGTTTGCAACCAAACCTTTCCGGGGCCGCGAAGCACGGCAAAGAAAACACCTTCACCCCCGAAGATAGTATTCTTGATTCCGCCAATCATTTGAATATCGAAGTCAACATCCTTGGTGTAAGCCACTATACAACCGGTATCAATATGCAGCGTTTCGCCCGGAGCGAGGTCGCGCTCGATGATGTGACCTCCGGCATGCACAAAAGCCATTCCATCGCCTTCCAGTTTTTCCATAATGAATCCTTCGCCACCAAATAAACCGGTGCCGAGCTTCTTTTGAAATTCAATACCTACACTCACTCCTTTAGCGGTGCAGAGAAAAGCATCCTTCTGACAAATTACTTTGCCGCCAAGCTGCTGCAAATCGAGCGGAATAATTTTTCCCGGATAAGGCGAAGCAAAAGCCACGCGTGCTTTGCCATTGCCCATGTGAGTGAAGGCAGTCATGAATAAACTTTCACCAATCAACAATCTCTTTCCGGCACCCAACAGTTTGCTCATTAATCCTCCGCCTCCGCTGTTGCTGCCATCGCCAAAAATAGTTTGCATTTGAATCTGCTGGTCTTTGTACATAAAAGCACCGGCTTCGGCTACTACTGTTTCCTGCGGGTCTAATTCTATCTCTACACATTGCATTTCTTCTCCAAAAATACGGTAGTCAATTTCGTGGTTTGTTCTCATCTTGTTTTAGTTATTGTTTAATAGTAAGTGGTTAGTTGTAATACTGAAAGTGCAAATTTAGAAAGGATGACGAATGCAGGTATTAAAATATTGTAAACACGTTGGATAATGGCGGCTGTTTGTCCTCCTGCGGAGGAGGGGCGCTTTTGCAAAGTTCCTATTTAAGAATATTTTTAGCCGCCCTATGAAAAACGTGGCGGCTAAACGATAAACTGAATGAATAACGGAAAACTCCTGCTCGAAGTAAAAAACTTAGTTACCGAATTTAAAACAGACGATGGAATAGTGAAAGCCGTAAACGACATTTCGTTTACGCTCAACCGTGGAGAAACAATTGGAATTGTAGGCGAATCAGGCTCCGGCAAATCGGTTACCTCCCTTTCTGTCATGCGATTGATACCAAATCCTCCCGGCAGAATTGCTTCGGGTGAAATAAACTTTTATAAAAAAGACGGCACCAAGGTTGACCTGACGAAGATTTCAGAAGAGGAAATGCGTAAGTATCGTGGCAATGAACTGGCCATGATTTTCCAAGAGCCAATGACCTCACTGAACCCGGTGTTTACCTGTGGTGAGCAGGTGATGGAGGCTATTATTCTGCATCAGAAAGTTTCGAAACAACAGGCGCAGGAGATTACCCTGAAAATGTTTGATAAGGTGAAGTTGCCCAACCCGCAACGCTGCTTTGATGCTTATCCGCATCAACTATCGGGCGGTCAGAAACAACGGGTAATGATAGCGATGGCTATGAGCTGTAACCCAAGTGTGTTGATTGCCGATGAACCAACCACCGCGTTGGATGTAACCGTGCAGGCAACCATCCTAGAATTAATGCGTCAACTGAAAGGCGAGATTGACAGTTCGATTATGTTTATTACGCATGACCTGGGCGTAATAGCTGAGATTGCAGACCGAGTATTGGTAATGTATAAAGGCAGAATTGTGGAGCAGGGAAACGTGCTTGAAATATTCGGCAATCCGCAACATCCTTACACTAAGAGTTTGTTGGCCTGTCGTCCTCCTTTGGGCAGACGATTGAGCAAACTACCTACGGTTGTTGATTTTATGGAGGAGAAGGCAGACGGCACAGTGGTAGCCAAAACCACTTCAGTGGCCGATGCCATTAATGCTTTCGTTATATCCGATGAAGTAACTAAGGCCAGAAGAGAAAGAGTATTGCAGGGCCAACCGATTCTGGAGTTGAAGAATGTGAAAACATGGTTCCCTACAGCCAAGAACTTTATGGGCAAAACCACCGAATATGTAAAGGCGGTGGATGATGTAAGCTTTAATGTTTATGAAGGAGAAACCCTCGGCCTCGTGGGCGAATCGGGTTGTGGTAAAACAACCCTGGGGAGAACGATTCTTCGATTGGTGCCTACGCATAGCGGAGAGATAATTTTTGATGGCAAGAATGTGTTGGAGCAGGGCCAAAAGGAAATGATGAAGCTGCGCGAGCACATGCAGATTATTTTTCAGGACCCTTACTCTTCGCTCAATCCGCGCATTACTATCGGCAATGCCATTATGGAACCCATGACCGTGCACGGCATTTATGACAACGATAAGATTCGGAAAGAAAAAGTGCTCGACCTGCTGAACAAGGTGAACATGAAGCCCGAGCA
>CANJVG010000172.1 GCA_947478005.1 Bacteroidota bacterium
AAGCACATTATTAAGTATTTGAACCTGCTGCATGTGACGCCCGAGGAAATTACGGATGATATGCCGATGTTTAGAGAAGGGCTGGGGCTGGATTCGATTGATTCGATTGAGATGGTGGTGATGATGGAGCGCGAGTATGGATTGAAGATTGAGAACCCGAAGGATGGTCGCGAGATTTTGCAGACCATTAACAGCATGTTGGATTTTATAGAAAAAGGAAGAGCCGCCAAGGCAGCCGAGGAAAAAGCATGAGTCGAATTGTAGTGACCGGCATAGGCATTATCAGCCCAATCGGAAACTCGTTAGCCGAAAATCATGCGGCCTTGCAGGCAGGAGGATGTGGCCTTAGCTCGCTCGATTTGTTTCCTACCAAGTATGCCACGCTGTTGAAGTTTGGCGAAATAAAAATTACGAACGAAGATTTTAAGCAGCAAATGGGTGTGACTCAACGCGGAGTTACGCGCACTACTTTGCTGGCGCTGCATGCTTTTCGGCAGGCGATTGAGGACGGGGCGCTGAGCGCGGCAGAGTTGCAGGAGAGCGGCACCGCGCTGATAAACGGCAATACGATTGGGGGGATGTGTGAGAGCGATAACCTTTATATGGATGCCAACCACAGCGCGGTGGGCTCGGAATATATTTCGAGTTTTAACCTTGGCTCAGTAAATATTTATATTCAACAACGCTATGGTATTGGCGGTGTGGTGAACACCTTCAACACGGCCTGTTCATCGAGCGCGAATGCGATTGCTTATGGGGCACGGTTGATAAGAAACGGTTTTGCGAAACGCGCTATTGTTGGCGGAACGGATTCGCTGGCGAAGTTTACCATCAACGGTTTTAATTCGTTGGGCATTCTTTCTTCTACGCTTTGCAAACCATTTGATGCGGGCCGTTCGGGTTTGAACCTGGGCGAGGGCGCTGCGTTTTTGGTGTTGGAAAAAGAAGAAGACGCAAAGGGCAAAAAGATTTATGCGGAAGTGAGCGGTTGGGGAAACACGAATGATGCGTTTCATCCTTCATCGTTGTCGGATAATGGCGATGGGCCTTACCTGGTGATGCAGGAAGCACTGAAGGTGGCGAAGTTGAAACCGGAGCAGATTGGTTTTATAAATGCACACGGCACCGCCACAGAAAATAATGATGAGAAAGAAGGAATAGGGATGAAGCGTTTGTTTGAAAAGGTGCCGGCATTTGCCAGCACGAAATCAAACATCGGGCACACGCTGGGAGCAGCAGGTGCGATAGAAGCCGTGTATTGTATTCTGAATCTGTTGCATCAGGAGGTTTATCAGAACCTTCGTTTTGAAAATGCGATTGAAACAACGGGCCTGACACCGGTGACGGAATACACGAAAATGAATCTGGAACATGTGATGAGCAATTCGTTTGGCTTTGGAGGAAATTGTTCATCGCTTATTTTTTCAAAGGCCTAGTATGTTTTACATTCATCAATCTTCGTGCATCTCTCACCAACCAACATTCAACGATGTTGATTTGGAGGATTTGAAGCCAAGCGAAAATAATCTGGTGCACGCCATCGAGCCGAAGTATGAAAATGTTCCGCTGGGTCAGTTAAGAAGAATGGGTCGTGCTTTGCGCATGGGTGTAGGCACGGGCATGAAACTGCTGGGGCAAAACAAAGTGGACGGCATGCTGATAGGCACCGCGAACGGAGGAATAGAAGACAGCATTATTTTTTTGAACCAGATTCATGATTACGAAGAAGGCCGTTTGACGCCTACCAATTTTGTGCAAAGCACTTATAATGCTATTGCCGGAATGATGGGAATGATAACGGTGAACCATGGTTACAATGCCACGCACGTTCACCGCGGTCATGCGTTTGAGAATGTGGCTTTGGATACTGCCATGTTGTTGAAAGAAAATCCGGACAACAGTTATTTGATTGGTGGGGTCGATGAAATATCGGTGAAGAATCATCGCTTGGTTTCTCTTGCAGGATGGTATCGCCACGACCCTGTTTCTAATTTTGATTTATACAAAAGCGATGCAGCAGGCACCTTGCCGGGTGAAGGGGCGGCTATGTTTATCGTGAATAACAAAAGCGAAGGGGCAAAAGCAAGATTGAAGAGTTTGAAGATGGTGAACAGTCTTGATGAAAACTATGTGAAGGAGCAACTGCGTTTGTTTTTGAAAGAGAATCCGGGACAAGTTGATTTGTTCCTGCAAGGAGAAAACGGAGATAACCGTTTGTTGAAATACTACACGGCCTGTGAAAGTTTGATGGATGAGGGAACTACCATGGCAAGATTTAAACATGCCTTTGGAGAATTTCAAACAGTTTCGGCACTGGCTTTATGGCTATCTACTTATGCGTTGCAAGGTCAAAAAATGCCGGAGCATTTTATCAAAAAGAATTCAGCAACCGCTTTCAACCGGGTTCTGATTTATAATAACTATCAGGGAGTTCAGCACAGCTTTATGCTGGTGGAGAGGGCTTAAGCCGTTTCTTCTTCGGGCTCAAAAAACACTTTCATATTGCAGGAGGCAATCTCCTCGTTCCCGACAAAAGTCTTTCCGGCTATAAGCGTCACGGCACCAAACACTTTTCCTTCAATCGTAATTTCGGTGGTCAGTTCTTCTCCCACATTCGGCAATCGGGAAACGGAAAATTTTTTTACCTCGCCAATAAAACCACGTCTGCTTTTCTTGTTCTCCGTAAAATCTTCATAGCCCATTTTGCAACCGGCACTTTGAGCCATGTTTTCTAAAAGTCCCGCTAACATCAGCTTACCGTTCTCGCACAAAACATTATCTGCCTTGAAAGTAAAGTTGGTTATACATTTGTTCTCCGTCACCTCATTCAATGAATCAATGAAAACAAAAGGTGGTTTTTGTGGAATGAGGTTGGTGAGTTTACTGCCGTGGATGGGGAACATGTGGTTGTCAGATTTTAAGGGCAAACATAAACGCAAATCGGAAACAATAATCCTTCTATCTTTGAAGCATGATTACAGTGGTTTTGGTATTGGTTATTGTGTTTCAGTTTGGCGTCATTGGATGGCTTATTTTTCTCCAGTCAAAACAACCGGTAAAAGCAGAAGCCATTGCTACTAACACACCCGAGAAGGTAGCGGCTTTCTACAACGAAACGACCGATAAGTTCTTACAGGTTTACGGAGAAATAATTCAGGCATTCAGAACCACTAACGTGGAGGACTATCTGAACTATACCATACAAAGTGCCGGCATTACCAACGAAATGAAGGTAATAGACGCAGGTTGTGGTGTATGCGGACCATCCAGTTTTATTGCACAACAGTTTCCTGAAATACAGATTGATGCCTGCACGATTTCTGAAGTGCAAGCCAAATTAGGTCAACAGAAACTAATTGATAAGAACGTGGCAGCACAGGTGAAAATTACCTTGGGTGATTATCATAAGCTGAATGAGTTGTTTGAAAACAATGTCTATAACCGGGTTTTCTTTTTGGAATCGTTCGGACATTCCAACAATAAGCCAAAGGCGATTGAAGCAGCCTGGAACGTGCTGAAACCGGGAGGTAAATTATACATCAAGGATTTATTTATCCGAGAATCAGCCAACGATTGGGAGCAGGTACGCATCAATCACATATGCGGGCAGATTAATGCCGCTTATGAATATCAAATTGGTGATTTGCATGAAGTTGTTTCGGCTGTGCGCAAACAGGGTTTTGTAATTAATTTTATTCGACCGCCTCAGGTAGATTTGAGTTTGTTTGAGCACCTTACCATTTCCAACGATTTTCAAAACCTGTTCAACATCGGAAAAATAGAATCATGGGACGATTATGTTTTCCCGATAGACTTTTTTGAAATACTGGCAGAGAAACCGTCCTTTAATACAGAGGAGCAAAAGCATCTCTATTTTATGAATCGTTAAACTATGATTCAGGCGGCCGAAAAAATATTGCAACTGACTCGTGCCAAAGACTGGCGGCTGAGTTTCGTTCCGTTCATTATTGGTTGCGTGTACTTGTGGTTGTGGTGGTTTGAAATTGAATTGAGTATTTCTTCCTTACTGCTTTTCATTCTTTCCTTTATTACCACCTTTGGTTTTGCAGCGCTCGGATATTTTATAAACGAGTTCTTCGATAAAGAAGTGGATGCAAAGGCAGGGAAAATAAACAAGCTTGCTTTTTTACCACCACTATATCAAACGCTATTGTTCATCGGCTGTGCTGCCGCAACTTTTCTACCGTGGTTGTGGCTTCCCTTAAACCAAACTAGTGTTCTATTATTTGCCTGTGAAATTTTTCTCTTTCTTATTTATTCGTTGCCATTCCCGAGATTGAAAGAGACCCCACTTATATCCGGATTTATTGATTCGGGATATGCATATGTTGTTCCTTTGCTGTTGTCATTCTACACTTACTCACTTTTTGCGCACAGTGAAAACATTCAAATGATTTATGTTCTTGCTGCTGCTGTTTTTATGATTGGCTTTCGGAACATTACTATCCATCATGTAAATGACATTTTTAAGGATAAGCTTTCGTCTACTATAACACTACCGCAGGTAATCGGTGTAAATGCTACCAACCGTTTGGTTTTGGTTCTGTTGCTTCAGGAAATATTTTTAGTGCTGGTTTGGAGTTTAATTCTGGCCTTACAGCAGCCCTTATTTTGGCTTTGGGTAATTATTTATTTAGGCAGTTTAGGATTCCGTTACTATCTATTAGCACCGAAGTTTCGACTTTCTTTCCTAAGCATTGGACCCTTCAGGCATTTAACAGATCCTATTTATCAATATGTATTTCCAGGCGTAACCTTGCTTTTGGCAATAACTACAGATTACAAATGGCTTGTGCTTGTGCCGTTCCATATAGCTTTTATGTTAACCGAAGCGATGCAGAAAATTGCATGGGATACTATCTACCATAAATCAAGGGCATTAAAGTATGTTGGCATAAGAACGATAGTGGTGCCTATAAAAATTATGGGTAATTACGCCATTTATTACTCCTTCTTGGCAGTAGGCGCGAATCTTCGAAAAGAGAACATGAGCGCATGGGCGTATATCAAAAAAAAAGCGGGTAGGTAATGTCAACAGCAGCATCCGGTAAGAATGTATTTGTGTTTGTTGTCTGTGGTGCGCAAGAGCATATAGATGCCCTTCACTATTCCCTTAAGGCGCTTAAGCAGGTTTCAAATAATGACATTATTATCATTACCGACTCCACCAGAAATGAAATACCGGTAGTTCACCCGGCTATTGTAGATGTAAAAACTCCGGAGAATCTAAACCATCACCAGGCGAGTATTTTTCTTAAAACAGCTATTCATAAATTTCTTCCTGGCGGAAACAACTACTGTTACCTGGATACAGATGTAGTAGCACTCGACAATCAGGTGGATGAAATTTTTAATCACTTTCAAGCACCAATCACATTTGCACCTGACCATTGTGCGATGGACAAATTCAGTCCTTCGGCCGTTAAATGTGGGTGTATAGAACAATACGGTAAGTGGGTAGTGGAGTTGAGGGGCTTGTTCAAAAAATACAACCATTTAACCAGACAACCTGAAGACAAAATCAAGAAAGCAAAATTGATGCAGGCCTTTGAGGAGATTAAAAAGAATAAGCTCCATTATGCTTATATCACCCTTAAGTTCTGGTTATCGCCATTCAAATTCAAATTGCATGATGATGCCATATTGCACAAGCGAAAACAGGCTTGGTTGGATGCAAATGACAATGCTATTATTTATGAAAAAGAAGACAATGCCATTGCCGTTATTGAAAGCACTACTGACTATCGGTGCGATAAGGTAAACCGGCATTTATGGACAATACATGGACATGATGTTTTTGATTGTCGTTGCAATCATTTGCAGGAGCAAATAGAAGCTACCTTCGGAGTAAAAGTTACCGAGCCGAAATGGCAGCATTGGAACGGAGGTGTTTTCCTTTTTAACGAACAAAGTCATGCTTTTCTCAATCAATGGCATGAAAGAACAATGACCATTTTTGAAAACAAAAATTGGAAAACACGCGATCAGGGAACTTTGATAGCTACCGTCTGGGACAATCGCCTGCAAAATCACCCCACTCTTCCTATGGAGTTTAATTTGATTGCCGACTACAACCATTTAACAATGGTGCATAAAGGCAAGCTCTGTTTTGATGTAAATGAAACGTTACAAAATATACAACCTCATTTCATTCACGTTTATCATCATTGGGCAGATAAAAACTGGGATGTTTGGCAGGATGTAGAAAAGAGAACGGGTTTAGTCATTGAAGCGGAAAGCAATACTATTAATGCCTTATGGATTGGAAATAATCTTAGTGCGCTGGAATTGCTCACAATACAATCCTTTTTAGATAATGGACATAGTTTCAAATTATGGTTGTATGAACCTCTCGAAAACACTTTGCCTGATAAGGTAATGATTGGCGATGCCAACAGCATTATCCCGCGCGAAAATATTTTTGCGTATAAAAATCCGAATAAATACGGCCATGGTAAGGGAAGCTATGCTGGCTTTTCAGATATTTTTCGCTACAAGCTTTTATACGAAGAAGGAGGATGGTGGGTTGACATGGATGTAAGTTGTTTGAAGCCATTTGATTTTGACAAGCCTTATTTTTTTCGAAATCATCATGAATTGAAGGTAGTAGGGAATGTGATGAAATGTCCCAAGGGAAGTTTATTGATGAAGCGTTGTTACGAGGATGCTATTCACAAGGTGGATGAATTCAACACGGATTGGCACAAGCCAATTGACATTTTAAACGAACATATTTCGTCCCTTCATTTGGATGGCTATATCTATAAAAATGTAAGCAACCAGGACAAGTGGGATATCACCAGTAAATTTATTTGGCAAAACGATATTTTCCCTGACAATTGGTATTTTGTGCATTGGCAAAATGAAGAGTGGCGGTCGAAAAAAGTTTCAAAAACGAATTTCTACTATCAGTCTGCATTAAGTGACCTGCTTTACAAATTCGGACTTGCCCAAAAACCAAATTCTACTTTTGACAAAATGAAGAACACGTTAACGCACTCTAAGTATTTTCGTCAAATAACAGCATGATACTTTCCAACGAAGTTTTAAAGGCTTACAACTCCTCGCGCACAAACACCGACAAAACATTGGCCTGCCATGCGCCTTCGTTGAATTTAAACTTTGAACAGAATGGAAATGTGCGTGCCTGTTGCTATAACACTACACACATTTTGGGTAAATGGCCAGAACAAACCATCAAACAGATATGGGAGGGCGCCAAAGCAGATGAACTTCGAAACTACATACAGAAAAATGATTTTGGGGGTGGCTGTATTGAATGTGGACGAATGATTGAGGCGGGCAATCACCACGGTGTTCGGGCAAAATATTATGATGAGTTTGCTTCGGGAAGCTTGACTTCACGAATTCAAAACTTCACAAATAAACTCACCGGGAAAATAAACTTCCCTAAGGTGATGGAATTTGAATTGAGTAACGAGTGTAATCTGGAGTGTGTGATGTGCACAGGCTACTTCTCTTCAAGTATCCGGAAGAATCGAGAGAAACTTTCTGCTATTATCTCTCCCTACAACGAAAAACTGGTAGATGAATTGGAAGAATTCATACCGCACCTCACTGATGCTAAGTTTTTGGGTGGTGAGCCATTTATGATTGGCATCTATCTTTCTATTTGGGAGCGGATGCTGAAACTAAATCCAAACATTCGAATTCATATTACCACCAAT
>CANJVG010000173.1 GCA_947478005.1 Bacteroidota bacterium
CAAACCGATTGTGGAACGCCTCGTTCACGATTTAATGAAGAGCACCGACCAGAAAATTGAAGACATCGTGTTTGTCATCCGTCAGGATTTCGGCAAAGCAGTGGAGGAAAAATTATTGCAGGTGGCCAAGGATGCCGGCACCAAAGGCACCATCAAATATCAGGACGTGCCGCTGGGCACCGCACACGCTATTCTTTGTGCAGGCGATTTCCTCGAAGGCAATGTTATCGTGGCCTTTGCCGATACCCTGTTCCGTGCGGACTATAAAATTGATGCAGCAAAAGACGGCATCATCTGGGTGCAGAAAGTGGACGACCCATCTGCCTTTGGTGTGGTAAAAATGAATGCCGATGGAGTGATTACAGATTTTGTAGAAAAACCGAAAGATTTTATTTCTGACCTCGCCATCATTGGCATCTATTATTTCAAAGACGGAAAATATCTCCGCGATGAAATGCAATATCTGTTAGACAACAACATTCAGCAGAAAGGAGAATTCTGGCTCACAGATGCGATGGAGAATATGAAGAAGAAAGGCTCGAAGTTTTATAAAGGCGAAGTGAACGAATGGCTCGATTGCGGAAACAAAGATGCCACGGTTTATACCAACCAACGCATTCTGGAGTTTATAAAAGAAGAGAAACTGGTGAGTGCAAAAGCAGTGATGGAGAACTCGGTGGTGATAGCGCCTTGCTATATTGAAGATGATGTGGTGATAAAAAATTCGGTAGTTGGCCCGCATGTTTCTATCAGCAAAGGCACGGTTATTGAAAACAGTGTGGTGAAAAACAGCATCATTCAATCCAAGACAATTCTGAAAAATAAGTTAATCGCGAACTCAATGGTGGGGAATAATGCTAAACTTGAAGGTCGATTCGAAGACCTGAGTTTAGGCGATTACAATTCTTTAATACAGTAAATGAAATTTTCCTCCACCATACTTTTTCTTCTCTCCTTTGTTTTAATTAGCGAAGCGGCTTTTGATAAAGAAAAAAAGAAGAAGAAGGGCGATGACAAATCGCAAACCACCAAGCTGGATAAAGCCTCCAAACAAAAGTTAGAACGCTTTCTTCTCGATGCCGAAAAGGCGAAGATGACGGAGGATTTTGAATCGGCAGTCACCAACTATAAAGAAGTGCTGGCCATTGACCCTAACAATGCCAATACCCACTTTCAGTTAGCGCAGATTTATTTCACCCAGCATAGTTTTAATGAAGCAGAAGAAGAAGCAAAGCAGGCGGTAAAACTGGACCCGGGCAACAAATGGTTTATGGAAATGCTCACCAACATTTACATGAACCAGGGCAAAACAAAGGACGCGGTCGAAGCTTTCAAGGCGCTTATCGAAAAGTTTCCAAACAATCCCGAATACTTTCTCAATCTCGGATTTCTGCAGGCAAAAGCCGGACAACTGGAAAATGCAGTAAAGACTTACGACCAATACGAAAAGAATTTCGGTATTGATGAGAATGTAGTAATGGAGAAAAAGAGTTTGTATCTGCATCTAAATAAATTCAACGATGCGATTAATGAAATTCAAAAACTGATAGACGCTAACCCGGGCGAAGTAGATTACATGATGATGCAGGCCGATTTGTATCGTGCCAACCGCATGAAAGAAAAAGCTACGGAGGTTTATAAAAAGATTTTGGCTATAGAACCCGACAATGCCAACGCCTTGCTGGCCATGGCAGATTTAGGAACAAGCACCGGCAACACTGCCCAAAGCCTCGAGAGCATCAAAAAGATTTTTGCTAATCCTAAGGTTGATGTAGATACCAAAGTGAAAATTCTCTATCCCTATCTTCAATACTGGGAATTGCAAAAGGATAAAAGGCAGGATGCTTTTGATTTGGCAGAATCTTTAACCGCCACTCATCCGGATGATGCAAAAGGCTATGCTATTAAAGGTGACCTCTATTATCTCGACAACCAAAATGATAAGGCGCTTGAAGCGTATTTGAAATCGCTCTCCCTCAACAAAGATATTTTTCAGGTATGGCAGCAAGTGCTGGCGCTTTACAGCAATCAGCGTGATTGGGTAAACCTGGAGAAATCCAGCAACGAAGCGATGGAGCTTTTTCCAAATCAGGCTATCATATATTTGTTTAAAGGAACAGCCGAGCAACAAAATAAAGAATCAGAAAAGGCGGTGAAGACTTTTTTGAAAGGCGAAAAGATGAGTGCCGATAACGAAAAGATGCGCGCTCAGTTTTTGGCTAACATAGGCGATGTGTATCACTCCCTGAATAAATTCGAAGCAAGCGATAGTGCTTATGACCGCTCGCTGAAATTAGACCCCGAGAATTCGTATGTACTGAACAACTACAGCTACTACCTGAGCATTCGTAAAGTTAATTTAGAGAAGGCAAAGCAAATGAGTGCTTACTCCAACAAATTAGACCCGAACAATACTTCGTTTCTCGATACCTATGCTTGGATACTTTTTCAGTTAAACGATTTCACAGGAGCGAAAGAGTGGCAGGAAAAAGCAATGAAAGCTGGAGGCGATAAAAGCGGGACTATCATTGAACATTACGGAGATATTCTCTTTCAACTCGGCAATAAGGAAGATGCACTTAAATACTGGAAACAAGCCAAAGACCTTGGAACCGATTCGCCTAGTATTGATAAGAAAATTTCAGGAGGGAAGTACGTGGAGTAATCCCCTTCAATACTTGTAAAAATCAATCCGCTCTTTTCTCATCACACCCAATCTGTTTTTTTCTAAAACAGCCAGCGATACATCAATAGTATCAGGCAAAGCCAGTGATTTAACATCGAGTGTAGTAGGATTGTAAGCATTAAGCTGTCCATTTTCGAAATACACTATCTCATCCTGCAAAACCTGAAAGCGTTTCAACCCTTTCAATGGAATCGTTTTAGAATAGCTACCGAATAGGTCAAACACCAAAATGCCCAGGCTCGGGTCATTCATATAAACTTTGTTGTCCCGCTCCTTCATAAAATTTGGATTCGGAGCCTGTTCAAGCAGTACATTTAGTTGCTGACTTTCTAAAAACACCTTTCCGGTTTCGTCAATCTTCTTCAATTTGAAATCAATGTTGTCATAAAACCAAATTCGCCCGTCCGTAGAAGAGGCTACGGCAGTGATATTCTGATACCCCAGTTCGAAAAAATTGTAGGTGATGAGTGGCGAAAGAAATTTATCGAGTGTAACTACAGTAGAGAAATCAGGATAGTAAACCATCATCTTCATGGGATTGCCCACATCTATCATTCCAATTTTTCCATACTTGAATTCTTCATAACGACAAACAAATTTGCCATCGCTCGAAAATTTTAAAACACTGTTATCGGCAGCAGAATAAAAACTTTGGAAATTGTCAACAGCAAGCGAGTTAGCCTTTGTGTCGTAGGAATTGACAAAGGAGAAAGAAGTGGCACAAACAAAGACAACAAGCAACGACAAACAAATGCCAGACAAAACAACTGTCTTTGCATTCAACCGTAAACTGAAAACTGTCAACTGCGAACTCATTTCTTGTAATATTTCAACTCCATCTTCTCGCCATCAAAAACAGCATAGCTGTAAAAATCGAGCCAATCGCCTGTATTAATGTAACGGCTTGTGTCACTTAACTTTACATCTAATGGCAAATGTCGGTGTCCGAAAACGAAATAATCGAAATGCTCTTTTTTTAAAGTCTCTTTTGAAAACTGCACCAACCACTCCTTTTCTTCGCTCTTAAATTCGTCAGCAGGTTTTTTGCTTCCTGCATTGCCAAATCTGCTTTCATATGAAAAATAGGAAGCAATGCGTGAACCAATATCTGGATGCAACCACCGGAATAGAAATTGACAAACAGGATTGGAAAAGACCTTCTTAATGAATTTATAACCGTGGTCGCCAGGTCCTAATCCATCTCCGTGACCAATAAAAAATTTCTTACCGTTAAATTCCTGCTGAATTGGTTGTCTGTAAACTTTGGCTCCCAACTCCTTTTCAAAATAACCGAACATCCACAAATCATGATTGCCCGTGAAAATATGAATAGGAATTCCGG
Source organism: Bacteroidota bacterium (assembly GCA_947478005.1). Classification (GTDB taxonomy): domain Bacteria; phylum Bacteroidota; class Bacteroidia; order Chitinophagales; family LD1; genus Bog-950. Next base: position 4,029 of record CANJVG010000173.1, read on the forward strand.
CATCGCAAAGCTCCGCAATTTTTCCCTGTAAACGGACAAAGCCTTTGGGTATAACAGTTTTGTAGTCGTGCCAAAAATCAAAGATGTCGCCAATGATGAAAATTTCCTGTGCATCTACTTTAATCTCATCAAGCCATTGAACAAACAATCGTTCGCGTGCGGAACTTGAATCTTCATTTGGCACACCCAAATGAAGGTCAGAAGCAAAATAGATTTTCCCCGAAGAACTCATCGGGATAAAAATAGAATTATTGAGGTAGAGTTACGGACGAAGGGATGGAGGAATAATTTCGTCCACCAGGAATATATAAACATCTTCAGTTCCTTCCGCATTCAGTATTAAACGTTGCTTGTCGTAGAAGTTGCCATTGTTACAGTTGCCAAGCTGAATAATAGAAGCAAGTTCATTTTTGTTTATCGAAGCAAATTTCTCTAACGCTTCCGTTTCGCTGCCGGCCAGGTGCGAAGCATCTGTGATTATGATATGCGTTTTAGGAAAGCAATGTAGCCTTCTGCGTGAAGCCTGCTTGGAATTAAGAATAATAGTGCCTTTGTCTGCCACTAATGTTTCACAAAGCGAAATGGCCGCGTCCGAATTTTCAATGGTAAATCCAATTGAGCCTTTTTGGAAATTATTATTACAGAAGGCATCTTTGATTTCATTTTCCCAGCAAAAAACATGCGACCACTTATTCTCCAGTTTCAACATTCGCAGGTTTTCAATAGCATCCTGAATGCTTTCGCAGAAAACAAATTTACCTCCGGCAGCAATAAACTTAGTGGCGAAACGAATGTCAAGGTCTTTCTCTGTTGGTAAATTATAAGCGGGAGCAGTTACTTCAACTGTGCGCAAGGCAATTTCTTTCTCTGTTACACTTTCATCGCTAACTCTCGAGGTATAAGCATTGTAGGCTGGGCCAGTTTCAGAATCTTCATCGGATGATTGTGCCTCAATGGTTGACTCCTCCATTGTTGAAGTAGCATTAGAAGTTCCTTCGTTGTTTATTTTTTCAGAGTTAGAGAACGCACTCTTCATCTTCGCAAAAAATCCGGTTCCGTTTTCTTCTGTATACATAGTGCAAGCGTTTGTTTCGATATTTGTTTTACCGAACTCAAAATTATCACTGCTATCAGCGGAATGTAATTTTATACCGATGTATTCTCAACAGATGAACCTTCAACGTCTGTGTTTATGGACACGGTAAACGCGCCATCCACATTCGGATTATTTTCTTGGACAGGCTCCTGTTTTTCGAAAGGTCGTTTGCCGATTAGTGCTTCCAAATCATCTTTAAAAAGAACCTCTTTCTCCAATAGAAGATTCGCCAATGCATCCAGCTCCTTCCGTTTGTCGCGCAATAAATTTTGGGCGCGCAGATATTGCTCTTCAATAATCTTTCTTGCTTCCACATCAATCATTTTCGATGTCTCTTCGCTGAAAGGTTTGCTGAATGTATTTTGGTTCTGCATATCATAGAAAGAAACATTTCCCACCTTTTCGTTCATTCCAAAAATCGAAACCATCGCGTAAGCCACTCTTGTTACGTGATCTAAATCGTTTTGTGCACCGGTAGAAATCTTATCAAACACAACACGCTCTGCAGCACGACCGGCAAGTGTCATACACATACGGTCAAGCATTTCTTCTTCGCGTTCGATGTATTTTTCTTTTGGTAAATATTGCGCATAACCGAGAGCAGCCACTCCACGAGGAATAATGGAAACTTTCAGAAGAGGATGAGCATTTTCTAAAAACCAACCGCTGATGGCATGACCGGCTTCGTGATAAGCAATAATGATTTTTTCTTCAGGTGAAATGATCTTGTTCTTCTTCTCCAATCCTCCAATGGCACGGTCAATAGCGTCATTGAAATCCTGCATGTCAATTTCAGTTTTGTCTTGCCTTGCTGCAATCAGTGCAGCTTCGTTGCAGATATTTGCAATATCGGCTCCTACAAATCCAGGAGTTAAAGCAGCAAGCTTCGTTACACTTACCACGTTGCCTATTTTGATTGTTTTCAAATGCACTTTAAAAATCTGCTCGCGACCTTTCAAATCCGGCTTGTCAATAGAAATCTGCCTGTCAAATCTACCCGGACGAAGCAAGGCTGCATCCAACACATCAGGGCGGTTTGTCGCAGCAATCATTATCACACCCTTTTCTGAACTGAATCCATCCATTTCAACCAATAATTGATTGAGGGTGTTTTCTCGCTCATCATTTCCCTGCACTAAATTTTTTCCGCGCGCACGGCCAATAGCATCAATTTCATCAATGAAAATAATACATGGTGCCTTCTCTCTTGCCTGACGGAACAAATCGCGCACACGCGAAGCACCAACACCTACAAACATTTCCACGAAATCAGAACCTGATATAGAGAAGAAAGGTACTTGCGCTTCACCAGCCATTGCTTTTGCTATTAAAGTCTTTCCTGTTCCTGGAGGGCCAATGAGTAATGCACCTTTTGGTATTTTACCTCCAAGCACAGTATATTTTTTCGGCTCTTTAAGGAAACTTACAATTTCCTGAACCTCCACTTTCGCTTCATCCAATCCCGCTACATCATCAAACGTGATGTTTATTTTTTCATCCTTATCAAAGAGTACGGCCTTGGACTTTCCCACATTAAAAATATTTCCTCCCGCTCCGCCAATTCCTCCACCGGCTCTGCGCAACATGAACACCCAAAATCCAATCAACAAAAGTATTGGGAACAACCACGGGATTATTTCGCGCAGCCAATCTTGGCGCATTTCATACTTTATATCTACCTGCGCCAACTCTGGCTTGTCTTTATAAAACTCAGTGATAAATTTATCAAACGCATCATTGGAGGCTATCGTTAATGAAAAGTGAGGTCCAGGATTCAATCCGCCAAATTTCGTATTGGCTATTTTGCTGAATTCAGCTTTCTTCAAAGAAGAGTCCCGAACATAAACTTCAGCTACCTTTTCGTTAACTATAATGATTTTTTCAAGGTCATTGTGCAAGAGCATTTGCCTTAATTCCGTATTGGTGGTTTCTTTAGTTCGCTCTCCGTAAAAGGACATGTAAACAGAAACAAGTATAAAGCCAAAGATGATAGCATATACCCAGAAATAATTGAACTTTGAGTCATCGTCATCGTTCTTTCTTTTTGGAAAAAAATCCATTGGCTTCTTCTCTTTCCCCTTCTCTTTTGGTTCTTCGTTTGTCGATTTATTTTCCTTCGTTTCCATTTTATCCTTTTTGTTTTTAGTCTCTTTCAGACGTTTGCTTTTTCCTTTTATTTTAATTCTTTGTTCAATCAACCTTCCTTATGGTTCGTTTTTTTTGCATCGTTCCATAGTTCTTCCAAAGCATAAAAGTCTCTTTTATCGCGATGAAAAATGTGGACTGTAACATCCACAAAATCAACAATTATCCACTCCGCATTTTTGCCGCCTTCGGTATGATACACCTCTAAGCCGAGCTTTCGGGTTTCATCCAACACACTCTGGCTAATAGCCCTCACATGCGTGGCCGAATCTCCATGTGTAATGATAAAATATTCCGAGGGGGTATCTTTTATTTTTCGAAGGTCGAGTGAAACCACATCGTTGCCCTTCTTCTCTAAGATGGCATCTATAACCACCTTCTTTAA
>CANJVG010000174.1 GCA_947478005.1 Bacteroidota bacterium
AACGACCGATTGGGTATGATTGTGTTTGCCGGTCGTGCTTATATGCAGATGCCGCTGACGGTTGACTACAGCGCGGGCCGTATGTATCTCAAAACCATTAACACCAATTTGGTTCCTACGCAGGGCACCAACATTGCCGAAGCGGTGAACATGGCGCGCGAAAATTTTGTGCAGAATGATAACAAACACAAAGCACTGATAATTATTACGGATGGAGAAGACAACGAAGGAGGTGTGGATGAAGCCATTGCCGATGCGGTAAAAGAGGGTGTAAAGGTTTTTACGATTGGTGTGGGAACAGATAACGGAGGGCCGATTCCGGTGGGTAGTGATTTTAAGCGCGATGAAAGCGGCAATATTGTTCTTTCGAAAATGAACCAGCAGATGTTGCGCGATTTAGCCGCAAAAGGAAACGGAAAGTATTTTCAGCTCGGCAGCGGCAAGGATGAAATCACCGCCATCTTCAAAGAGTTGGGACGCATTAACACCAAGGATTTTGAAGAAACAGTCTTCACTGATTTCGATGACCAGTTTCAGGTTTGCTTAATAATAGCTGCGCTGTTATTATTAGCTGAGTGGTTCCTCAGTGAACGCAAATTCAGCCTTAGGTTTAAGTTCTAGGATTTTCTCCAACAGGTTTCTATGTGGTCATCGACCATACCTACTGCCTGCATAAAAGCATAGCAAATAGTGGAGCCGCGAAACTTGAATCCGCGCTTGCCCATATCCTTACTCATAGCATCCGATATTTCGGTGCGCGGTTGAATATCCCGGAGGGTTTTCAATTTGTTTTTGAGCGGCTTGCCGCCTACAAAACTCCAGACATATTTGTCAAAGGAGCCGAACTCTTTTTGAATTTCGATAAACCGCTGTGCGTTGTTGATAGCTGCGCGGATTTTTAATTGATTGCGAATGATGCCAGCATCCTGCATCAGCGCTTCGTATTTCTTCTCATCATACTTCGCCACTTTCTTTACATCAAAATCTGCAAACGCCTTGCGGAAGTTTTCGCGCTTCTTTAAAATGGTGAGCCACGATAATCCTGCCTGAAAACTTTCGAGCACCAGAAATTCGAAAAGCAGTTTGTCGTCATGCACCGGTGTGCCCCATTCTTCATCATGATAGCTTACATAAATAGGGTCGCTTAAACACCAGCCGCAGCGGGTTTTGCCATCGGTGGGGCCGGAGTATTTGAGAATTGCAGGTTTTTTAGCAGCCATTTCTATTTCAGTTTGGGTCCCCAAATAAATTGGTGAACGGTGAGCGTAGTCGAAGAATACTTAAAAGCTATCACCCATTTCCTTTTATAAATCAAACAACTGAATTTTCTTTTTGAAAGTCTTTCGTTTTTGCAAAGCGGAAATTGCAAACTTTCTAATGCACAATGACGAAGCAAAAATGCTTCTACATCATCTGTAAACTTCAATCCTGTGTGAGGAAGATTTTGTGATGAGATCCATTCCGCCACAGCATAAATCGATTGTTCTGCATGAGGCATAACAATGAGTTGCCTCATGATTATGATTTACTTTTTAGTTTTTGGCGAATAGCAGCGAAAGCTTTTTCACCGGTTTTACCCTTCGCTTGCTTTCGGTCAAGATATTCATCCCATTGCCAATCCGTAGGAAATAAATTGTTCGGAAGAGCTACATCTGCGGGTGTTATCTTTTTCCATGCCTTAATAGAAACCACTTTCGTTTCTGAATGCTTGCGGATATATTGAAGTAACTCAGTTCCCTTCTTTGAAGAAGTATCTATTTCTATTGTGTATTTCATACAGCTAAGATAATTGAAAAATAAAATGGTCTACAAATTCCTCAACTTCTCCCAAAGCTCGGGCAGCTTTTTAATCATCGCTACTTGACGCGCAAAGGCGCGCGCTTCTACCACCGGATAGCCGATATATGTTTTTCCGCCTTCTATAGAAGATGGCACGGCACTCATTGCCATCACGATGGCATCGTCTCCTATTTCAATGTTTTTGTTTACCGCTACTTTGCCGTAGAGCGTTACGCGGTTGCCTATTTTTGTATTGCCGGCTATGCCTACCTGCGCGGCCAAAATGCAGTTCTCTCCTACTTTTACATCGTGGCCGATATGAACCTGTGAATCGAGTTTAGTTCCTTTGCCAATGACAGTATCGCTGCTTACGCCTGCATCAATCGTGCTGCCTGCGCCAATCTCTACATTATCGGCAAGCACCACTTTGCCTGCACTGTGCATTTTATCGTAGTGCCCGTGCTGACGTTTATAATAAAACGCATCGCTGCCGATGGTGCTGTTGGCGTGTATGATTACGTTGTCGCCAATTTCGGTGTAGGCATAGATGGTAACGTTAGGATGAATGATGCAGCCCTTGCCCATCTTCACTTGTTCGCCAATCACGGCATTGGGATAAATGAAACTGCCTTCGCCTATTACAGCGCTGGCAGCAATGTTTCTATCGGTTCTTAATTCGGGTTTAAATTTTTCTGCCAGAAAATTGTAGGCCTCAAAAGGATTCGGGTTGTAAAGAAGAATTTTGCCCGATGCATTGCCGCCTGTTATATATGTATCAATCTCTTTGGTATTGATAATTACAAACGATGCTTGGCTGTTGAGCGTATAGCCGTAATACTTTTCGTGGTCAACAAAGGTGATGTCACCGGCTTCTACATTATGAATTTCGTTCAGCCCGGTAACCAGGGCATTGTCATCGCCAATAATTTCAGAATTGGTCCATGCCGCAATTTGGGTAACCGGAACAGCTTGCTTGAATTTCATGGGGTGAATATAGAAAATGACGATGGACGATGGACCACCGACCGCTGTAGTTCAACTCAGTCTTTTCACAGCCCAGCCTTGCCCATTCGGATTTTTCCCTCTCTTAAAAGTGCGCCCTGTTTTTTTAGCCAGCCGGTCTATAGCCTGGTAAGGCGGGTTTTTACTTGGCCAGTCTTCACGGGTAATGATTAGCCCCTCACCCACCACCAAGGTAGACACCGTAGCAATGACCTTTGATGTTCTTCCGTGGTCTACCGGTTCTAAGTTTTGGGCTTCTTCAACGCTTAGTTTTTTCATGATAAAAGTGTTTTAGTTAAGGATGGCATTTGCAGCTCTTACTACTGTTTTGTTTTACTTAACAACTGAACCGGTTCACTTTAAAACTATGTAAGCTTAGTTTGGAAGTGAATTGGTTTAGGTTCAACGTGTATTACTTTACTTTTAAGCTGTAATAACTTACCTTGAAAGTGCATTACCTTACATTGAAATGATAATACCTCACATTAAAAGCACGTTATCTCACATTGAAATTGCATTACCTCACATTAGAAGTGTATTACCTTACATTAGAACTAAGCTGAACTGGCAATATAGTTTCAAAAAAAACCGACCATCTGGTCGGTCTTACATTGCAGGCAATTGATTTTCAGCTATTAAGGATTTTCAACCACATCGGGCTGCTTTCCCTGCCCTTCAAACAAAGGCGCCAGTGCATCCACTACCGTGTCAGCTCCCGGAGTGTTTACATCCTGTGCTTCCTTCGCGTTGTTATAGAATTTGCGCATATACTGATAGGCAAAATGCTCGCTGGCCATCGAAAAATCAATCATCCGGTCGTTTACCTCATCGCGCAATCCAATAAGCGAGCGAAGCTGAAACGAAGTATCGTAATCAATTTCAGCATCGCTGAGTTTTAAAAAATTAGGCTGAAGATTAGGAAAAGCAGGTGCCAGATTTTTGATGGCGTTTTGAATGTAAGGAAAACGGGTTTCGGAGGCCGATTGAGCAGCCTGCCGCTCTTTGGCGGTCAGCTGTACCACCTTTTTGTTGTTGATGATGGTCAGGATGCCATCGAAGTGATCTTTAATATCCTGAATTTCTGTTGGGGTAAAGCTATACCCCATTTCTGATGGCATTGGCATGATGTAAATGATTTAATGGTTATTGAATGGCGCTATTATAAATCGGGCCATAAGGGGTTTTGCAACAGCGGCTCCAAAAAATCGGTTTGCAAAAACAACAACCAGCAAAATAATTGCTCCATTTTTTTCACTGTTTTTTCGAAACGAAGCAATTGTTTTACCGGAGCTTTGCCCAATTGTTTTTGAATGCCCGTAAGGGTTTCAGCCGATTCGGGGGAAAGGTTTTCCTGCTCAAAAAGTTTGTTGATGCGATTATTTATATCCACCCTGTTGGCATCGGTAAAAGGTTTGTCTAAAATTTTTTGGATGCCGCCTTGGGCTGCGCGCAACTGGCAATATACGTCCTGTGCAGGGCGCCCCTGCTTCAGCATTTCTTCGGCCTTCAGCAGGTTTTTCATAGTGTAATGACACCTGTTGATGATTTTTCTAACTCGCCATCTTTCTGAATACATATCCAAACAAGGGGGTTTTGCTAAAATAGGTAGTAAAAGAAAGAAAAATGTGGGAGAATGGCAAGAGGAGGGAGAAGTCACATCTTCCCCAGCAACTCCTTCACCTTCTCCTCAATCAAATCTCTCACCTGTCTGAACTCCGCTTCACTCATATTGCGCGGGTCGGGTATGTTCCAGTCGAGGCGGTGTTTGGCGCGCACATAAGGGCAGGCATCGCCACAACCCATCGTGATGGCATATTCATATTCCACATCGGGAATTTCATCCAGCGATTTAGAATCGTGTGTGCTTAAATCGTAGCCGAGTTCCTGCATGGCGGCCACGGCCTTCGGGTTTATTTTTCCCGAAGGTCGCGAGCCGGCACTGTAGGCATTCACTTTTTCTTTACCATGCAGCCGCGCAAAAGCCTGCGCCATCTGGCTGCGGTTGCTGTTTTCTATACAAACAAAAAGCAGGTTCTTCATCTTTTAGTTACAACAGTTGGGTCCGCAACAACTCTTTTCTTCCGTTGGTTTTTCGGCATACACCGTTATGCTGAAAATTCCCTTACCGCTTTGTTTATACTCATTGATAGTTTCCTGCGAAATATAGCGCAGCAAAATATCATCGGGAATCACAATCGGTTTCTCCTTCTGCACGGTTACATTTTTAAAGCCTGTTTCATTAATAATGCTGATGTATTTCGAACGTTGCAAAGCCCCCGACACACAGCCCGCATACATCTCGGCATCCTTCACCACAGCTTCGGGCAGGTCGCCCACCAGCACCACATCGCTGATGCTGAAATGTCCGCCCGGTTTCAGCACGCGGTAAATTTCTTTTACAGCCGCTTCTTTATCAGGCACCAGATTCAGCACACAATTGCTCACTACCACATCGGCCAGGTTCGCGCCCACCGGCATTTTCTCAATATCTCCCTGACGAAACTCTACATTATGAAAGCCCAGCTTGTCGGCATTAGCGCGCGCCTTTTCAATCATGGCATCCGTAAAATCAATGCCGATTACCTTGCCTGTTTCACCTGTTTCGTGGCGGGCCACAAAACAATCGTTGCCGGCACCGCTGCCCAGGTCAATGACTACATCGCCTTTCTTTATCTTGGCAAATTGAGTCGGCAAACCGCAACCTAAACCTAAATCGGCATCGGGGTTATAGCCCTCCATTTTGGTGTAGTCATCACTCATGATGTTATACACCTCAGTAGAACAACCGCCTGCACCGCAACAGCTGCTCATATTTGTTTCTTTATCCTGCAAAGCAATCTCGGTGTATTTCTGCTTCACGTTTTGTTTAATCGTTTCTGACGTTTCCATGTTTATTTGATTTTTATGATGATTGAATAATTAACAACAGTTGCGCTTTTCTTCAAAGCTCTTGGCTTTGTGAAAAAACTTAGCGAAGGTCTTTTCAAACTTCTCAAACACTTTCCAGTTAATGCAGTAGCACGATTTGGTGCCGTCCACGGTGCCGGTAATGACATTGGCTTTCAGCAGCTCCTTTAAATGCTGCGACACCGTAGATTGTGCCAGCGGCAACACTTCCACTATCTCCCCACAAATGCAGGTGTCGCGTTTCGAAATCTCTTTGAGTATGGCTATGCGTGCCGGATGGCTCAACGCCTTAGCGAAATCGGCTATTTCAATTTCGTCTTTATCAAATTCCTGTTTCTTGTTTTGTGCCATTGTTTTAATTCTATATCGCAAATATACGATAAAGAAATTGACATTTGCAAATCTTTTTTTCGAACTGATTAAAATCATCCTTTTCTTCCCCGAATCATGGGGCTTCGTAATTTCCCATTCTCCATTACATTCGCGCTTCTGAATTTTCTAAATCTAATCTGTAACAGCTAATAGCTAACCCAATGAAAGAAACCGCACTGACCCCACTTCATATTTCGCTCGGAGCCAAGATGGCTGAGTTTGCCGGCTATAACATGCCTATCGTTTACACAGGCATTAACGAAGAGCACAAGGCGGTGCGCAACAGTGTGGGGGTGTTTGATGTAAGCCACATGGGCGAGTTTATGCTCAAAGGCGAAAAAGCGCTGGACCTGATTCAGATGGTAACTACCAACGATGCATCGAAACTGACCGATGGAAAAATTCAGTATTCCTGTTTGCCGAATAACGAAGGCGGAATTGTAGATGACCTCCTGGTTTATCGCTGGAACGCCAACGAATATTACCTGGTGGTGAACGCCTCGAACATTGAAAAAGACTGGAACTGGATTAAAGACCACAATACCTTCGGGGTAGAAATGACCAACATGAGCGATGACATGAGTCTGCTTGCCGTGCAGGGGCCTAACGCCATTAAGACTTTACAAAAACTTACTTCGGTTGATTTAAGCGCCATTCCTTATTACGCTTTTGCTGCAGGTGCCATGGCGGGTATTGAAGATGTAATCATCTCCAACACTGGCTACACCGGTGCAGGTGGTTTCGAAATTTATGTGTGGAATAAAGATGCGCGCAAAATGTGGGATGCCGTGTTCGAAGCCGGAAAAGAATTTGGCATTGTGCCAACAGGTTTGGCCTGCCGCGATACCCTGCGTTTGGAAAAAGCTTTCTGTCTTTACGGTCATGATATAGATGATACGACTTCACCTATCGAAGCAGGCCTCGGCTGGATTACCAAATTCACCAAAAGCTTTATCAAGAGCGATTATCACAAAGCCATCAAAGACAACGGACCAAAGAAAAAATTGGTGGGCTTTGAAATTCCTGAGAAAGGAAAAATACCTCGTCAGCATTTCAAAATTAAAGATGCCGCAGGTAATGAAATTGGCGAAGTAACTTCCGGAACACAATCCCCTACCTTGAATAAAGCAATTGGTTTGGGTTATGTAAAAACCGAATTCTCTCCGATAGGTTCAGAGATATTTATTGAAATACGGAATCAGTTAGTGAAAGCGGTAGTGGTAAAAACTCCGTTTTTATAAAGCCTCGAAATACTCTACAATTTTTTGTTTGAGCAGTTCATCCTGGTCTTTCAGAACCAGCTTGGGAATGTTCTGCACCACCTCATATTCAGGCCAGCCGTCATCATCGTTGCCAATGAATTTGAAATAGCCTTCGCTTTCAAAAAGCTTG
>CANJVG010000175.1 GCA_947478005.1 Bacteroidota bacterium
AAATGATAAAAGCGAGAGTGTAATTGCTCGTTTTAAACTTCCGGTTCCTGTTGGCTCAGGCAGTGAAAACTGCCGAGTCCCCAGATTAAATCGGTAGAGTCCAGCCCTACTACTTTTCTATCTGTAAAGCACGATTGAAGTATCTCCAACGCGCGGTCATCATTTTTAGCATCTCGAAAAGTTGGGGTGATGACGTATTTGTTACTGATGTAGAAATTGGCGTAAGAAGCAGGCAAGCGCTGGTCTTCGTAAATTATTTTATGCGGCATCGGCAGTTCAATTATGTTCATTTGCTTGCCGTTTTCCAACCGCATTTTCGAAAGCATTTTCAGATTATCCTGTAATGGCTCGTAGTTTTCATCGCTCTTATCTCCTTCAATAACGGTTACTACCGTATCTTCATTTACAAAGCGGGTAAGGTCGTCTATGTGTCCGTCTGTATCATCACCTACAATTCCATCGCCCAACCATAACACGTTTTCCACTCCGTAATAGTCAATCAAATATTGCTCGATTTCCTTTTGAGAAAGATTCGGGTTGCGGTTTTTATTCAGCAAACAAGCAGAGGTAGTCAATAAAGTTCCCTTGCCATTAAACTCCACACTTCCACCTTCCATAATAATCTTAGGATTGAAGACGGGTAGGTTTAGTTTTTCTCCAATCAAGGTAGGAATCACATCATCCAAATCATACGGAGGGTATTTGTCGCCCCAGGCATTATAATCCCAATCAACAATTGCAAGGTCTGATGTCCGATGTCCGATGTCCGATGTATTGCCTCCGACTTCGGACTTCGGACTTCGGACTAAAAATGCCGGACCGTGGTCGCGGCACCATGCATCGTTAGTTGGGTGAAAATAGAATTCAATGTTCACAGCCGCATCAATATCTTTTAAAGAAGAATGACGCAATTGCCCAAGCGCGAACTGTTTCATAGTTTCATCTTTGACATTGATGCAAACCTTTTGGTCTTGCGCCACCAGCCAGATAAAATCGCAGTAAGATTTATAGATAGTGTGAATCTTTCCGGGCCAGCTTGCCTCTTTATGCGGCCAGGATAACCACATGGCACGTTGTGGAGCAAATTCTGCGGGGAAGTGGAAGCCTAATTCGCGGGGTGTTTTATATTCCGATGTCCGATGTCCGATGTCCGATGTATGAAGCATAAGATTAGAGCTTTATAATTATTTTGTCAATGAGTTACGTAATGCAGCAATTTTGTTCATCAGGATAAATGCTTCTTCATAATGTTCATTAAAAATTTCTTCTGAAATATACTCCCTACGAATAGCTTTTATCAAACAGGTTACAACTTCTGCAAGAGACCGAAGAGAATAGCCTATAAACTTACTGAACTCGGCATTACTATTTCCGGTACACCCTTCCGCTAAATTGAGGGCGATACTATCTACCGCTCTGTTGATTTGAGTTTGAAGATTGTATTTTTCAATAGCTGGAAACGTTGCTGAAATTCCATAAATTTTTTCACCAAAGTCCATTGACAGTTGCCATACCTGCAATTTCTCGAATTTAAACTTCCCTGACTGCATTGCTGTATTCTGTATTTACATCCAACCTCCGACTTCAGACACTATTCTCCGTCAATAAATCTTTTCGTAATCGGCTGATAAGAATCAATTCTTCTATCACGTAAGAACGGCCAATGGGTTCTGTAGAAATCTGTTTTCTCTAAATCAATTTCCACCACGGCATTTTCTTCTTTGTCATGCGAAGCGAGGTAAAGCAAATTGCCGAAAGGATTACTTACAAAGCTTCCGCCCCAGAATTTCATTAAACCATTTTGTTCTAACCCAACCCGGTTAACGCTTACTACATGCACCCCATTTGCAACGGAATGCGAGCGCTGAATCGTTTGCCATGCATTGTATTGTTCCTGATTTGTTTTTTCATCCTGTGCCGTTGCCCATCCTATTGCCGTTGGATAGAAAAGAATTTCTGCTCCCATCAAACTGGTTATGCGCGCTGCCTCGGGATACCATTGGTCCCAGCAAATGAGCACGCCAATATTTGCATACTTGGTTTCGAAAACCTTATAGCCTAAATCACCCGGAGTGAAATAGAATTTCTCATAGAACGCAGGGTCATCGGGTATATGCATCTTGCGATACTTGCCGAGATAAGCACCATCTGCATCAATAACAGCGGTAGTGTTATGATAAATTCCGCTGGTTCTTTTTTCGAAGAGCGAAGCAATGATGACTACGTTTGATTCTTTCGCTACGTTGGAAAGTGTATCTGTTGTTGCTCCCGGAATTGCTTCTGCCAATTTGAAGTTTTCATAGTCTTCAACATCGCAGAAATAGAGGGAAGTGAAAAGTTCCTGCAGACAAACTATTTGCGCACCGCCTTTTGCGGCATCGCGGATGCCGGCTATTGCTTTTTCTAAATTGGGTTGTGCTTCTTTCACACAACTCATTTGCACCAAACCAACTTTTACTTTACTCATTTTGGAAAATTGAGTGGCGAAAATAAAATTTTAATGTGCTCCTATTAACGATGCGAGCAGGAAAGCTGCACCCGCAGCAAGCGCACCAATCAAAGTTGTTTTCAGGGCACCTTGCCATTCCGGTTGACCAATAGCTTTTGCTTTCAAGTATCCGAAAACAAAAAGAGCAATAAGGGTAACCCCAACTGAAATCAACAGCGCCTGACGGGAATCGTGAATAAACAGATAAGGGGAGAGTGGAACTAATCCGCCAACGATATAGGCTATTCCTATGGTGAGTGCGCTGTTTCTTGCCCGCTTGGCATCGGGCTTTTCTAAGCCGAGTTCAAAGCGCATCATAAACTTCACCCACTTTTCCTTATCCTTGCTCATCTCTTCAACAATGCCTTTACTCGCTGTTTCGCTTACCCCGAACTCTTCTAAAACTTCCACCACTTCCGCTTTTTCCTTCTCGGGAAATTGCTCCACTTCAATGTATTCGCGGGCTAATTCGGAATTGTAATGGTCTACTTCTGTTCGACCGGCCAGGTAACCTCCCAAGCCCATAGCAATACTTCCAGCCGCAATTTCAGCAATACCTGCAGTAATGATAATTGTGGTTGAATCTACCGCACCGCTTAGCCCGGCAGCAAGGGCAAATGGAACGGTGAGCCCATCGGCCATGCCAATGACAATATCTTTTACAAACTCGGGACTGTCGAAATGTTTTTCTTGATGCATGACTAAACTTTGGGGCAATCTACTAATCTTAATGAATAATTAAACTCAACCTGTTTTTTAGTTTGCTGACCGAAAAGGATTCTCATCATCTACTTACGCAACAAATCAGGGCCGGCAATCAGCAGGCGTTGGAAAAGCTTTTTCTCCAAATGAAGGATGGTGTTTTTCGTATTGCTCTTGGCTATGTGCGCAATGAAGAAGATGCGGAAGAGATTTTGCAGGATGTGTTTGTAGAGGTGTTTCATTCCATAGAAACATTTAAAGGCGATTCGAGTTTAAGAACCTGGGTAACGCGCATTACCATTAATAAATCGCTGGACCACATCAAGTTTAAGCAACGTAAAAAACGATTTGCGTTTATCACCACTATCTTTCATAAGGATACAGCAGAAGTAAAAATTCATGGTTCTGATTTTAATCATCCGGGAGTGTTGATGGAGAACCGGGAGAAGGCGAACTATCTTTTTGAGGCTATCGATAAACTGCCCGAAAAGCAGCGCGATGCTTTTGTGCTTACCAAGATTGAACAAATGAGTCAGCGCGAGGCGGCAGAGGTTTTACAGATAACTGAAAAGGCACTGGAGAGTTTGATGCAGCGGGCGAAGGAGAATTTAAGGAAACTGCTCAGCGATATTTATGAAGAACTGTAAGGTGATGGGGCGCGAAGGATTTTTTTAAAGCTATCGTCTAAAACTAGGAAGCATGAAAAAGGAAAGAGAAAGTTGGATTGAAGAAGTGGTTGAAAGCGCAGCAAATATTCAACGCGTGAAGGCTGATGAAAGTCTGTACGATAGAATTCAATTGCGCTTGAAAGGAAAGGTAAGGAGCTTAGACTATGTATCTTCCCCCAGGGTGTGGTTGGTTGCTGCCGGCATTGCTTTGTTGCTGGCCTTGAATGTTACGGCCATAACCTATGCTGCGATGCAAAAATCAGGGCCGGTGCACTCATCTTCTTTAACTGAAAATGGTTTTGATATTTATTCAAACTGATAAAATGAAACGCGAAAAACTTTTGACTATTGCTGTCGTGTTGTTGTTCGTGTTGAACATCGCTACTATCGGCTTCCTGTTTTTACAACGCGGACATCGGCCTCCACCAATGCGCATGGAAAAGTTTATTCCCGAGTCGCTGGGCTTTAATGAAGAGCAGATACAACAGTTCGATGGATTGCGGAAAGACCATCATGCCCAAATGCAGTTACTGGACGAGCAAAACAAACAAGTGTTAGTTAGCTATCTGCAATTGCTGGAGGCTGACTTCATCAATACCTTGCAGAAGGATTCGCTCGAGAAGATAATTTCCGGTATACAGCAGGCAAGAGCAACGGTTACACTGAATCATTTTCAAAAGCTAAAGATGATTTGCAATGCCTCTCAAAAGCAAAAGTTCAATGCGCTTATTCCGGAGCTAACGCGGGTAATTACAGACCAGCACAATAACCCGCTAAAACCATAGCAGCTATTTTAATCACTCATTATCTAACTCTTAAACAATAAAAATTCACCATGAAGAAATTCTCCTTGAGTCTGTTGATGTTCCTATCTCTTTTCAATTTACAAGCACAGATTACCGACCCGCTGATAACTTCCTGGATACAAACACCCGGTGTTACCGGCTATTCAGGATTAGCAGCGAATGTACAGGCTGTTAATTATACTACCACCGATGTGTATGTAACCTGCACTTGCATTCCGGGTTATGATATTGGCCCATGGACAGGCAACCCGAACATTCCGATTAACGAGAACTTCTGTTTTAAAATTACTCGAACGCCTAACGAGAAAACGGGTAATAAAACGGCTACCGGTGGTGGACATGTGGGGGTTTGGACAAACGGAGTAAGTATATTTAACTCCTTAGATGCGATGAGCTACAACAACGCAGGTGTGTGGCATCAGGATGCACTGCCAAACGAGGGAGCCAGCTTTGATGATTGCCTGGGTCATCCGGCACCGAATGGCGAGTATCATCATCACGTAAATCCTACTTGCTTGTATGACGACCAAAACTCCACGGTGCATTCGCCTATCATCGGTTGGTCGTTTGATGGCTTTCCTGTTTATGGTGCTTACGGTTATTTAGACCCATCGCAACCGAGCACGATTGTGCGCATGACTTCGGGCTACCGCAAACGCAGTATTACTACCCGCACCACTTTACCTAACGGCAGCACGGCTTCTTCTGCCGGTCCTGCAGTTTCGGCTCAATATCCTTTAGGCAAATACGTAGAGGACTATGAGTATGTGCAGGGGTTGGGAAGTTTGGACCCTTACAATGGCCGCTGGTGTGTTACGCCCGATTACCCCGATAGTATTTATGCCTACTTTGTAACCATAGATTCTAACCAGGTGCCGGTATATCCTTACACTATTGGCCCTTCTTATTTTGGTGTAATTCCTCAGGGCGCGGTGGGTCCGCAAAGCGGACACAATACGATTCCCGGCACGGCTGTTACTTACACTCCGGTGGCTACGGGTTTATATGAATTTAGCACCGAGGGCTTTTCGACCTATCCTAATCCTGCGGTTGATTTTATAACTATTGATTTTGGAAACGCCACCTCAAAGCACAGGATTCAATTGATTGATATGAGCGGAAGACAAATAGCCTCTCTGACTTCTAGCGAAAAAACAGCACAGCTATATATGAGCGAATTTGCCAGCGGCATTTATCTGGTAAAAATAAGTGACGAGGACGGCAAAACAATGCAGCAGAAGATTCTGAAACAATAAGCTGATTCAAAACTACGGGATTGTTGTTGACGCGAATGGCCGGGTGATTATTTACATCCTGCCATTTGCATTAATTCCAATGCCTTGCCGGTGATAGAAACATGTTTTCGCCAAAAATGGAAAACAGTATTGCATGATTTAATCCGACCCAAACAAGTTTATTAACCAATCTTCGAGTGACCATCTTCGGCTTCAATCCGGTAAAAGAAGCTTCCGGAATTTAGGCTGCTTTTCTTATTCTTGCATCCTTTTTTAAAAAAGGAATATAAAAGCATGGAGAAGAAAGTCAGTTTAGGAGAATCATTAATTCCCGGAGCGGGCAAAGGACTATTTGCGGATGAAGATATTATGCGTGGGCAGGTGATAGTAAAGGTAACAGGTGTACGATTTACACCTGAACAAATAGCCGAAACGGAAATAGAAAACAATTATTTGCTGGAACTTAATGATGGTACTGGTGACTGTATAGAAGTGACCGGACATGCGCGTTATGCCAATGATGCTAAAGGAACCAGCAATCTGCCCGGGGTAAAAAACAATGCCCAATTCTGTTCGGACTATGACCATTCTATGTACTTACAATCTACCAGACGAATACCGAAAGGTCAGGAGATATTGGTTAATTATGGTAGGGGGTATTGGAATGTGTAGGAATCAACCTACTTACCATATTTAGCGAAAAGACTTTTAATTTGATTTGCAGAAGTGGCAGCATCCTCTTCGCTCCAGTCGGTTCTTATTTTCCGCAGATAGTTTTTCAAGACTATATCTAATGGCGATTCATCTAAAATATCAGCTACTGGTTTCGATTCCCGCACCACTTCCTTTTCCTTCACGGGTTCATCAGGGGTTTCGCTTAAGCCTACTCCAAAACCAGAAGATGCATTGGCTCGCTTAATCTTAAATCCGCTGGCCATCAGAGTACCTTTAATTATATATCGGGTCATCGGCTTATCGAAGTTCTCTACCGCCTCCACCGCCAATTTGCTAATGCTCTTCCAAATATCAGGCTTAGCTAAGCGTTGTTTTTTTGTAAACCACCTGAATATCTACATCCCAATCTTCTAGCTGCAACAAGGCAGCATCGAGCAGTTGATTCACATTCAGTGTTTCGCCTTCGCGCCGGCCACCCGCGCTTTTCCACTTGCTGTAGCTCAACGTAAGCGCCAGATGCAGCGGGTGATATCGATTATAAATAGGCACCGCCGCAGGGTCATTGGCCTGTACTTTAAGCAAAGCCGCATCATGATAGTTACTCAGCTTAAGTGCTTTTTTGAGGCTGCGGGCAGTTGCATTTTCAAATTGATTGTAGGATTAGGCGCATAAATCTTGAACGCAGATAGGTTGCTCATTGTGCAGCTAAGTTTGCTCATAACTAAAACAAATAGCTATGGGAAAACAATTCACACTTAGAGAATTTCAGGGGAGATTTCAAACCGAAGAAGACTGCTACGCCTA
>CANJVG010000176.1 GCA_947478005.1 Bacteroidota bacterium
GAATTTATGGCAGAATGTGGAGAATATACGGGCGAATGTGTCCGATGCGATTTTAGATTCGCGCCATAAATTCTTATTCAAATGAAGATATTGTTGTTGGGTTCGGGTGGTAGGGAGCACGCTTTTGCATGGAAGATTTCTCAAAGCGAGCTGTGTGAAACGCTTTTTATCGCCCCCGGAAATGCCGGAACATCTCAGCATGGGAAAAACGTGGCGATTGGTGTAAATGATTTTGAAGCAATCGAAGAATTTGTTCTTGCCAATAGTATTGAATTGGTAGTAGTCGGTCCAGAAGATCCTTTGGTGAATGGTATCTATGACTATTTTATGGCAAAGGAAGAATTGAAAAATGTTCCAGTTATAGGTCCATCGAAGGTGGGCGCACAGTTGGAAGGCAGCAAAGCATTTGCGAAGCAGTTTATGGTTCGTCATGGAATTCCTACAGCGGCTTATGGAGAATTTACGATTGAAAATTTGGAGGAGGGGTTTGATTTTATTGATGAACAAACCACTCCTATTGTTTTAAAGGCTGATGGCTTAGCTGCAGGGAAGGGTGTTTTAATTATTAACGAACACGGTGAGGCTAAAGATAGCTTACGTGAAATGATTGAGGAAAGCAAATTTGGGAAAGCCAGTGCTAAAGTAGTTATAGAAGAGTTTTTGAAAGGAATTGAGTTTTCTGTTTTTGTGCTTACTGATGGTGAGAATTACAAAATTCTTCCTGAGGCAAAGGATTATAAGCGTATTGGAGAAGGGGACAAGGGTTTGAATACGGGAGGTATGGGATGTGTGTCTCCGGTTCCATTTGTAGATAGGCTAATGATGAAAAAAGTGGAGGAGCGCGTAATCATACCAACTATTGAAGGATTGAAGAAGGATAATATCGTTTACAAAGGTTTTCTCTACATTGGTTTTATGTGTGTAGATGGTGAGCCATTCGTTATAGAATACAACTGTAGAATGGGTGACCCTGAAACAGAAATTGTACTGCCTCGAATAAAGAATGACCTGGTTGAATTGCTGGTGGCCGTAGGAAACGGAACTTTGAAAGAGGAAGAAATTGAAATTGATGAGCGGGCTTGTGCAACGGTGATTGTAGCCTCAGGTGGCTATCCGGAAGATTATGATAAGGGCAAAGAAATTTTCGGTCTTTCATCAGTGAACCGTCTTGAAACAATTGTTTTTCATGCTGGTACAAAGCAAGTTGGAGAAAAAATCCTCACCAATGGAGGAAGAGTTCTTGCCGTTAGTTCATACGGAAAGGATATCCATGAGGCCGTTGCCAAATCAAATGCTGTGATCGAGAAAATAGATTTCGAAGGGAAGTATTATCGGAAGGATATCGGATATGAATTCAGGTAAAACAAAAAAGCCGCTCAGAATATTTTGAACGGCTTTTTTGTTTTAGATAATTAGGCTTACTCTACAGATATATTCCTTGTAGCAATACCTTCTGTCGTTTTTAATTGAACTGTATAAAGCCCTTTTGAAAAACGCGTAAGATCAATCGAAGTGGTATATTGACCAATTACATCTAGCTTTTCGGTATAAACCAATCTTCCTATAACATCAATAACGTTTATGTCTCCGTTTACGCGTTGACCGGCATTTAATCTCAACTCAAAAAGTCCATTGCTTGGGTTTGGAAAAACAAACATCGCAGCGTTTAATTCACCATTAAAGCTATTAATTCCTGTTCCACCACAAACAGAACCAGGTGCAATTACATCAACTGAAAATAACTTGCCTTCCTCAATCTTTATTAAACCATCAATAGTTGTATCTATTTTACCATTAAATACGCCCGGGATTGCATTCCCATGAGCGCGGAATCGACCATTAAAATGAATAACATAATTACCAGCCGGTGCGTTTGTAGTTCCAAAAGTTCTACCACATCCGTTCTCCCCGCCATGAAATACAGGTCCAGGGCCATTTGAAGACCAAGATAGACCTGCAGGCAATCCTGAAATGCTATCTAATACTAACGAATCAACAGTGATGACATAAGAAATCGGAGATCCATAATTTTGCGCATCTATAGATACCGGAATATGAAATTGAAGAACTTCATCGTAAGCAACTCCTTGTTCAGCACAAGGCACATTATTTACATTGGGAACAAAAAATACAGTATTAGCGGAGTCAATAGTGCATTGAGCACTTGTAAATCCAATAGCAAATACGGTTGCGAAAACTAGAGAGTAAAACTTTTTCATGTTAAGGCTTTATGGTTTTAGATTAAATAATTCAAGCGTAAAAATAAGGCAGATAATTTATTCTACTGAAATATTCTTAGAAGCAAATCCCTCTGAAGTCCGGAGTTGAACAGTATATAATCCTTTTGCAAAATTGCTTAGGTTAATGGTAGTGTTATATGCCCCAAGCGCATCGATTGTTTGCGAAAAAACGGTTCTTCCGGTCATATCCATGACTGCTATCTCCCCATTCACTCTTTTGCCAGCATTTAGTTTGAATTCAACTATGCCATTGCTTGGATTGGGATAAACCGAAAGAGATGTGTTTAGGTCTGCGCTGAAATCATTTACTCCTAATGCCGGAACACAGGGGTCTCCAGGATTAATCACAGTAAGGAAATAACCGCCAAATGGAGAAAGACGGTTCAGATTGCCGGTAAAAGCCCGAGGGAAATTTGCAGGCGATGTAACTGTTAGCCAAGCGGTTCCAAAGGCAGTTAAATCATAACGACCCGGTGCATCGTTGGTGGTGCCGGTTAATTGAAGGCAACCATTCCCCCCTCCCAAAAGAACAGTCGGGTTTCTGGACCATGTAATACCATTTGGAAGTCCCCCTATCGAATCAATTTCTACAGAATCTACTTCTACATGTACTTGAAGGATTACTATGGAAATATCATCGCTTTGCTGAATTTTCCCTTGCAGCGTTTGGTCATAAGGGACTCCGCTGATTACACAAGGAAGTTGTATGGCTGGTGGATTAACACCCGAGGTCGTTTGAGCATTAGCATCAATGATGCATTGAGCTTGAATACCAGTTACAAAAAATACAAGGGGAATAAATAATGAGTAAAGCTTTTTCATTGTAAGGTTTAATGGTTGATTTTGAAATATGTTTTGGATAACAAAAGCGTAAAATTATTCTATTGAAATGCTTTTTGATGCAAAGCCTTCGGCAGTTCTTAATTGTAACGTATAAAGTCCTTTTGAGTAATTGCTCAGGTTGATGGTTGTGTTATACAAGCCAACAGCATCGATAGGCTGCGAGAAAATTTTTCTGCCAGTCATGTCCAACACTGCTATTTCCCCATTTAATCTTCTACCGGCATCTAATGAAAGTCCAATAATTCCATTACTTGGATTAGGCACAATATGAATGTTAGTGTTAAGGGAAGAGTTAAAACTACCAATACCTAATGATGGGCGACAAGGATCTCCCGGATTAATTACATCAACAAACATATCAAACATACCTTGACCTAAACTTTGAAGAGTCGCAAAGTCAATGGTAGTATCTCCATCAAAAAATGGCGGGAAAGGAAAGCCATGTGCGGTGAAAGTACCGTTAAAAGTTATCGGATAATGTCCAGCAGAATCTGTGGTTGTGCCATATACCTGAGCACAGCCTTTTTTGCCGCCATATAAAACACCGTTCGATGGGTTAGGTGCATACGTAATTCCGTTTGGCAGGCCATTGACACCGGTAATAACCACCGAATCAACAGTTAAAATAAATGATAGGGGTGCTCCGAAATCCTGAAGGTTTATAGTGGTAGGTACTGCAATTTGAATACTCTGATCGTAGTAAACCGTTCTTTCGATGCAGGGTAAACTATCCGGTCCAGGTGCAAAAAACTGTGTATTGGCAGAATCTATCGTACAGCTATTAGCGGAAAAGCCTGCTATCACAACGAAATTAATAAGTGAAAGGAGGGTTAAACGTTTGTTCATTTAGTTTTGGTTTTGAGGTGGTGAATATAGAGAAATAGATATAATTCCGCTAAGCCTTAACAACCTGTCTTAAATTTTGCCAACCATTGTTTTCGGGTCTACCCAGGCATCGAAGTCTTCGGCAGTCAGATAGCCTAAATCAACGGCAGTTTGTTTTAGGGTCTTTCCGGTTTTATGTGCTGTTTGTGCAATTTCTGCTGCTTTGTAGTAGCCTATTTTGGTGTTCAGAGCGGTTACCAGCATCAGCGAATTGTTCAAATTGTTCTTGATGTTCTCTTCAATTGGTTTGATACCTACAGCACATTTATCATTGAAAGAAACGCATACATCGCCTATCAATCTTGCACTGTGGAGGAAATTGTAAATCATCATGGGCTTGAAAACATTCAATTCAAAATGACCGGTTGCTCCGCCTATATTAATAGCCACATCGTTGCCAAGCACTTGAGCGGCTACCATCGTCATGGCTTCGCACTGCGTAGGGTTTACTTTGCCCGGCATTATAGAAGAGCCGGGTTCATTGTCGGGAATAAAAAGTTCTCCGATACCGCAACGCGGACCGGATGAAAGCAAACGAATGTCGTTTCCGATTTTCATTAAGGAGCAGGCTACTGTTTTTAAGGCACCATGTGCTTCTACAATAGCATCGTGAGCAGCGAGGGCTTCGAATTTGTTCTCAGCAGTAACAAAAGGTAGGCCGGTAAGGGTAGCAATATGTTTGGCTACATTTACGTCATATCCCGGTGGGGTGTTGATGCCCGTTCCAACGGCAGTGCCTCCTAAGGCAAGTTCAGATAAGTGAGTCAGTGTGTTTTCAATGGCGCGAATGCCGTGATTCAGCTGCGAAACATAGCCCGATATTTCCTGGCCAAGGGTAAGCGGTGTGGCATCCATTAGATGCGTTCTGCCTATTTTTACAATACCCATAAACTCTTTCGACTTTGCCGCAAGGGTATCGCGTAGCTTTTTAATTCCCGGAAGAGTTACATCCAAAAGAATTTTGTAAGCCGCAATGTGCATGGCGGTAGGAAAAGTATCATTCGAGCTTTGCGATTTGTTTACATCATCATTTGGGTTCAGTTGTTTCTTTTCATCCAACAAAGAGCCACCCAACAAAACGTGGGCACGATAGGCCACCACTTCATTTACGTTCATATTGCTTTGGGTACCGCTGCCGGTTTGCCAAACTACCAATGGAAACTGGTCATCTAGCTTGCCTTCCAGAATTTCATCGCATACTTTTCCAATGATTTCTGCTTTGGCTTTTTCTAAAACACCGGCATCGAGGTTGGTGAGGGCTGCGGCTTTTTTCAAATAGGCAAAGGCGCGGATAATTTCCTTCGGCATTTTGTTGATGTCCTGCGCTATTTGAAAGTTTTCAATTGAGCGTTGGGTTTGTGCGCCCCAATAAACGTTGGCGGGAACTTCCACTATTCCCATCGTATCTTTTTCTTTTCTGTAGCCTTCCATTTTGTTTAGATTTTGCGGGGGCGAATGTAATTGTTGGCGGCAAATAGCACAATGAAGAAAATCAGGATGAACCGGAATTTAGTTTTGAAGAACAATTTATTCGCGCTTTCACTTTATTTGCCTTTGTGAAATTTTCAGAACCACCCAGATTTTCATTTATTTTTAAAACGGTTGTTTTTGCGCTGCTGTGTTGGTTTATCGTTGACCGATTGTTTTTTCAGAATGATTTTCAGGCCCAGTGGGCTTTCTTTTGGCAGAGCATTAAGCCCCGGAATTTGTATTTGCTCGCACTGGTTCTTGTTGGCATGCCTTTAAACTGGATTGTAGAAACCTGGAAATGGAAAATCCTGCTTCGGTCCCAACAAAGTTTTGGGCGCCTTTTAAAGGGGGTGGTAGCGGGAGTTACAACGGGCTTTGTAACCCCCAGCCGAACAGGTGAGTTCTTGGGAAGGGTGATGTATCTGGAAGATGCCGAGCCGGTGCGGGCTTTTTTGTTGAGCTCGATGGGGGGCATCGCTCAATCGGTCGTAACGCTGGTGGCCGGGGTTTTCTTTGTGTCCCTTTGGAATTCCGATGCGCTCTTTATAGGTATGACCACGGGCGTGGGAGTTGTATTCCTCTTTTTCTATTTCCGCTTTGAAATCATCAACAATAAGCTTTCCGAAATTCCGGCTCTTGAAAAATATCAACTCTTTATTCCCGAAGATGAGTTCCCTTCGGTGCCGGTGCAGTTTCAGGTGTTGTTGTTTTCGTTGGTGCGCTATACTATCTATCTGTTGCAATATGTGCTGGTGTTTATGTTCTTTGGCGTGAGCGATAGTTTTTTTGCGCTGGTGGTGCACGCTGGTGCGTTCTTAGTGGCGCTTACTTTTTCCCCACTGCTTCCTTTTCTTGACTTTAGCTTTCGCGAAGGCATTGCGCTGTATATTTTTCGTAACTTCTCCACCAATACTATAGGCATTTTGACTGGGGTTAGTTTTATATGGTTGCTTAATTTGGTGTTGCCTGCGGTGATTGGTTACTTTTTTATTCTGAAAAGGAAACCTTTGCCGGTGGAAGAAAAGTATTCTGAAATTAAAGGGGAAGTAAAAGAGAAATTAGAAGAACTAATAGAACAGGAAGAAGAAGATGAGGACGAAGAATAAAAACTACCGAACATGAACTTCAGTGACGAATATTTTATGCGGCTGGCATTGAAACAGGCCACCTATGCCTTCGAGGAAGATGAGATTCCGGTGGGAGCGATTATTGTGGCTAACAATACTATCATAGGTAAAGGCTATAACCAAACCGAGAAACTGAAGGATGTGACGGCTCATGCCGAAATGATTGCGATTACTGCGGCAGCTAATTATCTTGGCAGCAAATTTTTGGAAGACTGCACCCTCTATGTAACGCTTGAGCCTTGCCTGATGTGCGCTTCGGCCATTATGTGGGCGCGTGTGGGCCGTTTGGTTTTTGGAGCTTTCGATAGTAAGGCGGGCTATACTTTAATGCAAGGGCGCGTGCTTCACCCAAGAACAGAGGTTACCTCGGGCATTATGAAAGATGAGTGTGGCAGTTTGTTGACTGAGTTTTTTCGGCAAAAACGGGAGAAATAAAATTCTTTTCCCCCTAAGCATTTTCCCTGCATTGTTTACAATAATGTATTTCCCACAAAGCGAAGGTTGAGTAACCGCGCCCGGCTATCGGCTGCTTATCTAATTTCGATGCCAAATTAAAACCTCATGAAGAAGAATCTGATTTTACTGGTGGCTGCTGTGGCGGTGCTTTCCTTGTCTAGTTGTTTGGTATCGAAAAAGAAGTTTGACGAGCAGGTGGCCCTGGCCGATAAATATAAAGCCGAGAAGAATGATTGCAACGATAAGCTGAACAGTGCCAATGC
>CANJVG010000177.1 GCA_947478005.1 Bacteroidota bacterium
CACAGACAGAGGATGTAGTTTATCTAAAAAACGGAAGTATGCTTCGTGGCAAATTACTTGAACAGAAACCTGAAGGCCTGAAAATCGAATTGTTAGGCGGCAGCGTTTTTGTGTTTCAGCAAAATGAAATAGACAGCGTAAAGAAGGAAAACAGTTTCAAGCGCCAACTGAAAGAAATAAACCAAAACTATTTCAGACGCAACCGGGGCTTTCGCAACATCACTGAGTTTGGAATTATTTACGGGGTAGATTTAAAGAAGGACAATCCCGACCCCAACTATTATTACTACAACACCAATCCCGATGATGATTTCGGCATTTCGCTACACACGGTGAACGGCTACCAGTTTTGGCCTTATCTATATGTGGGAGCCGGAGTGGGCATTGACCGCATGATATCCTACAAGCAAACTTTTTCACCATTCTATTTGCGGTTGGCTTCCGAGTTTTTGAAAAAGAAAGTGACCCCTTATGTTTTTTGCGATGTGGGTTACTCGGTAATGTGGAAGCAAAAAAATGACCCCTATATTTCCTACCAAAATAAAGGGGGTTTGTATGTTTCGTGCGGAGGGGGCGTGCGCATTTATACCCGCAGCCGTGCTTCGGTTGTTTTGTCGCTGGCTTACAAGCGAAACAGCAGCGAAACCAAATGGTGGTATACCCAAGGCTACGATAACGGATCTACTTATGATATCAAGCGCACCTACCAACGATTGGTCATAAATGTGGGAGTAACGTTTTAATGCGAAAGCATTTACCCGCTATCCCTGAAAAATTTCATTCCACGAACATCCCTTAATGTAGGATGAAATAGCTCTGCAACCTTCCCAACAGGCAGATTGCTAAAAAACTTTAAGCAAATTGGCATCGGGCACGGGTAATAATATATTCGCGACCCAATGAAAAGCATACTTGTTTTCCTTCTTACTGCTTTTTCTTTTATGTCCGCTGTGGCGCAGTTAAATCAGCTGTCCACCGCGCCCGACAAAAAAGAAACCCGCAACGGCAATAAACAATTCGACAAGGGTGTTTATGCCGATGCTGAAGCCAGCTACAAAAAGGCGCTCGACAAAAAGAACAATATGCCCGAAGCCACTTTCAATTTGGGTGATGCGGTGTATGAGCAAAAGCGATATGATGAAGCGGCCAAGCAATTTCAGCTTTCGGCACAAACCAACACCGATAAGAATGTAAAGGCAAAAGCTTATCACAATTTGGGCAACACTTATTTAGAACAGCAGAAATGGGAAGATGCTGCCAAGGCATATAAAGATGCTTTGAAGCAAAATCCGAAGGATGCCGAGACAAAGTATAATCTTGCTTACGCCAACGCAATGCTTCAACAGCAGAAGAACCAAAGCAAGGACAATAAAGATAAGAAGGATAAAAAAGACGATAAGAAGGACGAGAAAAAGGATCAGGATAAGAAAGACCAACAAAAGGACGACAAACAGGCAAATAAGGATAAGAAAGACCAGCAGCAAAAGCAGGGCCAACAACCAAAGCTTTCAAAAGAAGAAGCTGAAAAAATGTTGCAGGCCATGCAGGGTGAAGAACAAAAGACTAACGAGAAGATGCAGAAGAAGCAAATGAAAGTGGTGAATGTGAAAATTGAAAAGGATTGGTAAACGTATCGGAATACTTAGTATAGCTGCGAAAAAACTTTAAGCGAAGCAGTGAATACTTGAATAAATCGTATAGTTGAAAGAACTTTGCAGGCAAAGATGAAAAGCGATAACAGAAATATTATTTCGGCAATGAAGAATTCGTTCTTCCTGGCTTTGCTTTTTATTATGTCCTGTCATCAGCTTTTTTCACAGGCAAAATTTTATGCCGCAGCTCCCAAATCGGTTCCGCTGAACTCTAACTTTCAGTTGAGTTTTACTTTGGAAAATGGGAATGGCAATAGTTTAAAGCCGCCTGCCTTCACCGACTTTCAGTTGCTTGGCGGACCCAATACTTCCACCAGCATGCAATGGGTAAATGGAAATGTAACTCAAAGCGTTACTTACAATTATATTCTTCGGCCAAAAAATCAAGGGACATTTAAAATAGGCAAAGGCACTATTGTGGTAAGTGGAGTTACGATGGAGAGTAACGAAGTTTCTGTGCAGGTAACAGCACCTGTGGCTCAACAACAGCGTCAACAAAGACAGCGCAACCCTTTCGACCCGTTTGATGACCCGTTCTTTAATCAGGGAGAGGAAGAAGAAGAGCAACCGCAGGCTAGTAATGGTGATTTGGAAAAGCAGTTGAAAGATGATGTGTTCATGAAATTAGTGGTGAACAAAAACTCCGTTTACAAAGGAGAAATGCTTACCGCCACCTACCGCCTTTATTTTCGTCAGAACCTTGGTGGATTCAACGTAACTAAGGCGCCTGCCTTCGATGGCTTTTGGAGCCAGGAACAGGAGCTTGACCCTAAGCGCAGACCATCAGTTGAAAACATAAACGGCAAGCAATACAACACCATTGATATTTTGAAATACAATCTTTATCCGCAGCGTGCTGGTGCTTTGCCGGTGGCCAGTTGCGAGGTAAACACGGTCGCTCAGGTGCAGGTGCGGTCTAATTCAAGAAATTTCTTTGGCAGTTTCTTTGGTCAGGTGCAGCAAGTGCCAATGACCTTAAAAACTGCTTCGGCAAGTGTGAATGTGAAAGAACTTCCAGAAAGCGGTAAGCCAACCGATTTTGCAGGAGCCGTAGGTAACTATAAGTTCGAAACATCGCTTTCAAACAAAGCAACAAAAACAGATGAGCCTATTACCTACACACTTAAAATTTCAGGCACCGGAAATCTGAAGTTTGTAGATGCTCCGACACTTAAATTCCCTGCCGAGTTTGAAGTGTACGACCCGAAGACAAAAGAAAACATCAGCAACGGAGCTGATGGCATGAGCGGAACAAAGCAGTATGATTACCTGCTTATCCCCCGCCAGCCCGGTGAATATGCTATTGAAGCCAAAACATTTTCATGGTTCGAACCGTCCAGCGCTAAATATTTTACCGTGAAGTCCCCTGAGTTTACGGTGAAGGTGAGTGGTGAACCATCTAAGAATGTGAATGCAAACACGGCAGCGACAGGTGGAGTGAACAAAGAAGAGGTTTCGCTGGTTGGTCAGGATATTCGCTATATCAAAACGGCTACTCCGGAGTTTAAAAAAGGAAATTCGTTTTTCGGCTCGGCAAGTTTTGTAGCTATGTATTCGGCTCCGTTTTTATTGTTCATTGGTTTAGTGGTGGCGAAAAGAAGAAACGAAGATCTGGCCGCTGATGTAATAGGAACCAAACGCAGAAGAGCGCTTAAACTCGCGAAGAAGAGATTGAGCTTAGCCGCAAAACATTTGGCTAAAAGCGACAAGAAGAATTTTTATGATGAAGTGTCGCGTGCCACTTGGGGCTACTTAGGCGATAAGCTGAACATCGACATGGCCGAGCTTTCGAAAAATAATGTGGAGGAAAAATTGTTGGCTAAGAATGCCAAGGCGGAAACGATTTCGAAATTGAAAAGCCTGTTGAACACCTGTGAGTTAGCCTTGTATTCACCGGTTGGAGAAGGCAGTGAAATGAAACAGAATTATGATGCTGCTATGAATCTGATGGCAGATTTGGAGGACGAAGTGAAATAAATATGAAAGGGGTAATAACAAGTTCAAAATTCAAAATTCAAAGTTCAAAGATTGCAGTTGCATTTCTTTGGTCTTTGATGTTTGGTCTTTGTTCTTCATTGAATGCACAAAGCCCTTCGCAAATTTATTCTTCCGCCAATGCACTTTACAAAAGCAATCAGTTTGAGCAATCGGCAGCGGCCTACGAAAAAATTTTGATGCAGGGTTATCGCACACCCGAGGTTTACTACAACCTGGGCAACAGTTATTTTAAACTGCATAAAACGGGCAAGGCGATTTTGAATTTCGAACGCGCGCACAAGCTTTCACCGGAAGATGAGGATATTACGCACAATCTGAAACTCGCGCAGTTAAAGGCCGTTGACAAATTGATTCCCGTACCGCAATTGGGCATTATCACTTCCTGGAATAATCTGCTTCTTTCTCAATCATCAAGAGGCTGGGGAATTTTTGCGCTTGTATTTGTTTGGCTTACGCTGTTGGTATTTGCCGTTTATCTTTTCATCGCCAAAAAAGGATTTGTGCTGTTTCTTGGTTCTTTATTTCTGTTGCTTTCTGTTGCTTCTGTTTCGCTCGCCTTCAAGCAAAGCAGTGCCGAAGAAAATTCAGACGCTGCGATTCTTCTTGTAGAAAATGTAAACGTAAAGAGCGCGCCTGATGCTAACGGCACCGACCTCTTTGCAATTCACGAAGGGATTAAACTTCAAATCCTCGATGCGGTAGGCAGTTGGACAAAGATTCGCCTGGCCGATGGCAAAGTGGGCTGGATAGAGAAGAATCTTTTTGAGAAAATCTGATTTTGCGGCACAGAGGCTTGCAAAAGTTTTATTTCAAAAAGTTCTTCAATTACCTTTCAAAATTTATTTTCAAACCATATTTAGTCACCCTCAAAATTTATAAGCATGGGAATGGTATCAGAATTTAAAGAGTTTGCTATGAAAGGCAACGTTGTTGATATGGCAGTCGGTATAATTATCGGTGCCGAGTTTGGCAAAATTGTCAATTCATTGGTGAACGATGTTATTATGCCGCCTATCGGCCTGGCTATTGGTGGTGTTAATTTCAGCGACCTGAAAGTGGTTATTCAACAAGCCGATGCTGCGACAAAAACCGCACAGGTGGCTATTGGTTATGGCTCGTTTATTCAGTCGGTGTTTAACTTTGTGATTATTGCTTTTGCCATCTTTATGATGATTAAGGGCATTAATTCAATGAGGAAGGATACGGTGTCTGAGAAGACTGCCTAACCCCGTTCATTGTAGAACCTACCCGATGCCATTCCCCAAAGGAATGGCATCGCTGTTTAACCCAAATATCCCCAAGCCCTGAAAGGGCTAAATCCATCACCGAGGATGCTGCCCATCAAACCCATCAAACCACATCAAACCACATCGAACCCTCAAACCATATCAAACCCTCAACCTCCCCTCCTCATCCCCTTCAAATTCCTCATCAACATCCACTCACTCCGCTTCAGCGGCTCCTCATACACCAAATCCTTCAACACCATCAGCGTCCTGATAAAATAAAAACACCCGTTCCTCACCATCATCGCCCCATCCGTATTCTCCGGCACCAACTTCTTCGCCAGCTCCTGCTCCAGATTCAACGCACTCACACTCGCCAGCAAATTCTCATAATCTGTCAAATTTCCTACCGGCCAACCCACCGCCACCAGCGCAGCCTTATTCCCCGGCACCCGCACCTGCTGCACCAATGTATTCAACTCAAACAAAAAACCCTCCGTATCCCCCAACCGCTTCATCCGGTTCACACCCTGCACCCTGAAACTCTCCATCACACCCGCCTGCCCCCCAAACGCTTTCCGCAAAAAATACCTTAACACCTTCCCATACACCACACACTTCTTTGTCTCCATCTTAATCCTCCGCGTCAAATCACCATTCACCTTTCTAATTGTCCCCGAACTCACAATCTTCCCCACCGCATCTATCGAATTCTCAAAATCCCCCACCCACCCCGCATCCATACTCCCATCCACAGCCGTAAACAAACCCAACACACCCGGCTCACTCAACATCCCAAAATAAACCTCCGCCACCGGCTGCAACTCACTGACCTTCACCGGCCTGAAATTCGCCTTCACAGCACTCAACCGCTTTCCCATATCAATACATTTTTATCTTGAAAAAAAGAATACCAACCTCTATTCATCAAGCCAACTAAAATCTTAACGCAGTACGCGGCTCTTGCCTTTTCCCCTTGAGAGGGGTGGCAAAATTCCGCTCTGGGAATTTTGACGGGGTGTGTTGCGTCACCCAACCGCTTACCCATCTATCAATACATTTTTATCGTGAAAAAAAGAATACCCACCCCAGTCTGACCTTGGTCTGACTGCTCCCCCAAACAAACCCGTATTTAATCCAATCAACTCGTGACAAAACAAAAACCCTACCCCCCCCAATCACCCCCCACACCCACCATCAAAATCAACATCAAAATACATTTATTCTACAAAAATACAACAAAAACATCAAAATACACACTTACAATCTCAAACAACACAAATGAAATCTCAAACTACACACTTACAATCTAAATAAACACGATTGAAATCTAAAGCAACATACTTACAATCTAAAAACACATAAATGAAATCTAAATAAACACACTTACAACGTCTAACTACACAAATGAAATCTGCAACTACACACTTACAATCTCCAACTACATAATTGCATCAAACAACCAAATCATTACATTTCGCACCACCATACCCCCAAAAAGGCAAACAGCCAAAGAATTTCTTCTCCGGCTGCTTGCCTTTTGTATTGTCTTGTATCTAAAGTCTATCGTCTCACGTCTATTTCAAAAAGTCCCCACTCTTATAAATATAACTCCCCCCACTCCGCTCAGGTCGGCACTACTCAGGCCGTTGAGATTGGCACCGGCTGCCACACGATAGTTGAGGCCGAGGCCAAAACGAAAATATTTGGTGGCATTGTAAACCCCATAGAGCGCGGGCAGGATGACGGCATAATCTTTACGGTAGGTTTTATTGAGGTGGGTGTATTTGGCGGCTCCCCAACCAACAGCAAGCTCGGGCTGCAAAGAGAATTTTTTGTTATTGAAAAAGATATAGCTGAACGCAAGTCCTGCAAAATGCTGGGTCAGGCGAATGGTGTCGGTAGAGGTTTCGGCTACTTTGGGTTGAATGTTGAGCGGAGAAGTGAGGACATGGTATTTTGCGCTGACTACGAATTTATGGTTGATGACCCAGTTCAGGCTCAGGCCAAGGTTGAGGGCGGCTTTGGTTTTGAGGATTTGGGTAGCGGTGCCTTCAAAGCCAACGTAGCATTTGCTGTTGAATTTTTTGGCGGCAAAGAAGGGGCCGTGGGTGCTGGTATCCTCAACCATTACCTGCGCCCGTAGGAAATGGGTTGAACAGATAAGAAGCAGCAGAAGCAGCGAATAGTGGAAGGCTTTGTTCACGCCACGATAATAAAGAATGTTTCGGACACCCACGGCCATCTGAGCCTCCGGAAAGGGCAGTTGGCTCGATGATGTGGGAAATTGAGTTAGAGGCATTTTGGCAATTAACTATTTTCACGCCCAATGTATGCCATCATTGATGTAGAAACGACAGGCGGTAGCCCCTCTGTAGACCGCG
>CANJVG010000178.1 GCA_947478005.1 Bacteroidota bacterium
CCTTATTATTTGTTCAAAAATAAAATTGCACGGCAAAGCCAATGTAGAAAGTTATTCTATTTTTGTTTTCGACAGGTCACACATCAAAATTGTAACATCATGGGATACAGAATCAGTGTAGAGAAAACAAAGAATTCGGGTTTAAGTAATATTGATTTTAACGACCTTCCGTTCGGGAAGCATTTCTCCGACCACATGTTTATAGCCGATTATTATGAAGGCGACTGGCACAACTGCCGCATTGTTCCCTTTGGTAATTTCAGCATCCATCCCGCCCTTTCTTCTCTTCACTACGGACAGTCGGTTTTCGAAGGAATGAAAGCAGAGAGAGACCCGGAAGGAAATCCAATCATTTTCCGCCCGCTCAAAAACCTCAACCGCTTAAATATTTCGACCGATAGAATGGCTATGCCCGAAATTCCGGAAGCACTATTTACCAGCGCTATTGACCAGTTGGTTACAATAGATAAAGACTGGATTCCTTCAACGCCTCATTCCTCTCTATATATACGTCCTTTCATGTTCGCTACCGAGGAGTTTGTAGGTATCAAGCCGGCAGAACACTTCCGTTTGGTAATCTTCACTTGCCCGGTTGGTGCCTATTACAGCAAGCCGGTAAAGGTGTTTATTCACGATAAATATGTTCGTGCATTTCCGGGAGGAGTAGGTTATGCTAAATGTGCAGGAAACTATGGCGCAGTAATGATGCCAACCCGCGAAGTTCAGAAAATGGGCTACGACCAAATCCTTTGGTTAGATGGTATTCACCATCGTTATCTGCAGGAGATAGGCACCATGAACGTGTTCGTGATTATTGACGGAGTAATTATTACACCCGCACTCGACCAGGGAACCATTCTCGATGGCGTAACCCGTGACAGCATCATTCAGTTAGCCCAAAATGAAGGCTATGTGGTGCAGGAGCGTGATGTTTCTATTGAGGAAGTAATCAATGCTTACCACGAAAATAAGTTGGAAGATATGTTTGGAACCGGAACAGCTGCGGTGCTTTCACACATTGGCGAGTTTCATTACAAAGGAGAAAACTATGAGCTGCCTCCAATCCAGTTCCGTCCGATTTCTAATAAACTGAAGGCGCGATTAACTGCTATTAAATCGGGTAAGGCCGAAGATATTTTCGGTTGGTTGCACACAGTGGCGGTAGACGTTTATGCCAATCAATAGGTTTTCTATTTTTCACAATTCGGTCAGTGCTATTTCATAACTTCACCCCAAAAACACTGAGATGAAAGCTATGAAGATTCTTTTTCCCGTTGCTCTTCTTTTGAGCATTTTGTTTAGCGCAGATTCCTGCAAGAAAATTCAGGAAGATGAATTGGTAAACGGCCTTTGGCGATTCAATACAGTCACTGTAAATGATTCCATTTCTAATTATCTGCTGAACTTACCTCAGTTTGCCAATGGCAATGGATGCTGTAATTATAAAGTAGACTTTCAGCGGAACAACGTTGTGTTTGCCTATTACATGACCAACGATACCTTTAATTATGTGGTGGCAGGCAATTGGTATTTGATTCACTACAATCAAATGTATATGAAGTTCGACAAATACTTTGACGGTACATTTGATATCAAAAAGGAATCGACCAAGAAATACGAACTTTCATCGGATGCCAACCACATGAAGGTGTATGATGGAGCGAACCCCGCCTTAGATACTACTGTTACAAAAATTGAGATGGAGAGAATATAAGGAGCTACGTTCTACTTATGCTTCTCATATTGTTGAACATCGTGGTGAAAGAACTCAAGTGCAACACCGGCCGTTTTAAACATCTCTTCGCTTTCAGTTCCTGCGTGATATTTTCTTTCGCAAATAACTTTTTTGATACCGCAATTGATGATCAGCATGGCACACACACGGCAAGGAGTCATTCGACAATATAATGTAGCTCCGTTTAAAGAAACCCCGGCTTTCGCAGCCTGACAAATAGCATTCTGCTCGGCATGAACCGTCCGCACACAATGTTCGGTAATAGAGCCATCTTCATGAATTACTTTCTTCATTTGGTGGCCTACTTCATCGCAATGAGGCAAACCAACCGGTGAACCTACATAACCGGTAACCAGTAATTGATTGTCCTTTGCAATAACACATCCGCTTCTTCCTCTGCCACAGGTTGCACGTTTGCTGATGGCATCCATCACTTCCATAAAATATTCATCCCAGGTAGGGCGTATATAATGTTCTTCTTTTTTATCGCTCATGATTATTGATTGTCATTTTATTTTCACCAACACCTTATCCAACTCGCGGTATAACTCATTAAAGCTTCCATCATTCATAAAACGATAGTCAGCCAGTTGCATACAGGCGCTAAGGTTTTGTTTGTTCGGGTCGGTGGAATTCATTTCGCGTTTTTCATTTTCCACGAAAGTCTCGAAACCTATTCTATCGGTTTCCGAAGCCCGCTCCACAATTCTTACATAACGCAGTTTCTGTTCTGCATCTACAGCAAACAAAGTGAAGTTTCCCTTGGCATGAAGAGCATTTACTTCGCCAACCGTTCGGATACTTTCTACTATACAATCCTTACCGCTTTCCTTCGCTTCGCGATACAATTCCTCGGCTATAAAACTCGGTGAGTTTTGAGCCCGCAATTCATTTGCAGTAGCTACCAATGAATCACGATTTACTTCACCGCCCTTTGCTTTTATCAATTTGCTCAAGTAGCCGCGCACAGAAAAATGCTGAAAGCCATGATGTTTGGTCAGGTAATCTACTATGGTACCCTTTCCTGCTCCTAAAGTGCCTGTAATGCCTATAATTTTCAAGCTCGAAATATTTAAAGTGAAAATAAACGAATTGAAATGCAGAAGATATTGTTGTGAATAATTGGCGCTTCAATGTGAAAAACAAAATAACTTTGCAGGATGAATAAGCGGAGAATTGGATTGGTGATTTTCGTGGTGCTGGCTGCGGCCGTTGTTTTGCTCAATCGCAAGGATGTTATCCTTACTTCCGGAGGCAATTTTAAGCTGCTTAAGATTACTTCCGAGGGTTATGAACTGCAATCGGTTATTCGTATTCAAAACCCTAACTGGCTCTCCTCTACCATTAAATCGGTACACGAAAATTTTTACATCAGCGGTAAAAGTGTAGGTGAAGTAAATCTCGAACTCAACCAAGGAATACCGGGACGAAAGGAGACTTCCTTCCCGTTAAGTATTCGGTTTACTACCGCAGATATGGTTAAAATATTTGTCTCCGATAGCACGTTACCCGACAAGGCTTTGGTAAGTGCCACGGGCGAAATAATTTTTCAGAATTTATCCGGTGGTGGTAAAATTACCTTGGATGAAAAGGATTCAATAGGCATTCAGCCTTGAATGAACGAACTCAACTGACGATTTTCGATAGCCGTTTTTTGTTTCTGCAAAACAGTTTTTAAATTGCAATACTTAAATCAAAAGTTATGAGTTTAAAATACTTCAAATACGCATCGGTTTATCTGAGCATTGGCATCATTACTCTTTCGTTAATAGTAGGAGGGAAGGCAGTTTTTATCGCGCCTTTATATGTTTTTGGTCTTATTCCTTTAATCGAGCTTTTCTTTGGCGGCAGCACGGTGAACATGAGTAAGGCTGAAGAAGAAATAGCTAAGAAGGATTGGAAGTATGATTTCCTGGTATGGAGTGTGGTTCCGTTGCAGTTTACTTTACTGTTTTATTTTTTGAACCGTATAGACGATGGCTCTCTTGCTTTATGGGAAAAGGCCGGAATGATCTTCGCCTTTGGTGTAGCTTGTGGAGTATTGGGTATTAACCTCGCGCACGAGTTAGGTCATCGCAATACCTGGTATGAACAATTGCTAAGCAAGATGTTGCTGGCTACTTCTCTTTATCTTCACTTTTTCATAGAACACAATCGCGGGCATCACAAAAATGTTTCGACCGATGAAGATCCGGCATCTTCCAGGTATGGTGAGAATATTTACGCATTTTATTTTCGTTCGGTGCGTGATGGCTGGCTCTCAGCATGGCATATTGAAGGCGAGCGTTTAAAGAAAGCCAACCAGAGTTTCTGGAGTTATCATAATGAAATGCTGATGTATCAAATCATTCAGATTGGCATGTTGGTGACTATGACTTTAGTGTGGAACTGGAAAGTAATGCTCTGTTTCGTAGCGGCTGCCACCATTGGTTTTCTATTGCTCGAAACAGTGAATTACATCGAGCATTATGGTTTAAGAAGAAAGAAAATTGACGGAGAATATTATGAGAAGGTATTGCCCGTTCATTCCTGGAACTCGAATCATCCGATAGGCAGAATCATGTTGTTCGAATTAACACGCCACAGCGACCATCATTATCTTCCTTCTCGCAAATATCAATTGCTTCGCCATTTTGACCACAGCCCTCAAATGCCTACCGGTTATCCGGGCATGATGGTACTGGCTTTGTTTCCACCTTTGTGGTTCAATGTCATGCACAAACAAATAGATAAGTATCGCGCTACTGCCGAAGGGGTGGCTCTCGCTTAATTTGTTTTGTTCCTTCTTTCTTTTCTCACCATTATTTTTTGGTTGACCTTTTCTATTCTTGCTCCTTTGCTGTTTTAAAAATCACAATGAAGAAGTTTGTCGTTCTTATCTTGTCTGTTTTATGTTTTTCTTTTAGCTATTCCAATACCGACCGGCAAATTTGGTTTGGCTTTGTTCATCAGGCTCGGTTAGTTAATCATTGGGGTTATTGGTTGGAGTTTCACCATCGCACAAAAAATGAATTTTCCAATAACCTTCATCTTGAATTAGTTCGTGTAGGCGGCACTTATTTTATAAACAATCAGTGGCGTCTCACAGTGGGATACGCTTTTATTCCTCAGTTTCCTTCCCTTACCAATCAAAGTTTTGTACGGCTCGAACATCGCCCATGGCAGCAGGTGTTTCACACCGTTACCAAAAAGAGTTTTCGCGTTACTCAATATTTGCGCAACGAGCAACGATTGTTTCAAAAGACTTCGGGCGAAAAGATTATGGATGGATATTTATTTCGCGAGCGTGTTCGTTATAATCTCATGGTTCATTTTTTATTCAATAAAGACAAGGCATTTAAACAGAACTCATTCGGGGTTGTTTTTGCCAATGAAGTATTGGTAAATGCCTACAGCAGCGATAAGGTGAACTGGTTCGACCAGAACCGCGCTTCTGCCGGATTGTTTTACAATCTGACCAACGCTCTTCAACTTCAATTAGGCTATCTGAATGTTTTTGCAAGAACCACAAAAGGGGATGATGTAATTCACGCCATCCGCCTCTTTGCATTTTATACGCTCGATCTAAGAAAGAAGTGATCTTAGTTCAATTGCAGCCTGTTCTTGTCTTGCTATAGATTATTAAAATGGCTGAAGCAGAAACTTAAATGCATTGGCTGCACTTTTTTCTTCACCACTTTACTATCGGCAATGGATTGAGCGGATGCCTCACCGCATTCTTCAAAATCTCTTTGGCAATAAACCGATGAAAGCCGAACCATGGATATTGCTGATTCGCTTCTGCAATTTTTCGCCCGTCTATTCCAAATCGAAACAGCCCGAACGACAAATCAATCAAGTCTGCTTTCCGAAAGCATTCTGCTAACCGATTAGGCTTAAACGCGCTCAACTTATGGTGCTGCGTAATTATTTCTTCTACGCTTTTGTTCCATTCACTTAATCCATTTCGTTGCAAATATTCTTTTGCCAACCGCACCGATGGCTCCAGATAGTCCAAGGTATTGGCGGTCCATATGCCGATATCATGGAATGCAGATGCAATGGCCAATTGTTTTTGTTCCTCCTGATTGGCATCGCTCAACAACACTGCAAAATTATATATGCGGCAGGCATGGTTACTATATCGGGCATAACTTTCGCCCAACTCAACCTTATAAACTGATAATATAGAATGGATAAGCGTAACCGACATTGCGAAGCCAAAGATAGCGATAAGATGTTTACCGATGTTTTTGTTTGGGAAAATAGTCAAGCTAAAAACTTCCTTACTTCATATTCCCCGTATCACAACCTCTTAAGCTGGTGCCAAAGCCGTTTGCCAATTGGCATAAGCCTTCGGCATGAATTTAAAGCAATCTCCGTATTGGCAAACGTCAACAGTTGTCATCAACTAACGTTGGAGAAACTTCCAACGTCATTGGCTGTCATTTAATAACGTTTGCCAATCATCCAACGTTTCCTAATGTCAAGATAATGCGTTTGCCAATTCCCCAACGTCATCGGTTGTCATTATCTGACGTTGGAGAATTACCCAACGAAAGAGGTTGACAATTACAGACGTTGGAAGATTCTCCAACGCTATTTTTAAGCAAAAACAGACGATAGCGATAACGGGAATGATGTCGGGTAAATTATGGAAATATCAGAAGAAGAGGAGATTAGGCTAAGTGCGGTTTTTGCGGAATGCCTCTAAATCTTCGGCCTTGGAAAAGACTTCATCGCCAATCAACCAGCCCTCGAGCCTGCCGTTGATAATAGCGCG
Source organism: Bacteroidota bacterium (assembly GCA_947478005.1). Classification (GTDB taxonomy): domain Bacteria; phylum Bacteroidota; class Bacteroidia; order Chitinophagales; family LD1; genus Bog-950. Next base: position 6,498 of record CANJVG010000178.1, read on the forward strand.
CAGAAAAGGATAACACCGAATCTTTTTGCCCCAACACCAGGTGATTACACAGCGCAGCTCGGGGTGAGCCACGTTGGCACCGCCTTTACTTTGTTGTGCCGAAGCGAAATTGTTTTTCACAGGCGGGCTGGTGATGATGTTCACCGCGTAGTAGCCATCTACTTTAATGACCGAAATAGTTTTGGCTTTTATGCGGTCCATAATTGTGCGTCTTGTCCGGCCGCAGAGCCGCGCATATTCCTCTACCGAAACGTAGTTTTCCATTACATGAATTGCCATAAATTATTCATTTGGTATAATAGAAAAACAGAAAAGGGCGGAAATTATTGTGTGGGAGTTATAATCTGGAATCCATAATAAGTCTTACTACAAGTTTCGGATTTAGAAGTTTGTTCCCAGCGACAAACCAATTTGCCAAACTCCTGTCCAATTGGTTTTGGTGGACTTACTGAAAGTGCTGCCGGCACCGGCTCCTCCGTGAAGAGTAATGTTGAATTTGTCTTTGGGATTAATACAAATGCCTATGATTCCCAATGCGGCAAAAGTTCCGAGGGTATGTATTTTTGTATCCAATTGGGGGCTGTTATAATAATAATTGTATTGGATTAACCAGATAAGCCGCAAAGCCCCGCTATATCTACGTATGTCAAAGGAGGTGATGAAACAAATCTGTGTATTAAGTTACCTAAAATGTTCTTTCGGATGTTTTTCCCTCTTCGATTAAACCGATAGAAGAATTCATCTAAATA
>CANJVG010000179.1 GCA_947478005.1 Bacteroidota bacterium
CCCCCTGAGAACCTGTTGCACCTGCTGCACCAGTGGCACCATCATTTCCGGTAGCACCTTGTAACCCTGTGGCCCCGTCATTTCCTGTAGCCCCGTTAGCTCCTGTACTTCCTTGAATTCCGGTTGCCCCCTGAGAACCTGTTGCACCAGTGGCACCATCATTTCCGGTAGCACCGGTGGTCCCTACTCCTGTAGCTCCTGTTGCACCATCAGCTCCGGCTGCTCCTGTGCTGCCCGCAATACCGTCAGCTCCTGAAGCTCCTGTTACTCCGGCACCCGTAGTACCGGTTGTTCCTACTGCACCTGTGGCACCATCATTTCCTGTAGCACCCGTTGCGCCTGTAGTTCCCACCACACTAATCCCCGTTGGGCCCGGAGCACCTACATCGCCTGCAATACCTATATTCCAGGAAAGGAAAGTTCCGGCTCCTACAAATCTGTCAGCGTTAATGGTAAGTGTGGTACCGAGGTAAGACGTTACTACCCCCTCCATGTATCCTGTAGCTGAATTGGAAACTCTTGCTCTGTCGTTGGGTAGGTAAGCTAGGCCAGGTTGGGTGGTGAGTGTTTTGCTGCCTAATCCTATTACAAGGCTACTTGTGGAGGTAGCACTATAACCTGCGCCAGCTGCACCGGTTGTTCCCGTTGCTCCGACTGCACCAGTGGTTCCGCTAACCCCTGTTGTTCCTTTAAGTCCAGTGGCTCCCGCTGTGCCAGTAGCTCCAGTTGCACCTTTTACCCCTGTTGCTCCTGTAACCCCTTTTTGACCAGTTGCTCCGGTTGCTCCATCTATTCCATAAGTTCCATCCAATCCGGTAGGTCCGGTAGGTCCCCTCGACCCAGTTGGTCCGGTTCCGGCAGAGCCTCCTGATGTTTCGGCATAGAGCGCATAAGGAACACTGAGTAACTGTGAAGCACCCATATTCAAGTAGTTGGTGCCTCCGTTCTGATCAAATTCAACCAGTAAATATTTATTTGCAGTTGACCAGTTGATAGAAGGGAAATTGCCAAACACAACTGAGCCCAAGCCAATTTTTAAGGTAAAAAGACCAAACTGATTGGTTGTAGCATGTTGTATTTCCTGGTATTCGGGGAAACCGGGATTTATACCTTCATTGATAGTTAAGCGAACCGATACGTTTCTGTTAGGTATTATATTGCCAGAAGCATCGCGTGCTATGGCCTGATAGTTGACCGCTTGCGGCACTCCCGCGAACAGGGTTATAACAGCAAATAAAAATACCGCAGCGAGGGTAAATTTTTTCATGAAACCAATATTTATTGTGTGTCCCTTTAAATGGGGAGTTACAAAGAAATAAAAAATGCACAACTTTTTCAGTTTTTTTATGAAAAATGATTTTGGGCCAAATGAGTTAAGCCCCGTTAATGAGAATTTTGTTTTTTTGTTTGCCTGATTTAATCTATATTGTTTACATCAATTCGTTTGAAGCTATGAAGATTTATTTGTTGTCGTTCTTAGTGGCTCTACCCTTTTTGGCGGAGGCCCAATGTGTGGCAACCTATCAGGACATCAATAACTTTGTGTACGTTTTTGATGGCGGGCAAACCAAATACATCGAGAATTTGCCACTTCGTTCGTTTCAGATTGGTCGGAATAATATGATGGCCTACATAGGTGCCAACAACCGGCTGAAAGTTTATTACAAACAAAAGGTGTATCCCATAAATGACAATTCACCCAACTATTTCGTGACCGACAACTGGTTTCTTTATCAGAATTATAATGTGATAAAGGTGTTGTATGGCAATGAGTTTAAATCGCTGGAGTTGTTTTTTCGGCCTGATGTGGATTCCCTCTATTATTCGGATAGTTTAATTGCCTGGACCAATACACTTGGCGAATTGAATGTTTTCTACAAAGGCGAAACCCAGATATTGGAGCGAACGGAAATCAGGAGAGGCAAAATGGGCGATAACGTGTTTGCGTTTATTGACCGGAATAATACGTTTAAGGTTTTTTACCATGGACAAATTAGAACCCTGGAAACGTATGAACCTAATAATTTTTTGGTAGACAGGGATATGGTTTTGTATATTGACCAATCGGGCAATCTGAAATATTTTCAGGAAGGGCTTTTGACCGAAACAAGCACCAACGCACCATTTGAATATTGGACAGGAGAAGGTTTTGGTGCCTATATTTCTCAGTTGAAACAATTAGTGGTTTACTATAAAGGAGAAGAAACCGTTTTGATGAATGACCGCCCTGCTAAACTTACCATTAAGGAAAATATCATTGCTTACACAGATGGGGGCAATAATTTTTGGTGCTGGTATAAAGGAAAGAAGTATTGGCTGGAGCGTTATGTTCCTCTGAGCTATATGATAGATAATGACATCATCGTTTATCAGGATTTGGACGGGCGGTTGAAGGCTTTCTATTATGGCGAGCAGGTGAAGGTAAGCGACCAGATTGTGCAGAAGTATAATCTCTTTAACGAAGCGGTTACGTATTCGCTTCAACCCTATCAAACCAAGATTTGGTGCAACAAGCAAACCTTTACTTTTGAGTAATTGATGACTTCTAATATTAAATTGATGAAGGCTAAGGAGCTTAAATTTAGGGCTGTGTTGCAGGATGCCGGTGGTGGAGGAGTGTTTGTGGAGTTTCCGTACGATGCACAAAAGGAATTTGGCAAGGGCCGGGTGCCTGTTAAATGTACGATTGATGGAGAACCTTACACCGGTTCGCTGGTGAAATATGGCAGTCCGCATCATATTCTTCCGGTGCTGAAATCTATTCGGGCGAAAATTAAAAAGACAATTGGCCAGGAGGTAATTGTTTGTTTAGTAGAAGATACAGACGAACGGAAGATGGTGGTCCCTCCGGATTTTATGGCGGCTTTGAAAAAGCATAAGTTGCTGGAACGTTTTGAAAAGCTCAGTTACTCATTTCAGCGAGAGTCTGTGCAATGGATTGAGGGAGCTAAGAAGCACGAAACCCGATTGAAAAGGATTGTCAAAATGATGGAGAAACTGGGGGCGGGAAAATAAATTAAGCCCCTTTGCAACCTTTTGTTGAAGGGGGCTGTCTTAGCTTAAGAACGAACTTTAGGTTCTTAAGATTTTGATTGTTTTCGCAGTTAGTCCCCGCTCCCCCCAAGTTGCGGGGATTTTTCTCTTAAATTTTTCTCCAAATAGTTTTTTACCAAGTGAAATGGTTTTGATTTAGCAGAACAAGAGCTCGATTCTCTAGATTTTGTTTTCAACCCTAAGAGTTAAGAACTAATAGGAAAGTTTTTTTCTCGATTAGGCAAAGCATTCAGTCTTAGGGCGAAGTATATTTATCCGATTTGGTTTTTCGCATAACTAGTCTATTTTTCGCCTCCGATTAGATGACTAACCAAATCTCCCTTTCTTCTTACGTTAAGCTTTGCCAGAACCAACTAATGGTAGATGGAGTACTTGTGTTTGAAAAAACAGGTGTGTCTGCTTCTGACTTTCTGTTGAAAGCCTATGAGCATTTTCAAATCAACTATCCCAAGTTCTTTAAAATGGATAACCTCTGCAAAACAGGTTTCCTGGTCTCCGAACTGCTGCTACGTAACCAAAACTTAAACGAAAGGTATCAACCCGAAGAAATCGGAGTGATTTTCTCTAACGCCAATTCGAGTTTAGATACGGATGTAAAATACGAAGCCAGCATCGCACAAGCGCCAAGTCCCTCGCTTTTTGTTTACACCCTTCCGAACGTTCTTATCGGTGAAATCTGTATTCGCCAGCGCATAAAAGGCGAAGCTGCGTGTTTTGTTTTTGATATATTTGACCCCTGTTTTCAAAGAGATTATGTCCATTCACTTTACGAAACTAGAAAAGTTAAAGCAGTGGTTTCCGGTTGGGCAGATTGCTATAACGAAAAGGCAGAGGCTTTTTTTTACCTGGCAGAAATGAAGGAAGAAGGTGGTATGGAACATACAACTGAAAACATAGAACAACTTTGGAACAACCTAAACTCTTTAAACTCTTAACCTACCGGTATGACTGAACTCATCGCTACGCTGAAAGTACAAATCATAGAGCAATTGAACCTGCAACATCTAAAACCCGAAGAAATTGGTGATGACCAACCGCTGTTTGTAGAAGGTCTTGGTCTCGATTCGATTGATGCGCTCGAACTAATCGTGTTGCTGCAACAGAAATATGGCATCAAGCTCGCCAATCCGCAGGATGGTCCGCTGGTTTTCAAAACGGTAAAATCAATTGCCGAATACATTACTGCTCACAAGACAAAGTAATTTCCCATAACCAGTATGCAGGTATTCATTGCCGGTAAAGGAGCTATTTCTGCCATTGGCAATAATGTGCAGGAGAACCTTGCCTCGTTGCGCAGTGGCCAATCTGGAGTTGCTAAAATTACCATTCTCACCACTCGTTATGCCGAAACGCTTCCTGCTGCCGAAGTAAAACTTACCAATCAGGAACTCTCTCTTCTATCGGGTTTAAGCCCTAATGAACCGCGCACGGCTTTGCTCAGTTTAGTTGCCGCAAAGGAAGCCATAGCCGATGCCGATATTCCCGATTTCGGAAAATGGAGAACTGGGTTTATTTCAGCCAACACCGTTGGCGCTATGGACAAAACTGAAACCATTTACAAATACTTTATAGAGGATAGCAACACCGATAAATTGTTGGAAGAAGACCCTTACGATGCCGGGTACGTAACGGAACTGGTTGCCAATGCACTGGGTATAAAAGACCACATCACCACCATCAGCACCGCCTGTTCTTCTTCGGCCAACACAATGGCTTATGGTGCCCGATTGATTAAAACCAATCAGTTAGACATTGTAGTGGCCGGTGGTTGCGATGCCATGAGCCGTTTCACCCTAAATGGGTTTAACTCATTAATGATATTGGATAATAAACCCTGCATGCCTTATGATGAAAACCGCATGGGATTGAATTTAGGGGAAGGTGCTGGATATGTTGTTCTTGTTTCTGAAAAAGTAGCCGCCACTCTTGCAAAAAAACCAACCGCTACATTAAGCGGTTATGCCAATGCCAATGATGCCTTTCATCAAACGGCTTCTTCTCCCGAGGGGCGAGGAAACTTTATGGCCATGCAAGGCGCACTTGAAATGAGCGGACTGGCTACAAAAGATATTAGTTACATCAACCTGCACGGCACAGGAACCTCAAATAATGATTTGTCCGAAGGGGTGGCCATTCAACGATTATTTGGTGAAGTGCCGAAGGCTAGTTCCACAAAGACTTATACAGGCCACACCCTTGGTGCTTGTGCGGGCATTGAAGCAGTTTACTCCATCCTTGCTATCGAGAATGGAATCATTTATCCGAATCTTCGTTTCGAAACCCAAATGAAAGAACTCGACTTTACGCCTGTAACTGAATTGCTGGAGAATGTGGCAGTAAGCAATGTAATGAGCAACTCATTTGGATTTGGGGGTAATTGTTCATCGGTTATATTTTCAAAGGTAAATTGATGGCACTATATATAAACGGCATAGGGTGTATTTCTCCGCAAAATACTTTCGACAATACGGTGTTTCTACCGGAAGTAAAAGAGTATTCTAGCAATCGTTTAGCTTGCGTAGATGCTGATTATTCCAAGTTCTTCGATGCAGGCTCTATTCGCAGAATGGGCCGCTTGATGAAATACGGAACTGCTGCCGGATTGATTGCCTTACGCGATGCCGCAATAGAAACACCAGGTGCAATCTCTACAGGCACAGCTCTTGGTTTACCAGAAGTGTCCCAGAAGTTTTTAAGAAGTTTGATTGAGGTGGAAGAAACTATTGTTAGTCCTACTACCTTTATTCAGTCCACACATAATACTGTTAGCTCAAATATTGCCTTGCTCTGCAAATGCTTTTCGCACAACAATACTTTTTCGCATAAAGGATTTTCATTTGAAAGCGCTTTGACTGATGCGCAACTGCTGGCATTAGAGAACATCGATAATATATTGGTGGGCGCTTACGATGAAGTAAGCGACTACAAGTATGCCGCCATGAAAAAGACGAACGAATTGATGCAGGAACCTTGTAGCAATCTCGATATTTATGGACAGGAGAAGAACGGTATAATTGCCGGAGAAGGTGCAGCATTTTTTGTATTGGACAAAGAGAAGAATGAGAATACCTATGGCTCATTTATCGGCAATAAGACTTTCTACAAACCGGAAAGCAATCAGGCGATAAAGAACCGCATTCTCTCTTTTCTGGAGGAACATAATTCATCGCTTTATGATATTGATGTAGTCATAACCGGGATTAGCGGAGCCAAAGAAGTTGATGACACAAGGATTGAATTGAATAATACCCTTTTCAAGACACAGACTATTGTCGCTTACAAGCATCTTTGCGGAGAATACATGACCTCCTCTGCTTTTGCTTTTTGGTTGGCGAGTAAAATGATGAAGATCCAACAGATACCGGCTGCTGTTATACTTGAAAATAGAAACCGCTCCACTAAAACTATTTTACTTTACAACTCGCATAAGCACAATCATTCGCTCATGCTTTTCAAAGCATGTTGAACGCTGTAACTACACGCATTCTTTTTTGCGCTCTCCTCGTTCTTGCTTTCCTTCTCGATTGGAAATATGATTTGCCTTTCTGGATTTATCCCGCGCTCGTTCTGCCTTATTTATCTGTGCTCTTCTATGGTTCTTATTTCATTCAATCCGACTTCTTTCTAAAATCTCTTTGTAGAGGGGATAACGAACGTAAAGTCATCTCCATTACTTTCGATGATGGGCCAATGAAAGATTTCACCCCACGTTTGCTCGATTTGTTGAAGAGAGAAAGCATTCCCGCTGCCTTCTTCTTAATCGGTAAGAACATTAAGGGAAACGAACCAATCGTGAAACGAATGATGGAGGAAGGACACGTTATTGGCAATCATAGTTATTCGCATACTTTTTGGTTTTCG
>CANJVG010000180.1 GCA_947478005.1 Bacteroidota bacterium
AATTATAAACTCCTTTTGAAATGGCCGCCAAATTCAAAAGGAGTTTTTGTTTCCCGGCATTCAGGCCGGTGTTACAAACTTCCTGCACCAGGCTTCCTTTCAAATCGAGCAGTTCAATCTTTACCTGTTCTGCTTTCTTCAATTCAAATTCCAGTGTTGCTTTGTCGGTGGCCGGATTGGGATAGCAGAAGTAGTTCAACACCTCATTGCTTACTTCGGTTAGGCCGGTGGTTGTAACCACCGTATCGAGATATACTTCAAATACTCGGGTGCTGGCATAGCTCTGTGCATCGGGGCTGTTTTCGGCAATGTTCAAGTCCATGCTTTCAATGCCACCCACAATATATCCGAGGCGCTGATGCGGCTGCACCAGATTGAGATGGATATACTGATTTTTGTAAACCGGCACCGCTTCGTCATTAAAGAAATAGGCATTGGTGCCCAACAAGGCCGGCATCCGTATGCCCGCATCGAGCTCATGAAACATGCCATCCATATCGCGCACCACATTGCTGATGGTTCTGACAAACGGCACCAGCGAATCGTGAATGGTTTGTTGGGTAAGCGTATCGACATAATACATACTCAAGCCGCCAAAGAAAAGGTTATGCTGCGTTAGGCTGATGGAATCATAAACAGCACAGGTAGCACTGTGGTACTGGCTGAGGTTTTGATTAAAATCGTTGCGCACAATGATCGTGTCCTTATAAATTTCAACACAGTTTAAATAAGGGTCGCGGCTGAGGGGTTTAAACACACCGCTGAAAGCCAGCAGCCCTTCGCCACGAAAAGGGTCGAGAAAGGGGAGGAGGTTGTAATCCCTTCTTCTGAAATTGACAGAATCCTGAATGGCGCTGTAATTGTAAATGGCCAGATGGCTGCCGTCATCGGCTATTTGAAATTTTCGAACAGCGCAGGTGTAGGCCTGATAGGCAATGGCGCTGGTAGAATCGCTGCGGTCATAGTGCCCATCATAGCGATGGCCAAACACCAGATAATAGGTCGAGTCCATGCGCTGCAAATGGGCCCCGCAAACGGCCAGGTTCGAATCCTTCATTTGCCGGAAATTATCGGCAATAGGTTGCGCGGAAATCATCGCGTCCATCAGGCCTTTGATATTAACGGCTGTAAGCGTGTGAAAAGTAATGAACTCGCTCACCACATCGGTCCAGCCATAGCCGCCCACCATATACAAGGTGGTGTCGCTGAGGTAGAACTCCATGTTGGATGAATTGATGGCCTCGCGAATCGAATCGGGCAGGGTGTAAGTTGAAGCACTCCAACGCTGATTGGCTGCGGGGTCAACAATATAGATACTATCGTTTACACTGTTGTCGGGAAAAGCCGAAGGCGGCAGAAAACCATGCAGACCATTCTTTCGCCCACCAATAAAAAACCACTTATGATTATAAGTGCCGAACGCACCCGAGTGCACAGCCGGTGTACTGGTAATGGTAGATGTTTGCAAGTGAAGAACCGAAGGCTGCTCGGCAAAAAGACCGGCAGCGAGTAATAAAAGGACAGCGAGTAGCGTTTCTTTCATAGTGTGAATAGAAGGCTAAAATACATTTGTTTTAATGTAGCTCAAAGTGGAGAAGTCTAACGTTATGAAAGTAAACAAAAAAAGGCGCAACCTTGCGGTTGCGCCCTGCACACCATAACCCAAAAGCCTACATACTTCTCTGCTCTTGCGGACCACTTGGCGGACCATCGCCCAGGTTATTGGAACCGTAAACACGGAAGTAATACAGACGACCCGGAACAAGACCATCCATGACAAACGAAGAGCGAGTTGTTTTACCGACCGGAGTCCAAGGACCGCCCGCAGGATTATCCGATGTTTCAACATAATTCATGCGCGAGTAAGCCAGTCTGCCCCAAAGCAACTTTATCTTACCACCCACAAATGTTTTTGACCTCATCTTCTTTACCTCGTCTACCGGTTGCGAAGCACCTTTACCCTTACGGGTTTCAAAGCCTGCGCTCTTAATCTTCTCGGCATCACCACCTGATTGTTTCTGAATATCATACGACAAAAGCCGTATGGAATTATCAGCCTGCATCATCAGGGTGTCGCGGTGAGGAATTCTGCTCAAATCGCCCCCCTCTATGGCTGTGTTAGTAGCCGATAAATCATCTACCAGCAACTGTAAATTGGCAGTAGAAGGAGTAGTGGAAGGGAAATTAAGATTACCGTTTATTTTATCAATATGCAGCAGTAAACGCTCTACCATTTTACCGGCCGTTTTTTGCTCTTCTAATGCCAGCTTGATAAGCACCAATATAAACATTGGCTGCACGAATAAAGGTAAGACTATTATATGCTGATTGCGCAACCGGTTTATTCGGTTGCTATTGCGAACGCGCATCAGCTTGCGCGAACGTTTATTATGTGTTTTCATAAATTTCTAATTATTAAAGATTGAAAAAAGATGGCTGAACGAATCGGCAGTTATCCCTGCCGATATTCGTTGCCTGTTGACTGCTTAGTTTGAGCAGAGGAAGAAAGTATCGCGACCGCGAAACAGATAGCGCGGAATTAACTGAACGCCTAACAAACAATATTGACAAACCTGTATGCAATGCATGCAAACCAACGAAGGGTTCAGACGCATATCACTGAGCCTTACCTCGGGATAAGCCGAGCAGGAAACAGCAGGAAGGCAATAGGTTGAATAGACTAACATACCCTATAGACGCTGCTTCTTTAAAAAAGTTGTGTCGGTTTTATTTACTTCATGACAATTAACCCTTTTCTCCTATGAAGAGGGGTGTGAAATTGGTGGCTAAAAGCAGTCCATTTAAAAAACAAAAAGCGGTAACATCTCTGCACCGCTTTTTGTTTTTGTATTCAATTCGCTAATCCTTCAATTCTCTTATTTGCTAATTGATTATTACCCTTCCCGTATACCTCTTTTGCCCGCTGCTGAGCGTAACGCTATAAATACCTTTTTGCACACTGCCTATGTCTATGCTTAGCCGGTTGTTACTGATGTCCACCATCTCATCTTTTACCATACCCCCAGTGCTGTTGTATATACCCAACTGAGCGCGGTTGCCTCTTACTATGCCTTGCGGCACCTCAATGGTAAAACTACCCGTGTTAGGATTAGCATAAATAACCAGGCGGTCATCTAATCGCATCATCCTTACACTGTTGGAGGCACCCGTAATAGCCTCTAACTTAGCCAGGAAAAAATTACTCTGCCCCGTGCAGGTTAATGGAATACTATCAAAATAAGTAGTGCCGGTACTTAGATTACCCGTTACTATGGCATTGCCATCGGCATCTTGGGCAATAGAAGTACCCAATACATTGGAAATTATTTTATGCCCTAGATAATCACCATTGGGTCCATAACGGGCAATAAACATATTATTGTTTAGCAACGATTCTATTGTGTCATTTTCGAAAATAGCGCTTCTTATGAACTTGCCGAAAATATAAGTAGCCCCGACACCATCTGAGGATTGGGAAGTTCCATAGATAATCGAATCCGAATTCAATTGTTTAGCCCATAATGCACTTCCCGTGCTATCATATTTTACTAGGAATGCATTGCTCTTACTGCCAGGAATTTTTTGCAAGGTATCATTACCTAAAATAATGGATTGATTGAATCCACCGGTTACATAACAATTACCATTAGCATCCGAAGTCAAGGAGTGTACGTATGTACCACCTGCATTGCCGGGAGTCAATACCCATTTTACATTACCATCAAGGTCTGCATTTATAATAAAATCAGTTCCGCTTCCATTGTTACCGCATATATGTGTGGTATCAAATTGAAGGCAACTATCAGCAGAACCCATTAAGTACAAATTTCCCTGGCTTAAAGATAGTGAAGCTATTGAACAGGTAGCTCCGTAACTCTGCTTCACCCACAAGCATTTTCCATCGCTATCAAATTTAGCCAAAAACATTTTGGGATGAAAAGCTGGATTAGCACTTGAGTTGTACAGCGTAAATGTGTCTATATGACTAACAATTTTATCAATAGCACCGGCCAAGTATGTATTCTTTTCACTGTCAAAAGCCGAAGCGTACACTATGTCGGCTGCTAACTTCACACTTTTGCCATTCAAATTAGAATCGAACTTGGCTAAGTAGCCGTTATAATTGGCACCGGTGAAAATTGTATCAAAAGAATTGCTGCCGCTCATATCGCCTGTAACGTAAATATTGCCTTCTGCATCATGATTCAAGCTACCGGTAGAAAAGCCGCTCTGCATATTCCCTTTAGAAATTCTGCCAACGTTCACAAAATTACCCGATGGATTATACTGAGCAATGAACCCATTTCCACCTTGCATATCAGCCCAACCGTGATAGGTAGTATTATCGAATGTAACAGAATCAACAAAACCGCCTAAGCAATAGATATTGCTATTTGCGTTTACGGTAACATGTGTGGTGCCAGCCCAAATCGTATTTCCTCCGTCCTTTGCCCACAGCCAGTTTTGTGCAATTAATGTAGTAGTAGTGAAGCAATAGAATAGAACAAAGTGGCAGCAGTATTTTATATTTTTCATAGATTAGTTATTGTTTATTATTAATTTAAAAGTCTCTGTTTTGGCCGGGGTATTTATTTTTACAAAATAACAACCTGCTGCCCGTTCTTCCAAGTCTTCCGGCTCTGCGGGGGACTTGGAAGTTCCAATGGAAACAGGAAGTCTGTGACTTCCTGAGCGCTAGGGATAATATACCTCATCTAAAATAATTATAGGCAACAATCCCTTTTCACCTGCATAATCCTTGGCACTCGAATAAACATATCGTTGAGCCGTATCCACTAATTTGGCTGTAACTGGGTTCTCGTGAATATATTCCACCTTCTGTTTCACAAATTTGTTGCTCTCTAAAGCTATGGGATGATTTTCCTGTTGCCAAAACTGATAGTTGGTATTGTTGCCATTCTTTTTGCCAGCCGACTGAAATAGCCAAAGCATCCAGTTGCGTCTGCTTTCTGTATTTACTTTAATGGCTTCAATAATTTTGGAGGAGGTGAATTTTTTAAAGTCGCGCATAATATCGGAAAAGCCATCGGTGCCTTTTCTTGAAATAACCAAATGAATATGGTTGGGCATTATTACCCAGGCATGTAGTACCAATCCCTTCTTATCTATACAATACTGCAAACTTTCAACTACTATGTCGCTGTAAATGCTACGGGTAAAAACATCGACCCATTCAACCACCGCACAAGTAGTAAAGTAAACACCATCGGCATCATCAAATTTGTAAGCGAAGCCCATTAAACGAAGCTAAAAATAATTAGTGAAGGTGGTGTATATATTCAACTGCTTTTGAAGTCGCAGACTTCAAAACTTCATTAAACCTTCCAAGTCACCCGCAGAGCCGGAAGACTTGGAAGAACAATGGATTTGGACTGCACACAATCCAAGCTTGGAATGCTCATTACCTTGATTTGGAATGCACGCCATCCAAACTTGGAATGCTCACTACCTTGATTTGGAATGCGCACAATCAAAACCTGGAATGCCCGTTACCTTGATTTGGAATGCTCACAATCCAAACCTGGAATGCCCACTACCTTGATTTGGAATGCAGACTACCCAAACCTGGAATGCTCACTACATTGATTTGGAATGCACACAATCCAAACTTGGAACGCTCGTTACCTTGATTTGGAATGCACACAATCAAAACTTGGAATGCTCGCTACCTTGATTTGGAATGCACGCAATCAAAACTAGGAATGCTCGCTACCTTGATTTGGAATGCACGCAATCCAAACTTGGAATGCTCACTACCTTGATTTGGAATGCCATCTATAATTTTTATAAGAACAGAGCACTACGATGCTTGTTATCAGCCTTTTATTCAAAAACACTCATTTTTTTTTGGGAGGCCTGCTTAGGTTGATCTTCTCATTCACCGAGTAGCTTAGCCGCAAGGGTCAACCACTCGTCAGCATCCAGATTGTTTTCTTATTCGGCTTATTTGCAGATTGAACAAATCATCTAAGCAAAGTTTAGTTTGCCTCTATTCGTACCAGGTAGTAGTAAAACACCAGCAGCGCACTCAGCACCACGGCATTAAAAATATAATCATGGCTAACAGCCATATAATCAGGAGTGAACGCTACAATCCAGCAAAGAGCTGCCACTCTAAAAATATTGAGCAGGATAGTAAAAGCTATACCCGCCATCACCGACCCCAGTTTCTTGGGCCAGCCAAAAGGAGCAATAAGCACCAGCATAATGAAGTAGTACATCATTTGAAAGCCCAGGCAATAATTGCCCAAGCCAATAGCCGTCTTGGTCCTTATATTCAGCAGGTAACCGTTGTTGTCGGTGGCGAAGCCACTATGGTTCAGTACCCATTCGGCACCGTCCAGCACTATCCAGCGCACCTCGTTGTTCAGATATTCCCACTCGATGCTCAGAGCCGGCACCAGGCGTTGGTTGATGGGTTTGCTTTCCACTCCCAATACATATATAATCACCTTCCACGATAGCCAAATGAGCAGGAGTTTCCCGGTAAAAAGGAAAACATCCTGTAGATTCTTCTTTATATGGGGGGAATTATCGGTGGCTGTCATGAATTAAATTGGCAGACAAGAATAAAAAGAAAAAGTTCCCTGTCGAAACAGGGAACTTTTAGCAAGGGTGGCCAATGGGGCTCGAACCCACGACCAGCGGAACCACAAACCGCTACTCTAACCAACTGAGCTATGGCCACCGTGTCTGCTTCTTTAAAAGCAGGGCGCAAAAGTAATTATCTGCAAGTAATAGCAAAATGGTTTAGCGAAAAATGAATAACTAATTCTTGCTTACGTCATTCTTCAGTGTAGCTGTTCGCTCCGCTCCGTTGAA
>CANJVG010000181.1 GCA_947478005.1 Bacteroidota bacterium
CAGATAATAGGAACGCATTTTGGAGAGATAAAGGATAAGCTGTTGAATATTCTGCAACTGCATAATGCTGCTGCGAATTCGGAATCGCAATTGTTGCTGGCGGCTATTGATCAGAAGGCTTTTGAATTGAAGCCGATTGATTTTTCGTTTGCGGTTGATTTGTCGAAGAACAGAAAGTATCTGCGTTACCTCGCGCCTCCTGTTTTGTTGTTTCTGTTCATCATCATAGCCGCACCGAATGTGATTAAGGAGGGAACGAAGCGATTGTATCACAGCGATACTTATTATGAGAAGGAGGCTCCGTTTCAGTTTGTGATTCAGAACAAGAGTTTGAAGGCGTTGCAGTTTGAAAATTTTGCGTTGGAAGTAAAGATAGAGGGCGATGCTTTGCCGAATGAGGTTCAGCTGAAGGATGCGGAAACGCAGAATACGGTATCGCTCAGGAAGAAGGAAAAAAATCTTTTCACGTATGAGTTTGTGAGTCTTCAAAAGTCAACGAGGTTTCAGTTGAGTGCCAACGGTTTTCGGTCGAAGGAATATACGATTGATGTGGTGGCGAAACCGGTGATTGCGAATTTTGAAGTGGCGTGCAATTACCCTGCTTATACCGGCAAGCACAATGAGGTTTTGAAAAATATGGGTGACCTGGTTATCCCGGCAGGCACGAAACTTTCGTGGAGATTTAATACACAGAATGTGGATGCGATTGATTTCGGGCTTGGAGATTCTTCTTACAGTGTGAAGAGAAGCGGGGAAGCGGAATTCTTTTTCAGCAAAACATTTTTGCAGAGCGCACAATACACGCTTAAGGTGTCGAACAAGAATGTAACTGATGCTGATAGCGTTTCTTATTCGTTGAATGTGACACCAGATTTGTATCCGGTGATTGCGGTGAAGGAGAAGAATGATTCTGCCACACAGAAATATTTCTACTATGTAGGGGAGATTTCGGATGATTATGGACTTCATAAGTTGACGTTCAATTATCAACTTACCCGTGCAGACTCGACAAATTCTATTACCAAAACTGTAGATGTTCCATTTACTGCGGGGACTTCTTCGCGCTTTACTTACTACTGGCAGCTTTCAGATTTTACTATAAAGCCCGGGGACAAAATCACATACTATTTTGAAGTGTGGGATAATGATGGAATTCATGGAAGCAAATCAACGAAGAGTGAGTTGATGAATTTTGCTATGCCATCTTTGGGAGAGCTGAACAAGGAGTTGACGAAGGACAATAAGGAATTGAAGGAAGAGTTGAAGCAAACTATGAAGGATGCTAAAGCATTGAAGGATGAATTGAAAGCCATGCAGGATAAGCTGATGGAAAAGCAAAACCTGAATTGGGAGGACAAGAAAAATCTGCAGGAAAACCTGGAAAAGCAAAAGGAGCTGGCAGAGAAGTTGGAGAAGATTAAGGACAAGATGAATCAGAACTTTGAAAAGCAGGATGAGTTTAAGGATGTGAGCCCGGAAATAAAGGAGAAGCAAAAGAACTTACAGGAGTTGGCGGATAAGGTGTTGGACGAGGAAACGAAAAAGTTGATGGAGAAATTGCAGAAGATGTTGGAAGAGTTGCAGAAGAAGGATGCGCTCGACAAGATGGAGGACATGCAAAACAGCAATGAGAAGGTAGAGAAGGAATTGGACAGGATGCTGGAGTTATTCAAGAAGATGGAGTTCAACCAAAAGATGGAAGAGACTGCCAAGAAACTCGAGAAGATGGCGGAGAAGCAGGAGGAGCTTTCGAAGAAAACAGAAGAAAATACTGATCCTAAGACGGGCGCACCGAAGGACGAAAAACTGCAGGAGGATTTGAAAAAAGAGCAAGACAAGCTGAATGCAGAAATGAAGGAGGCGAAGAAAGATTTGGAAGATTTGAAAAAGCTGAACAAGGAAACAAAGAGTGAGCAGGATTTTAAAGAGATAGAGAAGAGTCTGGAAAATGCCGAGAAGCAACAGGAAGATGCCAAGCAGCAGATGAATAATAAGGAGAATAAATCAGCCTCTAAAAATCAGAAGAGTGCCTCCAACAATATGAAAGATGCCGCGCAGAAATTGGGCGACATGAAGGATGCTATGGAGGAAGAAGAAGATGCCGAAGATATGCAGGCGCTTCGTCAGTTGCTGGAGAATATTGTGAAGTTGTCGTTTGATGAAGAGCAATTGATGAATGATGTGAAGAACACCAACATCAACAATCCGAAGTATGTGGCGTTGATGAAAGAGCAACAGCGAATTCGTGAAAATTCGAAAATGGTCGAGGATAGTTTGTATGCTATTGCCAAGCGTCAGGAAAGCATTAAGAGTTTTATTACCAAGGAGATTGCGAGCGTAAATAAATACCTTGGGAAGAGCATTGATGATATGGAAGACCGAAACGTAATGAGGGCTATTGCGAATCAGCAATTTGTGATGACGGGTTACAATAATCTGGCGCTGATGTTAAGTGAAGCATTGCAACAAATGCAAGAAAAGCAAAGCGAGAAACAACAGCAGCAGCAACAGGGTCAACCTAAAATGTGTATGAAGTGTAAGAAGCCCGGTAATGGGCTACCGAAACTTTCGAAGATGCAAAAGCAATTGAAAGATAAGATGGACAAGATGGGCGAGAACATGAAGATGCCCGGGCCACAAGGTAAAAAGCCATCACAGGGACAAGGCATGAGCAAGGAATTTGCAGAGATGGCACAGATGCAGGCGCAAATCAGAAAAGAGTTAGAGCGTATTAATCAACAGGAGAATAAGGACGGGAAAAATCCGCTTGGCAACTTGGGAGATGCCATCAAACAGATGGAGCAGAATGAAAAGGATTTGGTGAATAAGAATCTGACGAGCCAAATGTTGCAACGTCAGCAGGATATTATGAGCAAATTGCTCGAAGCTGAAAACGCACAGCGCCAACGTGAGAAACAACCCGAGCGGGAAAGCAATACCGGAAAGGAAACAGAACGTAAAATGCCACCATCGTTAGAGGAATATCTAAAGGCAAAACAGAGCGAGGTTGATTTGTATAAAACGGTTCCGCCTTCTTTAAAGCCATACTACAAAAATCTGGCGGAGAAATATTTCAGGAATATTACCGTGAGTCCGCAGAATCAGTAAAGGTTTTTTACAACCCTGAACACTTCTGCAAACAATTCTTTGCGGTGGTTCTTTGTTCTTCACTTACCCCCGGCATTTCGGTAATTTGTTTTAGAACAGGTGTAGCACGTGCGCAATCTCCTTTGCGGAAATAAAGCACTCCCAAGTTAAACAACACGAATGGAGTTCCGGTCTGCAGTTTGTCGGCTTCTGCAAAATAGGAGATGGCTCGGTCGAGATACCCAGGGGATTCATTCGTGTTCTGATTGACAAAAAAAGAACAACATTGTCCGGCAATGATGTAGGCTTTTCGGTTGGCTTTATCATAGGACAAGCATTTTTCTGAGATTTCTAATGCCGCCCGGTAATTTTTTTGTTCGAACAGAACGACACTTAATCCCAGATAAGCATCGGGGAAATTATCTTTTAAACTCAGCGATTGCTGAAAGTAATTTTGTGCGGCTGAAAGAAATTTAATACGTGAATTTTCATCGGGGCTCATTAACGCTTTGTGGTAATAAATCTCTCCCAGCATTTCTTTGGTCTTATATTCTTCTTTTGGATTTGCAGCAGACCGCAAAGCAAACTGTTCCGCTTCATTCAAACGATTTACACTAATACTGAACGCTGCGGCAATCAAATTATAGTCCACGCTAGCGTAGTCAAACGGAGAATAAAATGGATTCAGAATTTTGTTGACTGCCGAAGAAGGAAAGGAAGTGGCTATTGTCTTTGACGGAGAAAAATTAATGATTGAAGAGTCAGTAGGAGAACTCTTCTTTACATACACTGCGGCAACGGGATCAATGAAAGCGAGTTTGTAATTGCTGCCGTTACACAGATAGTCGTGTATGCGGTTATTAGGACGATATAAGACCACGTAGTCAAAATGATAGGTCGAGTCGAGTTGAATAAAGGCATCGGGAAACAGCGTAGCTGAAAAGAATGTGTTGAAGAAATCGGCAGGGAAAACGTCTAAATCGCGGAGGTCAATAAAAGTTTTAAAATCGGGTTGCAGTCTCCATAGTAAATAAGAAGAGGTGAGATAGTCGCTGAAGCATCGTCCTTGAATTTTATTTTGTAAAATAAAATCAGCTGCACCGCTTGCATTGAAGGTGGAAAGAACTTCTAAGCCGAAACGGTCGCGGCTGTCGGTCCATTCATAATACTTGTTGGAAACCACGAGAATATAGAAGCCTATCAATAGTGCAGAAAAGCCAATCGCGACTTGCTGCCTGAATTTTTGCAGTAAAGGAATTTTGGAAAGAAGAGACTCAATTCCGAAAACAAGAAAAGGAAAGAAAATCAAAACCAGAAAAACAATATTGCGATAAGCTGTTGCTGCTAAGTAGAAAAACGCTACCAGCAAAATTAAATAGCTTAAACCAAATTGCTCTACAAATAATTTTAGCCGATTTGATTTTGTCTTGAGGGTTTTGAAATAAATGAAAGTGCCCACCGCCCCGACAACTAATATCCCGATAACTAAATAAACATTCCATTGCCAATATTCTGGTGCATGAAAATCGTAAAGCTCGCTGGTAAATTTGTTCTGATAGACTTGGCCTAGAATATCGAAAGGGCGTGTAAGCAGTTTTGTACCATTGGGATTGATGACCAGTGAAAGAATTTGAACGGGAAGCAGAATCGAAATTGCTTTTGGAGTCTCTTTCGCTTTGAACAGAATTTTCTTCTTCGATAAAAAATATTCCATCCACGTGCCCACCAAAAATATTGCGGTAATTACAATTCCTGTTCCATAAGCTTCGTGAAGATTGGTCCAGAGAATTTGTAGAGGGATTAACCAAAAGAGTTTGTTCGAAGATTCTTTTCTGTGTTGCAGATGAAAAAGTAAGAACATTGCCACTAGCAAATGGCTGAACATTTCGGGGCGACCGATTATTCTATACTCAGAAGCTATAAGTGTTAGAATCAGTGCAATGTTTACAGAGAGAGTTGATTTTGTCTTTGCAATCTTTATAAGAAAGAAAACAAGAAGGCAGGAAACAATTGCCTGAATAATAAAAACACCTTCGGACCCGGAAATTTTGGTAATGATGGCGAACAGAACTTCGCTACCCCACTTTACGTTTATCCAATCCTTTCCGGCAAATGTATAGCTGAAAATATCCTGTTTAGGAATTTCGTGGTGCTCGAGAATCCATTCACCGGTTCGTATCTGCCACCACAAATCGGGTTCACGAAAACTTTTAATGCTGAACGCTACTGCAATGAGGAAGATGAGAAGGAGAGGAAGTTTGTCGAGATATTTTTTCAAGCGAAAAAATGTTTTCCTAAAAATAAAAAAGGATTGCATAGTGCAATCCTGTATTTTTTGTTTTGAGAGTAAGTCTAATCGGCATCTGCGATTACCTCTTCAACTTCCGGCACCATACGCTTCAAGAGCCCTTCAATACCTGACTTGAGAGTAAGTGTAGAAGATGGACAGCTACTGCATGACCCTTGAAGAGAAAGTGTAACCGTGCCGTTTTCAAATGATTTGAACTCGATATGCCCCCCATCCATTTGCACTGCGGGTTTTACATATTTTTCCAACAAGTCCTTGATTTTTGTTTCCGGGCTTTCGTTAGCAGCCTCCGATTTTTGTTCTAGCAAAACATCCTTTGGAAGTAAAGTCTCGTCAACCGGCTTCTTGCCACTTTGCAAAAATTGTTTTATCGCCTCTTTCAATTCCGGTGTAATTTCAAACCAATCGTATTCTGCCTTTTTGGTAACAGTTACAAAGTTGTTGGCAATAAACACCCCGCTCACGAAAGGAATTTCGAAAAGGGTTTTCGCCAACCCGGAACCGGCAGCCAATTCTTTTGTTCTGAAATCGAGTTGGAAATTAGGAAGGATGTGGCGATCGGTAACAAATTTTAAACTCTCAGGATTAGGAGTCATTTCGGTATAGATGTCTATAATAGTTTCTGCGGTCATGTATATTAAATTGAGCCGCAAAGCAACAACATTTCTTAAAAGGGCACCACAATCTTCACAACATTTTTACTTTCACTTTCATGAACCGGTTTTCATTGTTTTTCGCATTTTTCTTACTGCTAGTTTCTTTTGGTTATTCGCAGCCAGGGAGGGACGAAACGCTGGCTAAAAGTTATTTGAGCAATGGAGAGTATGATAAAGCGGTGGAGCTATATCAGGGTTTGTGGGAGAAGAGCGGTTATGATGCAAAATTCTACAACCCGCTTTATAAGTGCTATCTCACGCTGAAAAAATTTGACGAACTGGAGAAGGTAGTCAAAAAACAAATCAAGAAGTTCGAGGGAGTGCAGCAATATGTAGTTGACCTAGGCTATATGTATTCGCAAATTCCGAACGCGGAAAAGGCGAAAGAACAATATGACCGCGCCTTAAAGGATTTAAAGCCTAACGAACCAGCCATTCGCGGATTGGCCAATGCCTTTGAGGCTTATCATCTCTTTGATTACGAAATTGCGGTTTACGAAAAGGGCAACAAAATTGTGAAGGATGAAACCTTTTTTAGCAATGAACTCGCTGCCGCCTATTTAGGGAAAGGTGATTTTGCGAATGCTGTGAAGTATTACCTGCTAAACTTGGAAACGCATCCGCAGAATTCTCAGCTTGTAAAGAACACTGTGCAGACTTCCCGCAATGAAGAAGC
>CANJVG010000182.1 GCA_947478005.1 Bacteroidota bacterium
CTTCATCGGGCAAAATAGGGAGCATATCAAACTCATCATCGTTCACCGGTTCCTGCAAAAAGTCCATGCTTTCCATTCTTAATATTTTGAGTTTTCGAAAATAAGAGATTCCATGAACTCAATTGCTGTGCCAATGGCAGAGTGGCAGACGAGAAGTTGGAAAAATCTATTGACGAAGGAAAAAAGAGTGTTTCTGGAAGAACGGCATCATACTCAATAATGTAGTTTAGATGCACAAAGAAGAAAAAAAAAGGGGGAACTAAAACCCACATAATACTTCCCCCCAGTAGAACATTTATTCAACGCCCTACAGCATAACAACCGCTTTAAGAAAAAGTTCAAAATCTTTACCGCTAACGTTTTCGGGCTTGGCGAAGGTGGCGATTTTTACCACAAATGTGTCTGCGGAGAACCAAACTTTGATTAACCACAAATGTGTCTGCGGAGAACTGAACCGCCACTTTTGCCAAACCCGTGTTAGGCGATGTAATTTTCATTTATCATTTTTTTCAGTTCGTCAATTGTCGGCTCGTTACCATTAACTTTTCTGTGTAACATTGAATGACAATTTGGACAAACTGGGATTAAATCATTTTTATAATCAACTTTATATTCTTTCCCAATTTTATGTATTGGTGTCAAATGGTGTATATGGATAAATTCATTCCCAATTACACCGTACTTTTCTGAAAATTTCAGTCCGCACACTTTACAACTTAAACCGTGAAATTCTATGCACTTTTTTCGAGCTATTGAACTTCTTTCATACTTGTTCACTAAAATTTGCTTCTTGATACCCTCAAACTCTATTGTCTCACCGTCTAACATTTCAGGAAAGATTTCTGTCTGAAAATTGTCTGAAAAGTTTGAGTTGATATATTCTAATAAATTTGGTTTAACTTTTACAGGTCCTTGTGGTGCAGCACTTAGTCCGTTTTCTTTTAAATTCTCTAAACTTAATTTCTGATTATAAATTTGGTCAATGAGTTTTAACCTCATAAACTTTCCATTAATGGATTTCTGATATTCTTCTTCGTCTTTCCAATACTCTTTGTCGTCTCTAATGTTTGGGTAGTATAAATCAATTTTCTCAACCAAACACTTGTATTGTATCATACTTGTTGGTCTTGTTGAGTATATAAACACAATGTCACCAACTGCAAAATTTACATTTCCTTGTCGCCAGTCAATGAATGAATAATGTTCAAATGATGATGTGTGGTCATACATTTGAGAGTTTGCTGAAATTATCCAATTTGTCATTCTTTGTCGTGGTTTTTATTATTTCGCCTAACTTGTTTATACCCCTGACTTTATCAGGGTTATCTACCCTGCTTTGGGCAGATAACCCTGATAACCGTTAGGGTTTATCAAAACTAAAATTGTTCTTCTATTATCATAAATCGTCAATCGGATATTTCTAAATTTTTCTCCTATCCCTTCTTCTTCTTGCGCTCTTTTTTGAAGTATGGCTTCAACTCATTCAGTGCGCTGTCGGCACCGGGCACATTGTTGAGGGCAGCCGATTGTATATTACTATAAATAGCGAGGGCGGGTTTTTGACATTCCTGCGCCAGGGCATAGCGGGTATCGGTTACGGCCTCCAGCATCATGCGCAGCTTCTGCTCAATGGGCAACAGCTTGAGGTACAGCGCAAAATCTTTATCGTACTCCACTGTGCTTACATAGCCGGGCACCAGCTGCGGGTTATGGTCGGTCAGCTTTTGCACATCGTTCAAAAATTTTTCGGTTTTGTTGCCCATCCGAAGCGATTTTTTCTTTTCGCCCTTGGCTAGGTTCACCACAAAGGGCATTAGATTGGAGGCCTCGTTCAAATATTTCAGAATATCCGTTTGTTCGGCAGGCGTCAGAACGCTCGATATGTTTTGATAAGGCATAGGTTTGTTGATTTTTGAAGTCCAAAAATATGAATTTTGATAAAACAAATCAAACCTTCTTTAAAAATATCAACTACTAAACCTTACCTATCAAATTTTAGTTTATCATTATTTTACATTTGATAAATTTGATTCAATTTTTGATATAATTATTTATTTTTTATCAAATAGTATCAACTATTTGATAATCATTATTATATCTTTGATACTACCTATCAAATTTTAAATAATTTTAGTTTCTATTTAATCATTTCTATTATAATCTATATCAAGTCTATCTAATTTTAAATCATTTTTATCTTAATTTTGATAATTAAATCAATTATTTAATCATAATTATTAAACATTCTATAATACTTATAGTAGTTTTGATATAATTTATCTATTAAAATGATTTATCGTCAAAAACCGGCTGCTAACGAAAAACGAGAGACGACAAGCGAAAGACGAGAGACGAAATCCCCGTTTTTGGGCAAAAAAAAGGGAGCGCTCAGGGCTGAACACTCCCGCGTTGCTGACGCAACGACACACTAAAAGAAAAAGTTTAAAAATGGGAAGCCAGACACCCTCCGGCTTCCCTGGCCGGTCATTTAAAAAAATGCCCTGCCTTCCACACCCACTATGGAAAACTTATGGATTGCCTCCATCCGGCTGATCCGGCAAATCATAATAAGGACTCAACAATTCATCAGCACTATCCGCCCCCGGCACATTTTGGTCCTTAGCCACCTTCACGTTGGCATAAATCGGCTTGGCGCCTTTAGTCATTATTTCGCTGCCCGAAGCCATCATTGAATCATCCACACTTTCCAGAATCTGAGCCAATGCCTGGCGCAAAGGCAAATACTGATTGTATCGCTCAAAGTCATCTTTAATCTCAACCGGATTCACAAAATTAGGCACCACTATTGGCAGCGTGTCGCAAACTACAATTACCTTTTGCGCCAGGCTAAAGCGGGTGGGCCCCATTTTGTAAAGATTGCTGCGCTCGGCCATCGATAAATTAATCACATAGGGCGATAGCTCCATTTTAATGTTATTAACCGCAGTCATGATTATTGCCATCACTGCCGGAGGGATAGTACCCTGTAAATTTTGATAAGGCATGTTTTTTTTGTTTTAAGGTTAATGAATTTGTCTAAATCATTTCAAAAATAAAAAATGGTTTTCTGAAAAAAAAGCCTTTTTAAAAAAATATTTTGGGGCAGAAAACAGCCTCCTTGGAGATAAACCTAAAAACACACAATAAAAAAGCACCCACCGCTGTTATATAGATAAGAACCATAGCCTACTCTATATGAAAACACTGCTACTCCCGGCAAATCGGCCTATCTATGAAAACAGCAGGGCCCGTGTGGCTACTTTTTCTACTCCTCTATATACAGCCCCGCTGCACCCAGGCGCAGGCATGGTTGCGCCACAAAAAAATGCTGCTGGCCGAAGGCATAGGCTTTACTCATATTATACTACTGCCTCCCTCCTCCTCCACCAAATCCGTTGCTAACAAAACCGGCATAGCCATCATCATCAGCACCGAACACAAACTAAGCCGCTGCATAAGCATAGGAGCGCAAACCGGCCTCTATGTTTTTTTCGAAATTCAAAAAAACACAGCAACCTCCGTTCCGAAGAAAAGCGAAACTCGTCCGCCAATCACAAACTCCGGCTATCAGACATCTTATGCCCTACCAATAGGCGGCCGAATCCTATTCCATCTTTTAGAACAATTTTATGTACCCAACTACTGTCGGTTCGATGTTTACTACGGCTTTGCCATAGGTGCAGGGCCCGTTTTTTCGGTAGATAAAAAGTTGCGCTGGTTTATATATGCAGGTCCCGTTACCGGCCTGCGCTACCGTTTTGATAAAGTCTCCTTCTTTGCCGAATTTGGTTATGGCACCAACATCCTCAACTGCGGCTTGGTTTTTTAAAATCTGCATTAAAAACACTCGTAGTCAGAAGAAAAAAAGATGCTCAAAAATTTTGCGAATTAATCGCTCACGATATATTTGCCCCATTATTAAACAAACCAAAAAATTTTTACTATGAAAAAATTATTTTTCTCTCTAACTGTACTTGCTTTGTTAGGCGCTTCTTCTTGCCAAAAATGTGGCCATTGTGAAAGAGAGAGAACCGATACTCAAGGTCAACTATCTCAAACCACAAAATTCAAAGATGACACTTATTGTGGAGATAATGGCAACGAAAGCGGTTCTTACCGTAAAGCAGCTGAACTTAATTGCAAAGCTTGGCCTGCGCAACAAACAACTCAAACTGGTGTTAACTATTCTTCAAGCTGGGTAGCTGACAAGTAAGCAATTACTACAGACAATAAAAAAGCCGAGAGTTCTACTTTCGGCTTTTTTATTTTAGCCTTGTTCCATGCTCAAAAAAGCTCCCTTTATTGTATTAAGTATTCTGCTGGGTGCGGTGTTTATTGTTTCAGCGCTCACTAAGCTAAACCCCATCGAGCAGTTTGAATACACCTTTGTAGATTTACACGTAGCCAACTGGCAAACGGCTCCTTTCATAGCCCGCCTCTTCATTAGCCTCGAGTTTTTTATTGGTGGCCTCTTAGTCTTCAACATCAAAGTTAAAACCACCTATAAAATTGCCGCGGCTTCGCTGCTTATGTTTTCGGTTTACCTGGTAGGACTATTAGTAGTAGTAGGTAACAAAGGCAACTGCGGCTGCTTCGGCAACTACTTTTATATGACGCCTTGGCAGGCACTTATTAAAAATGCAATTATGCTGGGGCTCATCCTGCTGCTTTATAGATATCACAGCGGCTTCAGTTTCAAGCGGGTCAATATTCTGTTTTATGTATTACTCATAGTATCGTTAGTGCTGCCCCACATTTTGAATTATGTTGACTTCGGCTATTCCCAAACCTACCTATTTAAACACGAAGCCGATTATAAACTCGAACTCGATTCACTTTATAGCCAAGCCCAGGTAAACACACCACCCCAAAGCCTGCGAACCGGCAAACACGTTATTGCCTTCATGAGCCTTACCTGCCCCCACTGCCGCATAGCGGCCAAAAAAATGAAGATTTTCAAAGCCCGTAACCCCGCCATCTCCATTTACTTCGTTCTCAATGGCGACCCGAAACTGCTCACACCTTTTTTTGAAGATACTAAAGCCACCAGTATCCCGTATTGCCTTCTCCTCGGTCGAAACTTTATTTTTTTGGCCGGCTTAGAAATGCCCGCCATCTACCTGGTCAACAATAGCATAGTAGAAAAAAAACTACCCGACTATTTTCACCTCGACCAACATGAAGTGGAGAAATGGATGAGTGCAACCAAACATTAAACAGGCGTTAAAGCCATATTTTTTTTTCATGTCTTATTCCGCTTCAAAAAATACTATTAAAAATCCTTCCGTTCGTGATAAAAAAATCAAAGCAAAAAGTAGCTTTGATTTCACTAAAGCAACAAAGCTGCTATGAAAGAAGGAATACTAATTTACGGTTGCTATGGCTACACCGGTCAACTCATAAGTGAACATGCAGTCGTCTCCGGCCTTAAACCTGTTCTTGCGGGCCGCGATGAAAAAAAAGTGCTGGCGGTTGCCAATAAACTCAACTTACCATCACTCGTTTTTGACCTGACAGATTCCAAACTCGTAGCCGATAAACTGAAAGATTTTAAAGTAGTTATACATTGCGCAGGTCCGTTTAAACATACCTCAAGAGCAATGGTAAAAGCCTGCTTACTGGCCAAAACACATTACCTGGATATAACGGGAGAGTACGAAGTGTTTGAAAATATTTTCAGGCTAAGTCAAGAAGCAAAAGATGCTGAAATTTTACTAATGCCCGGTGTTGGATTTGATGTAGTACCCACCGATTGTTTGGCCCTGCATCTTAAAGAAAGATTACCCGCTGCCGACTCACTTGAAATGGCGCTGTTTCAAAAAGGCGGAAAAATCTCACAAGGGACAGCTATTACAATTGCCGAAAACATTGGCGAAGGTTGTGTAATAAGAGAAAAAGGGAAACTCGTTACTATTCCTTCTGGCAGCCTCACTAAAGTTATAGACTTTGGAGATGTAAAAAGAACGGCAGTAGCTATTCCGTGGGGCGATATTTCTACTGCTTTCAGAACTACCAAGATTCCGAATATCACTATCTACAACGTAGTGCCTCCCGGTGTTATTGACAGCATGAAACTCAGCCACTACCTATCTTTCTTTTTCCGTTCTTCCTTAGTTAAACGGTTTCTTATAAGCAGAATAAAGAAACGTCCTTCCGGTCCTACTGCCGAAATACGTGAAAAAGCACAGACTCTAGTATGGGGCGAAGCCAAAAATCCTTTTGGTGTTTCTAAATCTACGATACTTGAACTCCCGGAAGGATACACACTTACGGCTTGGACGGCAGTAAAAATCGCGCAAAATATTTTAAACCAGGAACCGCCCCATGGTTCACATACACCAGCAGGCGTATACGGCAAGGATTTTATTATGCAATTCGATAAAGTAAAAAGGCGCGACTTAGATTAATCGTACCATTCAAATTTAACTTCCTGGATAATATCCGGGTGTAGCGATTTCGCAACAGGACAAGTAAGTGCTGCGTTTTGCAGAATGGCTTTTTCCTTCTCTGAAAAATTATTGGTAGGCATTTTTATAGTCAA
>CANJVG010000183.1 GCA_947478005.1 Bacteroidota bacterium
CAGGCACAACCTTCATTGTTTCAATATCCAATTTTAAAAGTGGCTCATAAATTTGAGAATTGAAACGTGCTGTATAGACATCTGAAGTTGCTAATGGATATAAATTATTTACTTTTTCAGAGGACATGAATTTAAATTCTCCACCATATAATTTACCACCCGCAGCATTCAATTGAGGTTCATCTCCAGAACCACAAGAAGAAATTAATACTATTAACGCTGAAATAACTGGGATAAAAAGATGTCGCATGGTTTTATTGGTTTTGTAATAACAACAAATATAAAAAAATGTATTCAAATTCTGTCAAATTAATAGCCTACTTTACCTCTAACGCGATTTATCACATTTTGCGCAACATTTCTCGCTTTTTCAGAGCCTATTTTCAGAGCCACATCAATTTCCGTTTTGTTTGCCATTAAATAATTGTATTTTTCTCTTTGAGTAGCATATTTGGTCAGAATTAATTCAAATAAAGCCGTTTTTGCATGTCCATATCCATAACCACCAGCGATATAATTTTTTCTCATCTCACTAACTTGATCAGCATTTGCTAATAATTGGTATATCGCAAATATATGGCACGTTTCAGGGTCTTTCGGTTCTTCCAATCCTTTACTATCACTCAATATTGACATGACCTGTTTTTTTAATTCTTTGTCTGGCAGGAATATATTGATGAAATTATTGCGTGATTTACTCATTTTGTGTCCATCCGTTCCAAGAACATACATGTTGTCTTTCTCAATTTTCGCTTCAGGTAACACAAACGTTTCGCCCATTTCAAAATTAAAACGTGACGCAACATCTCTTGTAATTTCAATATGTTGCAACTGATCTTTTCCTACTGGAACAAATTCAGCGTCATACAACAAAATATCTGCCGCCATTAACATTGGGTAGGTAAACAATCCTGCATTAACATCTTCTAAGCGATCTGCTTTATCTTTGAACGAATGGGCTAAAGTCAACCGTTGAAATGGAAAAAAACAGCTCAGATACCATGATAATTCAGCTGTTTGAGGAACATCTGATTGACGATAAAAAATAACTCTTTCCGTATCCAAACCAAATGAAAGCCATGTTGCAGCAGTACTATAGGTGTTTTCACGCAAAACATTTCCGTCTTTAATTTGTGTCAATGAATGCATATCAGCAATAAACAAAAACGAATCGTTTTCAGGTTTGTTTGCCATTTCAATTGCAGGAATTATCGCACCTAACAAATTTCCTAAGTGCGGTGTTCCTGTGCTTTGCACTCCTGTAAGAATTCGAGCCATACTCTTTTTTTATTTAGGCGAATTTAGTTATTTTCATTGAAAACATAGACGTAGCGCGTTTCAAGTCTTTGAAAAGAGTATTTTTGAGGAAATGAACACACTCAAAGGACTTTTCTCCCTACTTTGGAAATGTTATGTTGCGGTAATCTTTGTAATTTTCGCAGTTGCACTTTATCCTTTTTTTTGGGTCTTGTTATCCAATAAAAAATGGAAAAAAATCAGTTTTCGTTTGTTTGTGTTTTGGAGTTGGATGATGCGCGTTTTTTGTTTCTACCGCGTTAAAAAAGTTCTTGATTCTCCATTACCAGAAGGGCCATATATTGTTGTTGCAAACCATTCTTCCTACTTGGATATCTTTTTTATGTATTCGATTCTTCCGAAACATCCCTTTTTGTTTCTTGGAAAAGGGGAAATTTTGAGTTACCCAATTATTCGCACTTATTTCAAAGGGTTGAACATTCCCGTTTATAGAAAAGATAGAAGTAAGGCTGCAACATCTTTCACGTTAGCAAAAAAAGCAGTCAAAGAAGGCTGGTCGCTCGTTATTTTTCCTGAAGGAGGAATTCCAGATGAAGGAAGTCCGGCAATGATTCCTTTTAAAAAAGGAGCTTTCAAATTGGCAAAAGCATTAGATGTTCCTATCATTCCGATAACTTTTACGAATCATTATACATTATTTTCTGACCCAACAGAAATATTAGGCCCTGCAAGACCCGGTGTGTCAAAGGTTTTTATTCATGAAGCAATCACTGCTGAAGCAATTGCTGAAATGACTGAATTAGAATTGTTGAATGTTTGTTTTCATAAGATCAATGAATCGCTGGTGAAGGAAAATCCCGGTTTGATTCACAACAAATAAGGATACAATAATAGCTTTTAGAATCATTAAATCTTCGTTAATTTCTTTAGATTAGTTTTGTCATGGTTTTTAATCAAAAACACACGCCAAAACCGAATACTGAATACTGAATTTCGACTTTTCTCCACGACGGATTTCATCCGTCGTTGCAAACATTTAACTCCTCTGGAGTTTTTTTGGGGAAAGTAACGAAATAGGATTAAATCATTTTACTATTTTTACACCATGAAAATTACAGAAGAAATTGTTGACCATATTGCACATTTAGCGCGACTTGAATTTGAAGGAGATAAAAAGCAAGCTATCATTCAAGACATGGAAAACATCATTTCATTCATGGATAAATTGAGTGAAGTGAATACGGACAATGTTGAACCATTAATTTTCATGACAGAAGGTTATAACAACTTGCGCGAAGACGTTGCCGTTGATTCTATGACCCAAGATGAAGGGTTAAAAAACGCTCCTAAAAAAGATTCTGACTATTTTAGAATTCCAAAGGTTTTGGATAAGTAATCACACCCACCCTCGGGACAAAGACACTCCTAGAAAAGCTATTATTAAAGCTAGTAAAAGATTCAATCTACCTGTCCAACGGGCAATCATTTTAAATTTAGGGTTTTGGTTTTGTTGCAAATCTTCTAATGCTTTATTGCCGATATAAAAGTCATGAACACCACTGATTAAAAGGATTTTCATAAATAAAATCACTTTATAACTGACCGTTTTTCAATATTCATCGTTGCTGAATCTACGAATTAATAATAACTTTGATGAAATGTATGAACAAAAAGTCGTTAATCTTGTTTAAATAAAAATCATGATAGCACGACTAATCGGCGTAGGAAAAGAATACCAAATGGGTGACCAAACCATTGTCGCCCTCAAACCTATTGACTTAGAGATTTATGAAGGTCAATTAGTTTTGATTATCGGTCCGTCGGGATCAGGGAAAACAACGCTACTATCACTCATCGGTTGTGTGATCTATCCAAGTTATGGTGAACTCTATGTCCAAGACCAGTTGGTAAATGATATGTCACAGAAACAATTGGCATCCCTTCGTCTCAATACCATCGGATTCGTTTTCCAAAGTTTCAATCTCATAGCACCGCTCAATTCATTCGATAATGTATTGATGCCGCTGCAATTGAAAAGGGTCCCCGCGGCAGAAGCTAGAAAAAAAGCGGAAGACGCCCTCGAGCTTGTGGGAATGCTAGACCGACGTAAAAGTTTGCCGAAGCAACTCTCGGGAGGACAGCAACAGCGTGTAGCAATTGCACGAGCCTTGGTGACTGATCCAAAACTTATTCTCTGTGATGAACCGACAGCATCACTTGACGCATCCTCCATTTCTACGGTCATGAATGAACTCGTTGCTTTGGCAAAAGGCGGAAAAAGTGTGTGTGTCGTTACGCATGACCCACGTTTACTAGCGTATGCGGATCGTGTCATCAAAGTCGATGGTGGTGAAGCAACAGAAATAATGAAAGACGGTATTACAAATGCATTTTCAATCCATTAATATGAAAAACAACCTGTTGGTCCTTGCTGGACTTATACTCCTCACTTCTTGTGGTGGAAAAAACGAAGAAACGAAGAAGAAATCTTCTGATTATAATCTAAAAAACATCAAAGAACTTGTCGGTATTGCTCGCATCGAACCGGAAAATAAAATTTCTCCAATCGGGGTTGAAATCGCAGGACGAGTGGTAGAGATTCTTGTAATAGAAGGTGAGCCTATCAAAAAAGGACAACTTATTATGGTCTTAGACGACAGCGCTGAATCGGCACAAGTGGAACAAAGTAATTCAAAACTCGCAACACGAAATCAACGGGTGAATAGCCTGCAAGCGAAATTGGAAGGCATTAAAATTAAAGTGGACGCAGCAGATGTAGAACGCAAAAGAGACCGTGCACTAGCTGACGCTAAAGCTGGAACAGTAAAGGCAGCGATCGATTCTGAAACGGCTTACAACAATTTACGCGCTGATTTGCTCATTGCTCAAGCAGATTTGCAAGAAGCGAAATTTGGCGTAAACGAAGTGAGTGCTGAAACGAAATACATCATCAAGATGCGTGACAAAAAACGCATTTATGCTCCAGTAGACGGAATGATACTCAACTGGGATGTGAAACTAGGTCAAGCCATCGGTGCTGGAACCAAACTGGGTGACTTTGCCCCTGCAGGTGAATTGATTGCCATTACTGAAGTGGATGAATTGTATGCCTTGAAAGTGAAAAAAGGACAACGCGTTTCGATTAATCTGCAAGGAACAAAACAAACACTTACTTCTGGTTCTGTCGTGTATTGCGCACCGTACCTTTCGAAGAAATCAATCTTCAGTGACCGTGCGGACAACCTTGAAGACCGACGAGTACGTGAAGTTCGGGTTCGGGTGGACAATCCATCTGCCGTATTGATTGGTAGTCGCGTGGAATGCATCATTAAACTGTAAGTCATGCAGCTGCTATTTACCGCACTGAAATTCATGAGGTTTGATAAGCCAAAGAGCATTGGTGCGCTTTTCGGGGTTATTATTTCCATCTTCTTGATTGGACAGCAAACGGGAATATTTACCTTCCTAACCAATGCCATGTGTTATTATGTGCGGGTGAATGATGGCTATGTGTGGGTGACAGACAACAAAACTGAAAATGTAAATGCCCTGGCTCCGATCGATGTGCGCTTGGGATATGAAATAGAAAGTTTACCCCATGTTGCAAATGCCCATCAATTGGTGATTTCTGCAGGAGCAGCTCGGTTCAATGATGGAACTTCAGCAGGTATGAGCGTGGTGGGTGTTGAACTGCCAGAATTTAATGGCATTCAAGATGGAATCATGTTCGATGGCGAAGCAGCGGATTTAATTCCCGATGGAGCAGTGTCAGTTGATTTTTTCGACTTCAAAGCCTTGGGGAAACCAGAAAAAGGAAATTATTTCGAAATCAACGGCAAGCAGGTATATATTGCAGCTGTCACAAAAGGTGCCCGATCTTTCGGTGGCGGATTGATTTCATACACTACCATCGCCCGAGCTCGCTTTTTGGGGAATGTGCCTGTGAATAAAACATCCGCTTTTTTGGTGAAAGTCGATCAAGACAAAAACATGCAAGAAGTAGTGAATTACATCAACGCGAATATCCCAGGTGTAAAAGCTTGGATGCCGAAGGAATTTAAAAATCAAACGATTCTTACCGTATTAAAATCAAGTGGAATCGCTTTCTCCTTTGGAACATTGATCATTTTCGCCTTGATTTCGGGCTTCATCATTATTGGACTTACATTGTATTCTGCTGCCATCGACCGGATCAAAGATTATGGAACACTCAAAGCAATCGGTGCAACTAACGGGTACATTCGAAAATTGATTTTAATGCAGGCCATGTTGTACGCGATTGTCGGTTTCATGATTGGTTACGCGCTTATTGAAGGGTTTAGAAACGGTATAGCAAATGCGGGAACATTATTCTCTTTCCCTACTGTGGTCAAGTTTGCGTTCTTCGTTATTACCGCAGTAATCTCCATTTCAGGGACTTTGTTCGCGATTCGCCGCATTGCCAAATTGGAGCCTGCCTCTGTATTTAGAACTTAATTGTATGATGAAATATATTCTTCTTTTCACTGTGTATATCGCCTCGTCGGTATCTTTTGCTCAGCAAAACCCGAAAGCAACTTACACTATTGAACAACTGGTGAATGTTGCACTCAAGAACGATCCGATCTTTGCAATCGCTCAAATGGATTCGCAAATTTATCGCTTGCAATATGCGCAATCGTCAGCTGCTTTACTTCCGAAGTTGGACATGAGTTTTGATACGCGATACAATGTAATGCGGCAGTCTTTCATTTTGCCAACAAGTGCTTTTGGTGGTACAGATGGGGGATACAAGCGCCTTCTGCAAGGTACTCCTTGGAATGCCAATCTTGCCTTTGACGCGTCCATACCATTGTTGAATGCAAGTGGTTTGGCAAACCGAAAATTGGCAGGGATGAAGCGCACGAAAGCGATGATCGATTTAGAAAGCCGCAAACAACAGTTGACCTATGACATTTCATTGTTGTATTTTCAGCTGTCCACCCTGCAATCATTGGGTGTAATCTACGTTCAACAAGAAGCAGCGAAGAAAGAAATCCTGATTACTACGACACAAAAATTATCAAAGGGAACTGCAACCCAGATCGATGTTGAACAAGCAGCTGTAGATGTTGTCACGTCCTGAAAAAAAGTAGACACATTTAACACAGTGTTTATGAAAAGAAAAACAATTATTCGTTACAGTGAAGCCTTCAAACTAGAAGTTATAGGCAAGTACGAAGAGGGTAAAATGACTCG
>CANJVG010000184.1 GCA_947478005.1 Bacteroidota bacterium
GTTCGACTTGCATGTATTAGGCCTCCCGCTAGCGTTCATCCTGAGCCAGGATCAAACTCTTCGTTGTAAAAGAGTTAAATCCCTTTTCAAATGTATTTCAAAAGAAAAGAAAAATAATAATAATGTGAACTAATTACCTATCTAAATGCTTTTTTGATTTTCATCAAAATTCTGATTTCGAATTTAATATTCTTAATCAACTATATTTCTACCAATATTTCAAAGAACTTTATCAAGGTTTGAATGCCGAAGCAATCTTATTTGAAGTGCGATTTGTTTGCTGCTTAAAGCATCTAAATCAAGTTTTAAAGAACGACCGTTTTTCTAACGGGGCGCAAATATATGTTTTTCGTTTTCAGATTTCCAAATTTTGGAAGAAATATTTTTCAATTTCTTTTTTCTCCTTCTGAAAAGAGGCGATAATTTCTACTGCCTTCTTTTGGAAGACACCAGTTTAGTGCCAATATTTTTGCTATAATTCGCTATCACAGCGAGTTGGTGGAACGGGTGACAAAACATTTTGTTTCGCGCTTAATACCTTTTGTGTTCCGTGTGATTGTTTCGATGGGTCCTGAATGAATCCGGACGCTTTGTTACTTCTACTTTTGTTCCCCTCAGCGATTTAAAGAACGTTTCTTTTTGCGTTGGGGGCGCAAATATATGTTTTTCGTTTTCATAGTTCCAAATTTTGGAAGAAATATTTTTCAATTTCTTTTTTCTACCTATGAAAAGGGGCGATAATTTCTACTGTCTTCCTGGGGAAGGCACTAGTTTTGTTGCCGACATTATTTGCTATCATTCGCTATCACAGCGAGTGGATGGAACGGGTGGCAAAACATTTTGTTTCGCGCTTAGTACCTTTTGTTTTCCGTGTGATTGTTTCGATGGGTCCTGAACGAATCTGGACGCTTTGTTTCTTCTACTTTTCTTACTTCCCGAAGCGTAATAAAGAACGTTTCTTTTTGCTTAGGGAGCGCAAATATAAAGGCGGTTTTTGTTTTTGCAAATTCTTGCCAATATATTTTTAGTAGAACACTGTGAAACTGTGTGTAGGTGCGGGATTGGGGTTATAGAAAATATTCCGCGGGCGCTACAGCGCGGGCATTAGCGAATTGAAATGCAGGAGTTCTAACCAATAAAAAACGCCCGCTTAGAAGCCAAGCCTGAACAATGAGAACCATACAACTTTCTATTTACGATACTTCATATACCTGCACCTTCACCGACACTCCGTTAGCCGTATACAGGTTGAGGGCAGTATGTGCAGGATTATAATGCAGTTCGGACGCTTCCACCAACCGGTTATCACCGGCATTAAGCGCTATGCCTACCGGTGCGTCTCCGGGTGCATCATTTTCGGTAGCGGCAAAATAGGCTATTACAATGGCTGTATCCGTTTCATCTTCCACAATGATTCTGAATTTCTTGTGCGCGTTAAGCGCCACTCCGTCCAGCGGCACATTATATACGGTGTTTCCGCTCACCGCATTTATATCTGCCAGCAATTCTTCGCGGACCAAATCATAGAGCAAGGGAAAGTCAATAAAGTCACCTACTCTTTTTAAATCCGTATATAACTGCTGCAGCAAGCCGCCATATACTATACCCATATAGGCATTCATAGTAATCACTCGTTGGGTTTCGCGTTGACTGCGCGCATCGCCCAGGTTACCTTCTTTGCCCTGCTGGGTGCTTCGGGCCGCATTGCACAAGGTGTAATAGGCCGCCACCGCAGCCTGCACCGGCACCAGCGATGGATTGTCAACCGTGTACTCGAGCAGTTTATTGCGCAAAATGCGAATAGCGCCAAGCCGCTGCTCGTAGGTGCCCGATTGAAACGGCTTCCGTTTGTTCGGAAAAATTTCAATTTCGGTAGGGGAATCCTCGGTAAACACCGAGCGGATGGGTCCCTCCCATTCGCGCAACTTTTCATCTACCCCATCTATCAGCGCTTCGAACAAATTGGTTTTGCCTTTGTAAGTTCCTTCGAGCAAACCCACCGCATCATTGAGTGCCAGATAGGCCGTAAAGAACGGAAGGAAGGCGGTGTAAATAGCCACCAGCAAAGGGTTGCTGCTTGCCTGTAGTTTATCTACAGAGTCGGTGAGCAGACTAACCGCTTTTTTGTGGGTGCCGCGTGTTTGAATTTCAAACGAATTTTGCAGCAATCGAAAGATACGTTCCATGATTTCTGAATTTTATTGGTTATGGAAATTTGAATTCTAAAGGCATAACGCGCGGGGCATTTATTTTATTATGCAGGGCAGAATAAAAAATCGTTAAAGGATTTAAATCTCTGGGCTGCCATAGACGAATGTCTAAAGGGTGTGTAAAAGTTACAGAGGCATTGGACGAATATCCAAAGGGGCTATAAGTGTTACAGAGCTGTTAGACGAACGTCCAAAGGGTCTGTAAAGATTACGGAGGTATTAGACGAATGTCTAAAAGGTCTGTAAGAGTTACAAAGGCATTAGATGAATATTCATAGGGTCTGTAACAGTTACAGGGGTAATGGACGAATGTGGAAAGGGTCTGTAAGAGTTACAGGGGCATTGGACGAATGTCCAATGCTCTTAAGATAAAGGGTAGCTGATATCTTTTTTCTTGTTTTAGAATAAGGGGTTACTTTTATTGTCAAATCTTAAACCCATGACCAAGCAGCTACTGCGTTCGGCTTCTCTACTTTTCATTTTTAATTTGTCTTTTATAACTGGGAAGGCGCAGTGGGTGAGTATACCGGATAGTAATTTTGGGAAGTGGTTGAATGGAAATGGATACAATCAATGTTTACAAGGGAATAGCACATTAGGATGGCAGATGGATACTACTTGTCCGGCTGTTGTATATGCAAACCAATTCTATAGCTTCAACAATAACCATATTACATCTTTAGAAGGACTTCAATACTTTATCAATCTGACGGATTTATGCTTGCAAGAAGACCCAATCAGTTATATTCCCACTCTACCTCTAAGGCTATATAGGTTTTGCTTATCTCGCAGTTCAATAACTGTTCTTCCCACTTTACCGGACTCCCTTAGAGAACTTGCATGCACTCAAAACCCTAACCTTGCATTTGCTGTGCTACCTCCTTCACTAACCTCTTTATTTTGGGAAGGTAACGTAAAGAACTATTTGCCAGCGTTACCTAATTCTCTTACTTTCCTACGATGCGAAGGTGACTCTCTAACCCATTTACCAAACTTACCAACAAACTTAAACGAATTATATTGTCAGAATAACCAGCTAACTTCCCTTCCTACCCTTCCTGATAATTTGCGGAAATTGTATTGTTCAAGTAATCCACTTGATTCTTTACCATCTTTAAATTTCTGGTTGAGCGACTTAGGATGCGATAATTGCATGCTGACCTACTTGCCCACCTTACCAAATTACCTTTCTTTCCTAAGTTGCAATCAGAATCAACTGATTAGTTTACCTGAGTTACCAAATTCACTGAAATATTTATACTGCGGAGTAAATCAACTTACCAATTTGCCTGGTTTGCCTAATTCAATGAATGCCCTTATTTGTAATAACAACCCTAATCTGCATTGTCTTCCAGAATTAAAGCAAATTGCCACTCTCCAATTTGACAGTGTAAATGTTACATGCTTACCTAATTACGGAAACGTATCTAACAGTATTCCCTTGCTTAGCACAGTCCCTCTTTGCAACCCCTTCAACTCCAACGGTTGCTCGGTATATTGGAACATCAACGGTAAAATTTACAGCGATACCAGCGGCAACTGTATAAAAGATGTAGGAGAAACAATTGTGCCGAATATGAAAGTGAACTTATACCAAAATGGTGTGCTTGCTCAGCAAAACTACAGCGGTGGTTATGGTATTTATTCTTTTGATACCGATATGGGCACTTATACTATGAGCGTAGATACCACAGGCGTTCCTTTCGATATTCTTTGCCCCACCAGCCGTTTCGATACTTCGGTAATCACCACGCTCGATTCGTTTGATTATGATAAAGACTTTGCCCTGCAATGTAAACCGGGTTTTGATGTGGGAGCCTGGAGTTTGGTTTCTACTGGCGTGTTTCGTCCCGCAAATATGGCCTATGTAAACATTCATGCCGGAGATTGGGCAGAGTTTTGGGGGCAAAACTGTAATACCAATAATTTAAGCGGGCAGGTGGTTACTACTATTAGTGGTGCCGCAACTTTTGTTTCTGCTGCCGCTGGTGCGCTTACGCCAAGTGTTTCGGGCAATACCCTTACCTATACTATCAATAACTGGTCGGCAGTAAACCCGAATACTGATTTTAATATCATCGTGCAGACAGATACTACCGCTGCGCTAGGTTCGCAGATTTGTTTTGATGTAAATGTTACTCCCACTAACGGAGATAAAAATCTAAGCAACAATCACCTTTCCCATTGTTTTACAGTTGTTGGCTCTTATGACCCTAATATAAAAGAAGTATTTCCGGTAAATGATATTGAGGCAGGTTCTTGGTTGACCTACACCATCCATTTCCAAAACTCCGGCACAGCCGAGGCGCAACATATATATGTAACCGATACTTTGGATAGCAACGTAGATGCAAGCAGTTTTCAGTTGCTCGATTTCAGCCATCCACCTAAGATTGAAATTAAGGACAAAGCCGTACATTTTAACTTCGCGAACATCAACCTGCCCGATAGTAATGCCAACGAAGCCCTGAGTCATGGTTACGTCCAATATCGCGTTAAACTCAAAAACAATCTGCCGCTCGGCACAAATATCAATAACACGGCCTTTATTTATCTTGACTTTAACAGCCCTGTGGTTACTAATACGACAAGCAACACGATTACAACCACTACCGGTATAGAAAATTTCGAATTTCGGAATGCGGATTTCGGATTGAATCCAAATCCCGCAAGCGAGTCGGTTAGGGTATCTGTTGATGAAAGCATGATTGGCAGCAACTTAACCATTACAGATATTACAGGAAGGAAATTGCTAACTGTTTCTGTTGCCAATTCCACATTCTCTATTTCAACAGCTGGATTTTCCAGTGGGGTTTATTTTATCAGGATAGGAAACGAGACCGAGAGTGGTACAAAGAAATTAGTGGTTAAACAGCAATAAGTCAGTGCTGTTTGATTATTCTTTATCCCGCGCTCGGTTTCATTGCCTTGTCAGCAAAACCATACAACTATCTTATTTTCTGGACTATAATGTGGATTAATATTTGAGCGCTATTGAAGGCGCTTTCTTGACTTTTGATTTATATTGAGCCATATTATGAGTTAAGCAAAATATTTTGCTTATTCGCATAGTCGGTTTTTGGGATTAGCTGTTAGGTTTAGATTTTTTGCAACTGTATTTAATATTCAATCGTCAATAAATAAAAGTATGCCCCTTTTGAAAAAACACGATACCATTCTGCGCGTAAGCACTATCCTTTTCGCGCTCTTCATTGGTTTTTACCAATCTTATGCGCAGGCTCCCAATTTAATGAACTACCAGGCGGTGGTTAGGGATAATGCAACACATCCTATACTAAACACCGCTGTAAGGCTTCGCTTTACTATCCACGATCTATCTGCTACCGGCAATCCGGTTTTTAGCGAAATTCAGAGCGTCACCACCAACCAGATTGGTTTGGTGAGCCTTCAAATAGGCGCAGTAAACACCTTGGGAGTAGTTAACTGGGGCAACGGTTCTAAGTATCTTCAAGTGGAGATAGATATTACCAATGGCACTAACTTTGTTGATATGGGCGTTTCGCAATTAATAAGTGTGCCCTATGCTTTGTATGCTGCGAATAGTGCTCAAGGTCCTCAAGGCCCAATTGGGCCACAAGGTAATACAGGAGCTACAGGCCCACAAGCCGTTACAGGGCCTACAGGGCTTGGCGCCACCGGACCTATCGGTCCTACAGGATCCATTGGCGCTACAGGCCCAATCGGATTAATAGGTTTAACAGGGACAGGTGCCACAGGTGCTACTGGATCTACAGGATTTACAGGAGCAACAGGCCCTATTGGATTAACCGGTTCTACTGGTGCAGTTGGAGCGACAGGATTTACTGGGCCAACCGGTGATACGGGTTCTACCGGACTTACCGGACCTATTGGATTGACAGGTTCTACAGGAGCAGTTGGAGCGACAGGATTTACAGGAGCAACCGGAGATACGGGTTCTACCGGACTTACCGGACCTATTGGATTGACAGGTTCTACAGGAGCAGTTGGAGCGACAGGATTTACAGGACCAACCGGTGATACGGGTTCTACGGGACTTACCGGACCTATTGGATTGACGGGTTCTACGGGAGCCGTTGGTGCAACAGGATTTACAGGACCAACAGGTGATACAGGCTCCACCGGACTTACCGGACCTATTGGATTAACAGGTGCTACGGGTGCTACCGGTGCAATAGGCGCTACCGGCTTTACCGGAGTTACCGGTTCGACAGGTTCTATTGGGCTTACTGGTTCAACGGGTTCAACCGGA
>CANJVG010000185.1 GCA_947478005.1 Bacteroidota bacterium
ATTTGGATTTTTCATTTGTGTCGTTATATTTGCGCTCCCAAATTTTAAAGAAATATGTACGCAATAGTTGAAATAGCCGGACAACAGTTCAAGGCAGAAGCAGGAAAGAAACTTTATGTTCATCGTTTGGAAGGAAATGCAGGCGATGCTATTTCTTTCGACCGTGTACTTTTAACCGATGATAACGGCTCTGTGAATGTAGGCACACCGTTGGTTTCTGGCGTAAAAGTAAACGCTAAGATTCTTTCTCACTTGAAAGATGACAAGGTAACTATCTACAAGAAGAAAAGAAGAAAGACCTACGAAAAAACACAGGGACACAGACAATCGCTTACGCAAATCGCTATCGAGAGCATTGCTTAATCATAAACAATCAATCATCACTAATTAATTTATAAGTCATGGCACATAAAAAAGGGGAAGGTAAAGTAAAGAACGGTCGCGATTCGCACAGCAGACGTTTAGGTGTAAAAATATTCGGAGGCGATACAGCCAATCCGGGTAATATCATTATCCGTCAGCGTGGTACTAACTACCATCCGGGCAAAGGAGTAATGAAGGGCAAAGACCATACTATCTTCGCGGTAGTGGCAGGGGTGGTTAAGTTTACCAGAGGTAAAAACGACAGACAGTTCATACATGTAGTAGCAGCAGCTTAATTGCGCTGTTAGTTTCATCTAATAAAGCAAAACGCAACCCTTACCGGTTGCGTTTTGCTTTTATTACCAGTCCGCGCCCCAACAAATGTTACCAAACTGTTGCAGGTTCAGTTTCCACGGTTATTTTTGCCCCCTCGAAAATTTGGCCTGGCCGTGTAGTCACAAAGCAGGTACAAAAATTTGAATTCCGTAAAATTCAAAACAAAACAAAATGAAACTCTCCAACTTCGGCTTCAACATCCCTAAGGATGCCATAGCCATGTATCCGGCTAAGAACCGCGATGAAAGCAAATTGATGGTCATTGACCGTAAGACCGGTAAAATTGAACACAAGAAATTCCACGACATCCTCAAATACTTTGGTGATGGCGATGTATTGATTCTGAACAATACCCGCGTTTTCCCGGCCCGCCTATACGGCACTAAGGAAAAAACAGGCGCTAAGATTGAAGTATTTTTGCTTCGCGAACTGAATCAGAAACAATTCCTGTGGGATGTGTTGGTAGACCCTGCCCGCAAAATACGTGTAGGTAATAAACTTTACTTTGGTCAGAACGATGATTTGATTGCAGAAGTAGTAGACAACACCACTTCGCGCGGAAGAACCATTCGTTTCTTATACGATGGCGATTACGATAAATTCAAAAAGACACTTTACGGTTTGGGAGAAACTCCGCTACCTAAGTTTATTAAACGTCCGGTAGAGCCGTTGGATACCGAGCGCTATCAAACAGTGTTTGCCCGCATAGAAGGAGCCGTAGCAGCTCCTACAGCCGGTATGCACTTCAGCCGCGAACTGTTGAAGAGAATGGAGATAAAAGGAGTGGAGCTGGCTGAAATCACGCTTCATACCGGTCTCGGAACTTTCCGCACCATTGATGTAGAAGATTTATCGAAACATAAAATGGATGCCGAAGAGATATTTATCCCTGAGCGTTCGGCAAAAATCGTGAACAAGGCTAAAGACGAGGGAAAGAAAATTTGTGCTGTAGGAACTACCGCCATGCGCGCCATTGAGTCTGCAGTTTCTGCCGAACATTATCTTAAAGCATTCAACGGTTGGACCAATCTTTTCATTCATCCCCCGTATGATTTCAGCATTGCCAATACGATGCTTACTAATTTCCATCCACCAAAGTCGAGCCTTATGATTATGGCTGCTGCTTTCGGTGGTTATGATTTGATTATGAAAGCCTATGAGCAGGCCGCCAAGGAAAAATACAAGTTCCTTACTTACGGTGACGCTATGTTGATTTTGTAATTGCCGGTTGGTAATTCATAATTGCGCTAAAAACAAAAGCCACCCGAAAGAGTGGCTTTTGTTTTGTATTTCTACAACCATAAATTTTCGAGCTTAAATTTAGTGCTCATCTTCATTAAAGAAGAAATCTTCCTTAGTTGGATAGTCAGGCCAGATATCTTCAATACCTTCATAACTCTCTCCATCATCATCCAATTCCTGAATGTTTTCAATAACTTCTACCGGTGCACCCGAACGAATGCTATAGTCAATCAACTCATCTTTGGTAGATGGCCAGGGAGCGTCTTCGAGATACGAGGCTAATTCAAGGGTCCAGAACATAGGCGTTTGCTTTTTTTATACAGCGCGAAAGTAAATTTTTCCAACAAAGAACAAACTTTGCTTTTCTTATTGTTGAAAACCCTTAGCCGAATGCTAAGCTTACGTGGGTAGCGTATTGCTCGATTGCGTTTTTATAGACAATATCATTGATTTCAACAGCTATATGCAGAAACACATTTGCGCAGTCAGTCAGATTAAGGTAAGTTTGACCTCAATAAAATTCTCCTTTTGGCAAACAGCAAAGGCACTTCTTACTTCTATGCAATCGTTGGCATTGCGCTGGTTTTATTTGTGATAGGCGTGGCGGCTGTGCTGGCGTTTGAAGCAAAAAAAATATCAACGGACTTTAAGGAGAATCTGACTGTTGAAGTGGTGCTGAAAGACAATGTTGTTTTAAGCGAAATTGCTTCGATGCAAACACATTTACAAGGTAAAGTTTACGTAAAAACTACAAAGTTTATTTCGAAAGAAGAAGCGGCCAAAATTCTGCAAAAAGATTTGGGCGAAAATTTTTTGGATATACTCAGTTACAATCCGCTCTATGCTTCCTTTAACCTTAACCTGTATCAAAACTACACCAGCAAAGATAGTTTTGATCTTGTGAAAGCCGATTTGGCAAAGTTTGCGCAAGTCAAGCAGATAAATGTGCAAAGTAATCTGATGGAATCGCTGGATAAAAATGTGCGCAATGCTTCCTTTATTGTTTTTGTGGTTGCAGGGGCCCTTCTGATTTTTGCTGTATCGCTTATCTTCAATACTATCCGTTTGGCTATGTTCTCGAATCGGTTTATTATCAAGACGCAGCAGCTTTTTGGGGCTACTCGTTGGTTCATAGTAAAACCTTTTTTAGGACGAAGTATTCTGAATGGTTTCCTGAGCGGTTTGCTGGCTGTGTTGATGGTGGCAGGCTTACTATATTATTTCGAATACTCCTTTCCTGAACTTGGTTTGCTTGGTGATTTACTTACATTTGCGCTCCTCTTCGGAGGACTTATTTTGTTTGGAATTTTAATTTCTTTTTTGAGTACTCTCACCGCAGTACTTCGGTATCTGCGCATGAAAGTCGAAGATTTATATTAAACCTGTTTTATGGCAAAGCAAACTGTTCAGACAAAGGCAAAACAGACTACCGTTTCGGCACCGGGCAAACAAGCTCCGGCTATACCGTTTATTTTCGATAGTACGAACTATATTATAATGGCTGTTGGGGTAGTGATCATCTTAATTGGCTTTATGCTGATGAGTGGAGGAGCTACCAGCGATCCTAACGTTTTTCCGAAGGAAGACCTTTATAGTTTTAGAAGAATAACATTAGCCCCGATTGTGGTTATGCTCGGTTTCGCTATCGAAATTTATGCCATCCTCAGAAGACCTAAAGACTAAAGAATAATGACCACTGCCGAGGCAGTTATCCTTGCTGTAGTAGAAGGACTGACTGAATTTCTCCCTGTTTCATCAACAGGGCACATGATACTTACGGAAGCGTTTATGAAAATGCAGGTGACTTCCTTTTCAAAAGTATTTATCGTTAATATCCAGTTCGGTGCTATTCTATCGGTTCTTGTGCTTTACTGGCGCAGGTTTTTCCAATCCATGGATTTTTATTTCAAATTACTTGTTGCGTTTCTCCCTGCGGCAGTCCTTGGCTTTTTGTTGAACGATTTTATTGACTCGCTTTTGTCAAGTGTGGTTACAGTAGCTATCTCCCTTTTGGTCGGTGGTGTTATCCTTATTTTTACCGACCGGATATTTCATGCGCAAATTGAAGATATTCATGATGAGGATGAAAAGGTTGTTGTAAGAGAGACCGATGAATTTGGCGTAGAGATAAACAAAAAGGTGCTGAAGAAATTTAAAATTGATTGGACACAGGCATTTATTATCGGTTGCTTTCAGTGTATTGCGATGATACCGGGTGTTTCGCGTTCTGCTGCTACCATTATTGGCGGCTTACAACA
This sequence comes from Bacteroidota bacterium, assembly GCA_947478005.1. Lineage (GTDB taxonomy): Bacteria > Bacteroidota > Bacteroidia > Chitinophagales > LD1 > Bog-950. The sequence continues at coordinate 4,200 of CANJVG010000185.1, forward strand.
GAAGATGAATATTAAGCGGGCAGCTGAATTTTCTTTTTTCTTGGCGGTGCCTACTATCTCGGCTGCGGCTCTTTATAAGCTAATGAAAAGTTTTGATGATGTGCGTGGTTCTGATATTGATTTTCTGCTTATCGGCAATGCTGTATCTTTTGTTGTCGGAGTGGTTGCCATTAAGTTTTTCATTGGCCTGATTACCCGTTACGGGTTAAAGTTTTTCGGGTACTACCGTATTATCCTCGGCATCGCCATTCTTGTATTACTCGCGCTCGGACATAAACTTGAAATAAACGGCTGATGAATTTCACCGCTGGTGATGAGGCGACATACACGCATGTGTTGCTCATCAACAAACCACTCACCTGGACATCTTTTGATGTAGTCAACAAACTTCGTTATACCATTTCAAAGAAAATCGGCCAGCGAATAAAAGTAGGTCATGCAGGTACTTTAGACCCTCTTGCTTCTGGCTTGCTTATTATCTGCACGGGCAAAATGACCAAGCAGATTGACGATTTTACGGGTATGGATAAGGAATATACAGGAACTTTCTTTCTGGGAGCTACCACATCTACTTATGATTCGGAGATGGAGCCTGATGCACTTTTTTCTATTGAACATATTGATGAAGTTTTATTGAGAGAAGCGGTTGCAAACCTAACAGGAGTGTTGCAGCAAATGCCACCGGTCTATTCGGCTATTAAGATCGATGGCAAAGCGGCTTATGCGCAGGCTCGCAAAGGTAAGGATGTGGAAATGAAATCGCGTACCGTAGAAATAAAGGAGTTTGAAATAACCCGGATTGATTTGCCGGAGGTAGATTTCAGAGTGGTGTGTTCTAAGGGAACTTATATCCGTTCGCTGGCTTATGATTTTGGAAAGATGTTGAATAGCGGAGCCTACTTAAAAGCTTTGTGCAGAACCAAGATAGGCCGGTTTGATTTAAAAGATTCGTTGACGGTGGAAGATTGTGTAAATAAGATTTCAAGTTTGTAATATTGCGCTATTCTCATTTTGTAATTTGTCATCCACCATGCGTGTTTTCCACGATTTAAATAATCTTCCTGCTTTTAAAAATTCGGTTATCACTATCGGCACCTTCGATGGGGTGCATAAAGGGCATCAGAAACTGGTGGAGCGGATTAATATTCTCGCAAAGCAAAATGAAGGGGAAAGTATCATCATTACTTTTCATCCGCATCCGCGCATTGTTATTAACCCGCAGGATAAGACGCTTCGCCTTTTAAATACCATTGAAGAGAAGATTGCTTTGCTTGAAGAGTATGGCGTGGACAATCTGGTGATTGTTCCTTTCAGTCGCGATTTTTCGGAGCAGTCGGCTGAAGATTATATCAGCAATTTCCTTGTAAAGAATTTTCACCCAAAAAATATTGTGATTGGCTATGACCACAAATTCGGTAGGAACCGCACCGGTGATTTTCATTTGCTCGAAAAAATGAAAGTGGATTTCGGTTATTCGATGGAAGAGATTTCGAAAGAAACGCTGGATGACATTGGTATCAGTTCTACCAAAATCCGTAACTCGCTGCAAAGCGGAGAAATTAAACTGGCGAGCGAACTGCTTGGCTATAATTATAGGCTTAGCGGAACGGTGGTCCGTGGCTTGCAGAATGGACGGAAACTTGGTTATCCAACGGCTAATCTTCAAGTGAATGATATTTACAAATTAGTTCCCAAGACCGGAATTTATGTGGTGAAGGTACATGTGAATGCTGCCGTTTATAAAGGCATGTTGAGCATTGGCTATAACCCAACCTTTGAGGGTAAGGAACAAACCATTGAGGTCAATATTCTCGACTTCGATAAAGATATTTATGGTAGCTCTCTCACGCTTGAGTTTGTGGACTACATTCGTTCGGAAAAGAAGTTCGATTCGATAGAGGCGCTGATTGACGAGATAAAGAACGATGAACTCGTTACTCGTGCGGCTTTTGCTAATTCAGAATTTTAAACACCATTTCTTTCATCAGCTCTCCGTGGTCGGTGCCGCTGTTGTTCACGCCTTTGCTGCGCAAATCATATTCTTCCA
>CANJVG010000186.1 GCA_947478005.1 Bacteroidota bacterium
GCACCGGCTGCCTAAATTATTTCTTTAACACCAACTGGTTTGAACTATGCGGCAACTGTATTCCTAAATATGGCGTACCACATATTTCTAAAATAACCGCACTGGCTTTTGGCGTGCAATTAGAGTTTGCCGACACCTTTCGCTATGCTGCTATTCTTTTCCCCGATTCGGATATCACTATGACTTTTGATCGAAAGATCATATTGCACACACCCGCAAACCGGGAAAAGGACGGAGTGCATCGTTTAAAGCTTATCAATCTAAATGAAACTTGCACCAACAAACCTGCACTGGATACCTTCATCGACTTTCCTGCAGTAGATAAAAGCAAGAAGCCGGACAAGGCATTGCCCACTATTTCCACCGGCACACATCTGTGGTTAACCGAACCGCTGGCCACTGATTTAAATGATGAAAAAGTTTGCCTGCGCATCAACAACCGGTCTTATTACAATTGGCAAAGTTTAAATACTGACCCTTATGGAAAGGGACTAGCGAAGATTTATTATACAAAGAAAGTTTGCCCTGCCGGGTTCAAGATACCTTCAGTAAAAGAAGCGGAAGACTTGGTGGCATTCAGCAAACAGGAAACTATTTATCAGAAGTTTGATTTGGGTAAAGACGGATATGTAGTCACACGGCAAGATAAGAAGGAAGAGCCCACCGATGAGAAATTCGTGTTTATGCTAAGCGACAGCGACCACCCCGAAGCCTTTGAAACCCTGCTGATTACAGCAGATGATATACGCATTGCCCGCCTTCCGCGCGAGGTATATGTCAGGGTGCTTTGTGTTAGCGAGTAAGTTAAAAAACAGCATTTGAAACATGCGAATGATGTAACACAATTGCAAAATAGTGTAACGCCCGTCAGCATCCGACAGATACCTTTTACTATACCCGATGAGGCCCATCCGGAAATTACAATTAAAACGTGGAAAGAGTATTATAAGTCACTAACCGTTTTATTGGTTGACTACGCCATGAATCATGGTCAGAAACAATAATAATAATCACTCGCTGGATTCACATTAATCTTTGCGGATAGACCGCGTTTCGTTGTTTTTTCGAGTTTCAATGTAATAGTTCATTTTATTGATTTTGGTGAAAGGTGCTGTGTGGTCTGGTGTTGCTTACGAACACGCGAAAATAGTCTTTGGCTTTTAATTGATAATCCGAAAAACAAAAAACAGGAAAGAGTATATTCTTCTAATTTCTTTTGCGCCTTGTGTGCCCATCAGCCTGATGCAGGTTAGCTGCAACGTAACCGAAAAATTGCCTAAAAGCATAAGTGACAAATCAGGGGCCTCGCTATGGGGCGAAAACTTCGGCAGATGCCATAATGCACCCGCTCCCGGTGATTTTAGTTATTACGTATGGAATGTGGTAGGGCTCAACAGATGCGAACCCGAGCCAACCTTACTGAAACAGAAAAGATTGTAGCCTTTCTAAAAGACGCTAATAGCGAAAACTAATCGGTAGTAAAACAACTTTGGCTAGTAAATGAACGAAGCCACCTTTATAAAGGTGGCTTCGTTCATTTCGATTTGTGTATCCTCAAACATCCACCATGGAATTGCATAAGCTTAATTCTGATTGCCTAAGTTTTAATCATTGCCATTATGGGTGTCGGCATCGGTGCGGTCGTTGGGCTCAATCATAGTCGGGATGCCCGAAGCCTGTGGTCTGCCTTTAAGATGCATAACAACTCTTAACCCATCTTTATATTCTGTATCGGCATGAATATCGCCATCGTGGTTTTCAATTATTTTTTTGCAGATACTTAAGCCCATACCCAATCCATCAACGGAAGTGTCATTGTGCCCGCGCTTGAACATCACAAATATATCCTTGGCACTATTGATATCAATGCCTTGACCGTTATCCGTAACCATCAACTGCACTAAACTACCTTCCTGGTGCCAGCTTAACTGTATTTTAAGAGGTCGTTCGCTGCGGAATTTGAAAGAGTTGGCAAAAATATTTTGAAATAACTGAACTAACTGGGTTCGGTTACCCCACACTTCCGGTAGGGTTTGGGGTAGTAGAAGGTGGTTTGCTATTTCTGCAGTGCGCTGACCTAGATTGGAGGCGGCCAATGCCACTACTTCTTTTAATTGCACCCATTGAAAACTATCGCGGTTACCATCCAACTGAGCATATTCGAGCATAACACCGAGCATGTCGTTCATTTGCTTTACTCCGTTTACCGAAAAGTTCATAAACTCTCTAGTTTCATCATCGAGTTTATCCTTCAATCTCGATTCGACCAACTGCACATAGCTGGCAATAATGCGCAAAGGCGATTTTAAATCGTGCGCTACTATGTTGGCAAACTGTCGCAACTCATCGTGACTGCGCGTCAATTGCTTTGCCTGCTGTTCCAGTTTTTTATTGGCATCGATTAGCTCACTGGAACTTAAATCCATTGTACGCTCAATCATAATGCGCTCGCGCTCGTAATGGTCATAGCTCTGGCTCACCGATTCCAGTAATTCATAAAGTTCTATCGGCATGTGCTCCAGCTTGCCGAATTTCTTGGCAATTTGCTTTTTCAATAAGCGGTTCAATTCGTCCTCTCTCATAGTTCAGCCAGGGTAGTTATGGTCATTGTTTGGTTATGCAATTCGCAACGCAGCGATTTATTGAAAGGTGACAACTCGCCATAGGAATAGAAACCGGTAATGGCGGTCTTATCGCCAAACTTTTCGCGAACACTCTCTACCTCTTCATCTACACGTTGGTCTAATACCAGTTTGCGGCCCACACAACTTATAAGAATTGCTAAATCGGGTGGTGAGTTGTCAATGGTTTGAAGGGAGTTTCCGGCAGCTACCGATGCGGCATCTATCAAGCGGTCAAAATTGGATTTCATCAGGCGCACATAGAATCCTTCGGGCATATTACCTGCAAAGGTCATGCTCTCTTCTTTTTCATTGATAGATAAAATGGTTCTGACCACCGAATCTTTTCCATCGGCCCGCAGCGCCAATGGAAAGAGCAGGGCATTGCCCGGCAGACCTTTGGCCAAATCGCCCAAATAGTTTTTGTATAGCGATAGAGCACTTTGTCCGTCTAACTCATACAGCACATTGTCTTTGGAGCGTGTGATTTTTCTTTCGGGGCCAAACGAATCCCAGCCACCGCTGCTGCCAAATCCTATTTTTACATGATTGCCATAGAACCCGATGGCCACAATATTGCCTGCCTTCAGATTGTCATTTAGGCCCACAACAGTTTTTTCAAAGCGGCTGCCATCTCCGGCCAAACCACCTGACACGGTTACCTCCTGGCTTACGATGCTGTTGATGCCATCTATTAGTTCGGTACCGTTTACTACCTGACCATCGGCCAATACCATTATATGTTTCAGGCCGGGGCTTAGCAACGGGCGAACCAGTTCGCGGCCACATTCTGCGGTGGTTTCGTATTGTGTTCGGTTGGCCAGGCTTGTTTTAAAAGGCGTTTTGTCGAAACTAATAGCCGTTAAGGCTATCGAGTCGTCTGTAACCTGGGTGTCGATAATTTCTCCAGCTGTGGAGCAGCTTATTAACACAGCATCCGGAAACTTGCTTTTAACTACTTCGTAATAGGCTTTGTCTTCGAGCAAAAAACGCGACCCGAACGCCAACACAATTTGTGCGGTGGGGTTTTCGGCAAAATCAGGAGCCGTTAATTCTGTTAAGTGGTACTGTTGGGTTTTCATAGTGACTACTGTTTGTGGTAAAAAAGTTTTACGGTTAATGAAACTTCTAAAGGGCTCAAAACAAAACAGGACGCTGAAATGCAAAATCTAAACAAGGGGTAGTTGCTCAATATGATGTAACGCAACAACTTTTCATTAGGTTCACGAAAGAACAATTAACAGACCGTGCTTTGTAATATTTTTTTCAACATTCGGTTAGTTTGGTTGATTCTTACGGGCAATTTCCCGAAGCTCGGCTAGCTATATCCAATGCTAAAAACCCGGTTTTACGGGGAAATATCTTATTGCGCTGTTTTTATGAAAACGAACATTTTGCTTTTAGCCTTTGTTGGTTAAGTTAGTTTCGACTCGCTTTTAATGAACCTGCTACACCCAATTTCTAAAACAGGCATATTTTCATGACAACCATTCTTATTTTATTGCTGGTGGTGTTTATACTTGCTGTGTATATACAGTACTTTGTAATTAACGACCGCGAGTTTGACAGAAACGGAAACCCGATTGGAAAGAAAAAGCGCGGCAAAAGGAATGACCGGCTTTAAGCGTTAAATCAAGGCGAAAAGGTTTTGTCCTTTCCTCGCGCAGGGTCCCGAGGCGGTGACCCTGCGGGGACGAAGCATATAGAAGCATTAATTAATCCTGAGTTTATAAAGGCAGCGGGAACATGTGGACAAAACGCTCATATTTACCCCTCTTACGGAACGGCTCGAATGACGGATAATGACCTTTATCCGGATGTTGGGGCCAAACTAACCGCTGTGGGCGCAGGTATAGAATCTTTCTCCACCCGATTGGGTCAAAAAGGCACTATCCTGAACTACAAATATCTGAAAGCTCAAACGCGCAAAGGGCTGATAGACGCTTTGCAGGCTATGGGGCGGTATATTACCGACAAGTATCCGGCTCATCCAAGCAACTGGGCTACCACCGGTTTCGATATTCAGGATTTTACGGGTAGCACACAGGTGCCTCAGATTCCCGGAGATTTGAAAATGAAGGACGGTGAGTATATGACCGAGGCCATGGCTAAGTACCAAAAGACGCAGTATGCTTACTATTATGAAGGTCGTCATTATCTGGTGGGCGAAACCCCGCCAAAGGATTTTACGGCTTCTTCAAAAAGTTTGAAAATGGTATTTGAGGCGCTGGAGCCTGGTCAGAATTATAAATTTGAGGTGCGCGCCCGCGGCACCAAAGGGGTAAGCGAATGGAGCACGCCTGTAGAATTTAGAGTTCGCTAAGCGGCTGTGGCCTACGGAATAAAGGAAACTGAATCGGGTTTCTTTTATTCCGAGCCATTGGCCATAAGGCGATTAGGATTGTAAACTGCAAATTGTGAAGTATATAGACTGTTGATATACAGTATTATAAGGAAGCTTATTTAACTTACTGCTTCTCTCCTGCGCTTTGGTACAAATTGTTCATAATTTACGTTATGTATCCTAAATGTATTGAAAGAAAGGGGGATTGCTCCCCCTTCTTTTGTTTAAATTACTTTGCTGTGTCTAGTTCAATCTTTTTCAATACCCGGTTAATCACCGCATCGGTCGGGTCAATTTCATGTGCTTTGTCCAAGTACGGTTTTGCCTTAGTATACCACTCTTTGCGCTTTACGGTCAAAGCATCGTATTTTTTCTGGTCTTCAGTTGAGTTGCCCAGTTTGTTCATTTGCTCTACCAGTGCATTAGCCTTGGCCATATACAGGGCGCCTAAGTTATTCCACGGTTTAATGCTTTTAGGATTAATTTCAGTCGATTTCAGGTAATAGTAAACCACCGAATCTTCGTTGCCTATTTTTTCGTAAGCTAATCCTTTAATGAATAAAGCGCCATCGTTCTTAGGTTCTACTTCCAGCAGGTTGTTTACAAAAGCCAGGGCTTCGGTATACATCGTGTCACTTAAAAAGAAATTAATTTTTTCTACCAACAGGTTCGGGTCCTTCGGAAATTTGGTCAAACCCTCGTCAATGCTCTTCTTAGCTTCGTCATTCTTATTCTGCTTTTTGTACGCTAAAGCAAGGTTGCGGTAAGCTGCAGCATCGGGCGCTATAGCCAACCAATCCTTGTACACATTCATCGCTCCTTCGGTATTTCCGCTGTTTTCAGCACAAATAGCAGCATTTTTAAGCGCTACTGCCAAATCGATATTCGGCTTCTGCCCCTTCCCTACCAATACGGAATTAATATCCTTGATGCCATAGAAAAACTGAAAAGCCTGCGCATAGTTCTTTTGCTGGTACAGGTCCACTCCTTCGTTAAATATATTGGTGGCCAATGGCATAATATATTTGCAAGCCTCTTCCCACTCTTTAAACTTGGGGTCGTTTATTTCATATAGTTTCTTCCAGGCCTTGGTAGCTTCCATTGACGAACTTCCGTATTTTGGTTTCAGCACCTTGTCCATAAACACCAGGGTATAAGCCTGTCCGCGATAAAACCATGTTTTCCATTTGCCTGAAGTTGACTCGTTCACAATAGCCTCGTCTGAGCATTTCATCGCTCTTTCGAGTTCTTCGGGGCC
>CANJVG010000187.1 GCA_947478005.1 Bacteroidota bacterium
GCCAATATGAGGCGGTCGTACAAGGCCGTAGGCTATCAGGCTACCCAACATGGTCGCGCTGACCCAATGCGGCAAATTGGCATAGTTGATGAAGGATTCGGCATTCAGGTAGGGCCCCCAGGCGGCAAAGACCGTGATTTGATTAAGCCAATATTCATTACTCGCCTTGCCCAAAGCCAGAGACAAAAGCAGGGGCGTCTGCTGCTCAAAGTTCAATCCCGACTGCACCACCTCCTCCTCCATCCGGCTCAGATACTCACCCAATTGCAGGGGCTGAACGCTTAAAATAGATTCTGTGACCGTTCTTCCAAGTCTTCCGAAGGATGACTTGGAAGGTTCAAATGAAACAGCAAGTCTATGACTTGAGCTTGAAAGATTCACCGCCTCAGGATCCTGCTGATAGACGGATAAAACAGTCACATCACGGCTTCTATTCATTCCATTTTCAAATTCTCACAAAAGCAACTGCAGGTATTGATATAAGTCATAGCGTCCTATATTTCAGGCTATTTACTTTCGCTTTATTAAATGCTTAAGCTATGAACGAAACCATGTCCACCATTTATCAGCGCAGAGCGGTAAGAAAATATAAAGCGCAGTCTGTTTCATCCGAAATAATAGAGCAGATAGTAGATGCCGGACGCATGGCACCTTCGGCCATTAACATGCAACCTTGGAAATTTTATGTGCTCACTAACAAAGAAACTATTAAAACCTTTGGTGGAGCCATTAAGCATGGTATGGTCAAAGGCTTTCTTAAAACGGGCATTAAACAGATTATTACTAATATTATAGGAACCCTGCACATGGGGCACAAAACCGATTTTGTAAAACAGGACGATATGGTTTTTCATGGCGCCCCCGTAGTAATTTTAATAGCATCATCCAAAACCAATGAATGGGCACCGGTTGATGTAGGCATGTGCGCACAGAACATGATGCTGGCAGCCAAATCACTGGGTTTAGATACCTGCCCGATAGGTATGGCCCGATACATTGAATACACCGATACTTACGAAAAGCTCAATGTACCGAATGGAGAGCATATAAATCTGGCAATCATCCTCGGTTATGGCGATGAACTACCCGAAGTACATGAGCGCATTAAAACGAATGTGACTTATATAGATTAGGTTAGGATTTATTCGTCCCCGCAGAGTCTCCGCCTCGGGACTCTGCGCGAGCGAAGGGCTAAAGGGTTTCAGTAGTAAAGAAACCTTTTGCATTAAGTTTCTCTTTCTTATTTTAGTTTAGTGATTGCAAAGAGGAAGTGCGTTGAAGTGCCCTACTTAATTAGCCCGTAAAACGTTAGGCGTCACCCTTGGACAACAGTTCAAAGAACAACCAAAAGAGAAAAAATGAACCGAGATAAATACACAATGACAGTTTTAATTTGGACCGTTTTCCTTGGCTTAACAGCCTGCTCAAATCATTCGGGCGACAAGGCCCCGACTGACAAAATTGTTGCAAACAGTTCTTCTGCGGCAAGTGAACAAACAAACTCTGCTGCGACAGATAGTGCGATTGTGCAAAAAGACGGACTCACAAAGATTTATACCCAAGCCATTGCAGAGTTTATAAAAGCAGCCTACAAAAAGGACAAGACTACATATGACACTTTGTATTTTGGGAAGCATGTTTACGGACAACCTGACGACTTTCCAGACATTGATCTACCGCAAACCATTGAGAATACTCAAATCAGACTTGTTAGCCCAGAAGTCGGACAAAAAAAACAGGCCGAACGCAAATCTCTGGTTGATGTGAATATGATGGGTTGGGTTGACAAAGAAAAAGCAGAGTTTGTAGTAGTGGTTTTCAAAAACGGAGCGGAGCATCAGTATGACTATTTTATCAATTTCAACTTCCACACCTCATCACTCAAATATGAGTTGGGAAAAATAGAGTTTGAAAATCACTTACACCTTAACGGACAAAAACCTAAGCGCACCATTGTTTACAAAGACGGAAAATATGTTGGCGGCCAGTAATCAAATAAACAGTTTTGCGCACTTCGGGCGGACCAACTCAAGGCAAGGAGTCTTCGAATCACAAAGGAGGGGTTTGCGATAACCTTTGAAGTAAATTTTTGACTAGATTATTTAGGGTAGTTGCATAAAAATTAAATAAAAAGAAAGTGCTCTATTCCGGTTTAAGAACCGGGCTAAATCAAAAGAACCGACCCAATGGGCCGGTTCTTTTGATTAGATAAACGAGAATCAGTTACTTACCTGCAATACCGTTAGCCGAGTTATTAATTTCCACCGCTGTCACACCCGGTTTCACCATCGTGCAGGCCATTGGTTTCATTTCCTGGGTCATTAAGCAAACCACCTCGTTTTCGTGCAGGTAAAGTTTGTTTAGGCTCAGCCCGCCATAGGTATTCACCTTAGGCTCACGGATATTTTCCTTAGGCCCCGCAAATATCACTACCGGCTTCTCGGCTGTGTTTTTAAGATTTATAGTCACCTCTTTACCTACCTGGGTGGCCGGAGCTGCAGGCGTGGCGGGTGTTTCGGCCAAGGCAATAGCTTTAGCATAATTGGGCGATAAACTGGCTTCTTCGCGTTGCGCCATTCCCTTGCAAGAGAAAATAAAAAGCGAAGCTCCTAATAATACAATTGATTTGATTGTTTTCATTTTATACACATTTTATCCACAATAATAGGGCTTATAAAACCGTGGTAATGCACATAAGCACAGCCCGACTTTAAATGTGTAGGCATTAATTGACAGAAGGTCTTTCCAGTGGTCTTTCGCGTTTAGAAGATGGTCTATCTCAAAACAAACTCACCCCCGTCATTTCTTTGGGTTGAGCTATCTGCATAAGTTGCAGGATGGTAGGGGCTATATCGGCCAGTTTACCCTGGTGAAGGTTGGGTTTAAAGTTATTATCCACCAGGAAGAGAGGCACCGGATTCATGGTATGCGCAGTATTTGGCGAACCGTCATTGTTAATCATATAATCGGCATTGCCGTGGTCCGCTGTAATCAGAACTGCATAATCGTTTTCCAGGGCCAGTTCGGCAATACGCTGCACACAACTATCCACCGTTTCAACAGCTTTTATGGCCGCTGAGAAAATGCCGGTATGCCCCACCATATCGGCATTGGCAAAATTGAGACAAATAAAATCCGGCTTGTTGTTCTTAATTTCCTCCAGAATCTTTTCAGTTAATGGCAGCGCACTCATTTCGGGCTGCAAATCATAGGTAGCTACCTTGGGTGATGGTGCCATTAATCGCGTCTCCCCTTCAAACTCTTTCTCACGCCCACCACTAAAGAAAAACGTCACGTGCGGATACTTTTCGGTTTCCGCAGCGCGCACTTGCGATTTGTGATGCTGCGCCAGCACTTCGCCCAAAGTCATAGTCAGGTCTTCATTATCAAAAATATTTGCCACTCCCTTAAAGCTATGGTCATAAACGGTCATAGTGGTGTAATGAAGATTTAGTTTCTTCATACCAAAATCAGGAAAATCCTGCTGGGTCAATGCCTTGGTAATTTCGCGGCAGCGGTCTGTTCTGAAGTTAAAACAAATAACTGCATCCCCATCCTTTATAGCTTCAAAGTCGTTGACAGCCACTATCGGCTTAATAAACTCATCGGTTACACCCCTCTCATAGCTTTGCTGCACAGCCTCCAACAAATTCGAACTATTTTCTCCTGCTCCGGCAGTCAGCAAGTCGTAGGCCAGCTTCACCCGCTCCCAGCGGTTATCTCGGTCCATGGCATAGTATCTTCCGCACACACTGGCAATCCTACCTACAGAATGTTTTAAATACGTTTGCAGGTCTTCTAAATATCCAAGACCACTCTTCGGGTCGCAATCTCTGCCATCGGTAAAAGCATGTATAAAAACGTTATCGGAAGCAAGCCCCTTTGCTTTAGCTATATCGCACAAGGCTTTTAGATGGTTAGTATGCGAATGCACCCCGCCATCTGAAACCAAGCCAATCAAATGCAAATGCTTATTGTTCTGTATGCAATATTGTAAAGCATCCTGCAGCTTTTGGTTCCTTGCCAGGTCGCCATTTTTTACAGCCATATTAATACGCTGTAGTTCCTGATAGACAATGCGCCCGGCCCCTATATTAAGGTGTCCGACCTCACTATTTCCCATCTGCCCATCGGGCAAACCTACTGCTTCACTATGGGTAATCAGCTCTGTATGAGCATATTTCCTATAAAGTGAATCGACAAAAGGAGTGTGCGCTTGCGCAATAGCACTTCTCTTTGGGTCGGATCCGTGCCCCCAACCATCCATTATAATGAGGATAACTTTCTTACTCATAGCGCACAAAGTTATTCTAGTTTCTTACTTTTAACAGGCAATTTTCGCAGTTCGGCATGATATTCGACATACAGGTTTCACTAAATTTCACAAATATGAAAAGCCATCTCTTGAAAACATTTTCAATGCTGGTTGTTGTCTTTCTTTTATCTATAAATGATTCTTCGGCACAAAGTTTTGAAGGTATTGCAGGGGCTATTCGTTCCGGAAATGCCTCCGCGATAGCTGCTAATTTTCAAAGCAATGTAGAAATCACGATTAAAGACGGCAGCAACTCATATAGCAAGAGCCAGGGAGAAATGGTGTTAAAGAATTTTTTTGCATCACACCAACCAAAGAGTTTTTCCATAGCTCACGAAGGTACCTCTCCTGAGGGATCAAAATACTTTATAGGCAACCTTTCGACCTCTGCAGGTACCTACAGAGCGTATGTATATGCCAAAGCTGTTGCCGGTAATTTCAGCATACAGGAAATTCGCTTCGAAGAACAATAACTGTCCGAATTAAAGCGGGTTATAGATAAACCGCATTTGTTTTTTAGAGCATTCCTGAAAAATCATGTTATTCGTGGCCAAATATTAGAACCATGAACTACAACATAGATAAGTTTATTGATGAAGCACTGGCTGAAGACGTAGTCGACTATACGGGAAAGATTCCTTCAGGCGATCATTCTTCATTGGCTTGCATCCCCACGGCAAAAGAAGGGAAAGCCAAACTACTTTGCAAAGCGGAAGGAATACTGGCAGGCGTTGAACTCGCTGAACTAATTTGCAAACGAGTGGATCCTACCTTAAGATTTGAATCAATTTTAGCGGATGGTGCATCCATTAAAAAAGGAGATATTGCCTTTCATCTTTTTGGCGAAGTAAAATCAATTCTTCGTGCCGAAAGACTAGTACTGAACTTTATGCAGCGCATGAGTGGTATCGCTACTCATACCTCAAAGTTCGTGGCGGCAATAGATGGAACGAATGCCAAAATTCTTGACACACGCAAAACAACTCCCAATCTGCGTTATTTCGAAAAATGGGCGGTGCGTATTGGCGGAGGGCACAATCATCGATTTGGATTATACGACATGATTATGCTTAAAGACAATCATATTGATTTTTGCGGAGGCATTGAAAAGGCTATTAAGGCTGTCAAGGACTATCAACAAAAAAACAACTTGAATTTGCCGGTTGAAATTGAAACCAGAAGCCTGAAAGATGTTGAAGAAGTGCTAAACACCGGTAGCATAACTCGGATTATGTTCGATAACTTTACTCCCGAGTTAATGAAACAAGCCGTTGCCTTGGTAAATCAGCAATTCGAAACCGAAGCGTCAGGAGGTATAACATTAGATACTGTTCGTTCATTTGCCGATACCGGAGTTGACTGTATATCTGTTGGTGCCCTAACGCATTCCTCTGTAAGTCTTGACCTTAGTCTTAAAGCATTTTAAATAAATCTGAAAAGTCTAAAACTTTTTAGAAGTTTGACACCCCGATGGAACCAATACAGAAAAAGAAAATGCTCTTTATAATAAATCCTATTTCTGGAGTTTACAGCAAAAGCAATGTACCTGAAAAGATTGCGCGCTACATTGATTACGTAAAGTATGATTACACCATTCGCTTTACACAATATGCAGGACACGCTACTCTAATTGCACAACAAGCTGTGGAAGAGGGCTACCATGTTTGTGTAGCCATTGGTGGCGATGGTAGCATCAATGATGTAGCACAAAGCCTAATTGGTACTAAAACTGCTTTGGGGGTTATCCCTTTCGGATCGGGCAACGGATTTGCCACACACCTGAAAATACCGCCTCGCGATGCAGAAGGCGCACTTCATGTATTAAACAC
>CANJVG010000188.1 GCA_947478005.1 Bacteroidota bacterium
GCAGCAGCTATTCTTCCATAAGTAAAAGCATCATTTACAATCGGTGTAAAGAAATCTACCGTGCTGATGAGTGCGGTGCCATTTCCTAAATCATAAACAGCGGCATCATCTTTTGTATCGTTGCCGACCAACAAATTCTTGGCATAAAAATTATCGCCTGTTTCTTTTAGAATTTCTTCCAGCACAGTAGGCGCAACCTTGCATCCGCATCCGCTGCCATGACTGAATTGTGTGAGTTTAATTTCCATAATTTATACCGAAGCCTGCTAAACGAGCGTCAAATCGGTCACGAACTTATCCGAATTGTCATAGAATTGTAAAAAGATGAGGTCATTTGAAAAATATGACAATTCTATGACAACAAGTTGGTGGATTGTCGCTTATGTTTGTTGCAAGGTTAGGTTCCTTATAAACCTTCAGCTTTGAACTTATGAAAACGCTGAATGTTCCTCCCGCCAGAAATGGCGGGAGTTTTTTTTTACGGAAGTGAGACTTCCTTTAATTACTTCCCCTGCGCCCGCTCATCGCGGTTGAAGTTATTGTTTGTCCAGGTGCCTGTTTGCTTCTCTCCATTCGCCCAGGTGTAGGTGCCTACACCGTGCATCATGCCATTTAAAAATTCGCCTTCATACTTATCGCCTTTCGCCAGCGCATAAGTTCCCTTGCCGGTGCGGCTGCTGTTTTTAAACTCACCGGTGTAAACATCCCCGTTTGCAAAAGTGAGTTTGCCGAAACCTACTTTCTTATCGGCTTCAAAGTTTCCTTCAAAAACATTTCCATTAGCATAGGTATATTTCCCCTGACCCGACTTCAAACGGTTAACCAAATTTCCTTCATAGCTGTCGCCATTTGCATACTGCATTTTTCCGTAACCCACCATTTTGTCAAGCACGAACTCTCCGATAAAACGGTTGCCGTTAGCGTAGGTGTAAACTCCATTGCCATGCATTTGATTGTTTACGAAGGTGCCCGAATATTTATCGCCATTGGTAAATTCGTAAATGCCTTTGCCATCCATCTTGTCGTTTTTCCATTCGCCATAATAGGCCGAGCCATCTCTGAAAGCGCCTCGTCCTGTGCCGTGGCGTTTATCGTTTTTCCATTGACCGGTGTAAACAGAACCATCGTTCATGGTAGCTGTGCCTTGTCCGTTTATCTTTCCATCTTTCCATTCTCCTTCATAGGTGGCGTTTATTATAATAACGTCCTGACTTTGCACAGAGGCCGTGAATGCGAGAGACACAAATAGAGAAAGTGCAGGGTAAATATTTTTTAGTTTCATCTCTCTACACGAACGGGAAAATCGACCCAAAGGTTTCATGCCCGAATGGGGAGTGCTTAGAAATACAAAGTGCAGATTAGACGATAAAACAAAAGACTTGTATTATTTAAAAAGGTCCATCTGCATTTCTTTCAGCACAAAGCTTTTACGATGCAGTGGCGAGTGCCCAAGTTCTATAATGGCTTTGCGATGTTTCTCTACACCATAGCCTTTATTATTCAGCCAATCGTATTGAGGATATTTTTTGTGGGCTTTTTCCATCCATTCATCGCGGTAGGTTTTGGCGAGCACCGAAGCTGCCGCAATGCTCAGATATTTTCCATCGCCTTTTACAATCGTTTGATGAGGAATAATTTGTTGATTGTTCTTTTTGCCAATGGAGTATGGCTTGAACCGATTGCCATCAACTATAATGAATTCAAATTTCTGCTTTAGCTTATTCAGTGCTTCATGCATAGCGAGAATAGAAGCATTGAGAATATTGATTTCGTCAATCTTATGATTATCAAGACTGCTGACGGCAAAGTCAACGGCTTCTCTTTCAATAATTATCCGAAGTGCTTCGCGCTGCGCGCGCGAAAGTTTTTTTGAATCGTTGAGTTCTTCATTCTTAAAATCTTTGGGAAGAATAACAGCCGCAGCAAATACAGGGCCTGCTAAGCAACCACGACCGGCTTCATCGCAACCGGCTTCAATCCATTTTTTCTGATAGAAAGGCAAGAGCATGATTGCAAAATACAAAACCTTCCGTATGGTAAAACTTACAGCCTTGGCCGGTGTATTGAAAACTGTGGAACAGGAATAGCATAAAAGATAGAGATTAGCGTTTAAAGAACCGAAACAATCCTTTTGAATCCTCTTAAAAAACTTGCATCGCAAACGGCTGTTTATGGCCTTAGCAGTATTATCGGTAGGTTCCTGAACTATCTGATGGTGCCGCTTTATACCTATGCTTTTACCAAGGCAGAATATGGTGTGGTCAGTGAGTTTTATGCTTACTCAGGGTTTCTTGCTACGCTGCTGGTGTTTGGTTTCGAAACCGGCTTCTTCCGATTCAGTCAGGATAAAGAGCACAAGGAAAAGGTTTACTCCACAGCGCTCAACTTTGTGTTGCTCGCCAATGTGGTTTTCATTTTACTTGTAGCTCTCTTTGTTACGCCACTTTCTGCCTCGCTGCTTTATGCCGACCATCATGAATATTTCTATTGGTTTGCGCTGCTACTTGTTTTCGATTCGGTCGCCTCGATTCCCTTCGCGCGACTACGTCAGGAAAATAAAGCCCTGCAATTTGCAGGCATCAAGTTTTTAGAAATCGGTGTTACGATTCTGCTCAACCTGTTTTTTATTCTCGTGTGCAAGCGCGCTTTCGAAACCGATGCCAATTCTGTTTTTGGTAAACTATATAACCCTGCCATTGGTGTGGGCTATATTTTCATTGCCAATCTGATGGCGAGTTCTTTCAAGTTGCTCTTGCTTTCGCCTCAACTCAGAGGAGTGTTTGGCGGCATCGACAGAGTGCTTTTGAAAAAAATGATTCGCTATTCGCTGCCGATGGTAGTGATTGGTTTTGCGGGCATCATCAACGAAATGCTCGACCGTGTTATCCTCAAATTTCTGTTGCCCTTCGATGCCAAAACAAATATGGAGCAGCTCGGCATTTACGGTGCCTGCTACAAACTTTCAATTTTAATGACCCTGTTCATTCAGGCATTCCGCTATGCGGCTGAGCCGTTTTTCTTTGCGCACGCCAAAGAGAAAAATTCATCAAAGGTTTATGCCGATGTGATGAAATGGTTTGTGATTGTTTGTCTCTCCATCTTTCTGCTCGTCACGCTTTACCTCGATTTCTTTCAATACTTTATCGGCAAAGATTTTCGCGAAGGCCTTTCGATTGTGCCGGTGCTGCTGTTGGCCAATTTATTTTTGGGCGTCTATGTCAATCTTTCTATATGGTATAAACTCACCGACCGCACACTCACGGGCTCCTTTGTTTCCATAGGCGGTGCCGTGCTTACCATTTTGCTCAACATCATTTTCATTCCCAAATATGGCTACACCGCCTCGGCTTATGCCACGTTGGCTTGCTATGGAGGCATGGCCTTGGTGTCCTACATGCTCGGGCAGAAATATTACCCCGTGGACTATGACCTCAAAAGTTTCTTCAAATATTTTTTCGTAACCCTGCTTTTCTATTTCTCCTTCACCATCATGAACGAGCACCTGCCTTTTGTCAAAACCCTGCCGCCTTTTGTGCTGAGCACCGTTTACATGCTGCTGTTTATGGCCCTCGTTTGGTTCGAAGACGGAAGACAATTCTTCCGCAAAAAATCTTCTTCTCGTTAATTTCGAAAGGTAATTTGTGTCCATAAAAAAAGCGCGAAGGGTGGCCTTCGCGCTTTTTGGGTTTGTTGTTGGTCAGCAATCGTCTTTAAACCAATTTCAGCGCATCTATACGCGCGAAATGTTTTTGATTATGTGTGGCTATTTTCAAATCGGATTGGATAGCTGTGGCGGCAATAAATAAATCGGGAATAGCTATTTGTTTGCGCTTTCGTTTCAGTTCCGCATTTAGATTGGCGGCTATAACCGCAGTTTCACTATCAAATGGAAGGAGGGTAACCGATTCGAAAAATTGATTCCAAAATTCCTGTTGAGTTTTATTGCTGCCGGTGTAAATTTCAAACTGTGTAATAGCAGAAACCGCAAACGAGTATGCCTTTTGCTCTGAAAGTTTGAAGAGTAGCGATTTTGATTTGTTGGTCTTTCTGAAATACTCAATCAGGATAGAAGTATCGAGCAGAATTATTTTTCTCTCCATTGGCTGAATTGGACTCTGTTTGCCCGAAAAGTTTCAAACTGCTCCTTGCTCATTTGCGGGCCTGCTAACAGCAGCGATTGAAAGTTAACTGCAGTAGGGCGTTTTTTATTTGCCTTGGTTTCTTTTTTTAGGGCGGCAGTTAGCTTGGCCAATTTTTCGTTTGGCAACTGTTTTACCAGAGTGACTAACTGCTCGAAGCCTATTTCTATTTTAAAATCCATTGGTAGCTATTTGTTTTGTAAAAGTAAAAAAAGTAAACCAAAAAGGCAGCAATGCCTCTCGTTCTTAGTTGCACATAAAAAAAGCGCGAAGGAAACCCTTCGCGCTTTGTAGTTTAACAGCCGCAAGTCGCAGACTTGCCTTCATTAGAACTTCCAAGTCACCCTCAGAGCCGGAAGACTTCGAAGAACATGTGATACCGTTGCGCCTTTTTTATTCCGCCCTTTCTGTCTTGCCCACCTGCTCTTACTAATACTCAAATTCTTCAGAAATATAACCAAGCGGCTAAGCGTAAATTTTATTTTTGCCCGCCTTATGAAAATCAACATCATCAATAAAAGCAACAACCCCTTGCCCGCTTACGAAACCAGCGGTTCGGCAGGCATGGACCTTCGCGCTTTTACCCCCGAGGATATTGTGTTGAAACCATTCGAACGGAAATTAGTCCCCACCGGCTTGTTCCTCGAACTGCCCCAGGGCTACGAAGCGCAACTTCGCCCGCGCAGCGGCCTGGCGTTCAAGCATGGCATCAGCCTGCCCAACACACCGGCCACGATCGACAGCGACTATCGCGGAGAAATAAAAGTGGCGCTGATTAATTTGAGCAACGAAACTTTTACGGTAAAAAACGGAGAGCGAATAGCCCAAATGATTATTGCAAAATATGAACAGGCAGAATTGATTCAGGTCGAAGAATTGACCGAAACCAAACGGGGCGAAGGAGGATTTGGAAGCACAGGAAAATAAATAACAAACGATATGAGAATAATAATACCCATGGCAGGCTGGGGCAGCCGACTTAGACCACACACTTTAACCATTCCCAAACCGATGTTGCCCATAGCCGGCAAACCGATTGTGGAGCGCCTCGTGCACGATTTGATGAAGAGCACCGACCAGAAAATTGAAGACATCGTGTTTGTCATCCGTCAGGATTTCGGCAAGGCCGTGGAAGAAAAACTATTGCAGGTGGCCAAGGATGCCGGCACCAAAGGCACCATCAAATATCAGGATGTGCCGCTGGGCACTGCGCACGCTATTCTTTGCGCAGGCGATTTCCTCGAAGGCAATGTTATCGTGGCCTTTGCCGACACCCTGTTCCGTGCCGACTATAAAATTGATGCAGCAAAAGACGGCATCATCTGGGTGCAGAAAGTGGATGACCCTTCGGCCTTTGGTGTCGTAAAAATGAATGCCGATGGAGTGATTACAGATTTTGTAGAAAAGCCGAAGGATTTTATTTCTGACCTCGCGATTATTGGCATCTATTATTTCAAAGATGGAAAATATCTGCGCGATGAAATGCAATTCCTGTTAGACAATAACATTCAGCAGAAAGGAGAATTCTGGCTCACCGATGCGATGGAGAACATGAAGAAGAAGGGCTCGAAGTTTTATAAGGGCGAAGTGAACGAATGGCTAGATTGCGGAAATAAAGATGCTACGGTTTATACCAATCAACGCATTCTGGAGTTTATAAAAGAAGAAAAACTGGTGAGTGCAAAAGCAGTGATTGAGAACTCGGTGGTGATAGCGCCTTGCTATATTGAAGATGATGTGGTGATAAAAAACTCAGTGGTTGGCCCGCATGTTTCTATCAGCAAAGGCACGTTTATTGAAAACAGTGTGGTAAAGAATAGCATCATTCAATCAAAGACAATTCTGAAAAATAAGTTAATCGCGAACTCAATGGTGGGGAATAATGCTAAACTTGAAGGTCGATTCGAAGACCTGAGTTTAGGCGATTACAATTCTTTAATACAGTAAATGAAATTTTCCTCC
>CANJVG010000189.1 GCA_947478005.1 Bacteroidota bacterium
CACCATTCTGCCGAAAAATCTACCAGTACCGGAGTGTCTGAGTTTATCAACTCAGCAAACGAGTTTGATTTGTTTGTTTCCATTTTAGTTTGATTTTATTTCTTCAAATTCAACTTCTTCTATATTGTCTGACTTCTTTTCGACTGCGGGTGCTGCACAAGCCTGTGTGCCACAGCATCCGGTATTCGTTACGGCCTGCACCAAAAAGAAAGCGCTGAAAAATCCGAGCACAGTATCATGCATCAATACTGCCTGGATGGCTGCATAAACTCCGATTGACAATCGAAGCCAACGCATGAAATTCCAGTTGGTTAATAAGGTTTGTTTGAATGTTTCCATAGCTTTTAATTATTAGTGCTGCAAAGTTCGCGCAATCAAGATGCCGGTGCGGAACATTTGTTACACAGTTTATTAACTCAACTTACTATTCAAACTTGTCCAACCACCTCCGTTGTGAACCTCCGCAAAACCATTTGCTTTCAGAATGCTCTTTGCCTGCGCGCTGCGTACACCAGAAGCACAACAGGTGATGATGGGTTTGCTTTTATTCAGTTTAGAATAGTGGTTAGAAAGATTGTTGAGCGGAATATTTACAGAGCCTCTGATATGACCCTGCTGATATTCTGCCTTGGTGCGAACATCAATAATAGTTCCACCGTTGCGTAACAACTCTTTGAAATCTACTTTTGGACCAAAGCCGAAAAGCTGTTTAATTGTATTTATCATTTTGTTTAGTTTTTGTTTTTGAAATTGTTTTAAAGCAAAGAGTCGAAAGGCAATTTCCTTTTTTGCATTTCTATAAAAAGTTCATTTCCCAATCTTGGCTTAATGGAGTTGGTGCAAGTATCAAACTGCAGCAGATTAAAATACGGTTCAAACAGTTTGATATAGTCTTCCTTCTTTCCTCCAAACGGAGGGCCGGCCTTTTCAAATTCAATGCGAAACAACAACCCGGCTACTCTCCCTCCTTCCTTCAGTAAGCTAAAGCATTTGCTCGCATACCTGGCCCGCAGAGATGGGTCAATGGCGCAGAAGAATGTTTGCTCTACTATCAAATCATATTTGCCCTGATGGTCAAAAAAATCGGCATGAAGAATTTGAATAGACTTGCCCTGTAACTTTTCCTTGAGTCGCTGAACCAGTGTTGAAGAAATATCAATCAAGGTTACATTGGTAAAGCCATTATCCAATAAATACTCCGCCTCATAAGCATTGCCACAACCGGGAATCAATATGCTCATACTTTTATCTGTAAGCGTATCAATAAACGATTTCAGCGGAGGGGAAACCTGATGCAGGTCCCAACCTGTTTCGTTGTTCTGATACTGCTTGTCCCAGTAGTTTGCATTTAAGGGCAAACCACAGGTGGTAACACAGCATTGCAATTCTTCTTTTGGCTCCATTTTATTTTAGCACTTGCAGTTTACATCCAACCAGCTTCCACCGTTCGAACAATCGATTCCATGACTTTTCAAAAACGAAGTGGCTTGCCCGCTTCGGTTACCGCTGGCACAGCATAGAATAATGGGCTGTGGCAATTCTTTGAGTTCATCTAAGCGTTCCTGAATTTCCTGCAAAGGAATGTTGATACTTCCGGCTACATGCCCGCCCATAAATTCTCCGGGGGTTCTTACATCTACAATTGTTTGTTTGGTACTCATGATTATTAGTTTTAGTTTTTATGATTTTGTTTTTTCTTCTTTCTGGAAAGTATTGAAAAGCAAAGCCCCCATCATAGCTCCGTATAATGTGCTGTTAAGCGGCTTGGAAGTAATTGCGCAGGTTCCACTGGCGCAACCCACATAATAATAGTAGGCATAGCCGCCAATTGCTCCGACCACTATTCCGATTAAAGTGAGTTTATATTTATTAATGAATTCCATTCTCTCGATTTATAAAAGTGTAGTTGGGCAGACATAATTGGTAGTCGGCACATCCGTTTTAGCGATTTCTGTAAAGCCACCAATAACATCGGTAAAGTTGTCGAAGCCTCTTTGCTTCAGTAACGATGCCGCAATCATGCTGCGATATCCTCCGGCACAGTTAAGAATAAATGGTTTATCTTTTGGAAACTCAGAAAGATGACTGTTGATTTGATTCAGTGGAATATTTATGGCTCCCACTACATGCTGTGAATCAAACTCACTCTTCTTTCTCACATCAATAACTATTGGATTTTCGCTTGCCTGTTTTTTCACAAACTCCTCGGCCGTAATTCTGTTCACGGTTTCAATTTCCTTTGCAGCACTTTTCCAGGCATCAAAGCCACCTTTCAAATAGCCAATGGTATTATCATACCCAACTCTTGATAAACGAATGATGGCTTCTTCTTCCTTGCCTTCATAGGTGACCAGCAATATTTCCTGTTTAATATCCGAAATCATTTCACCCACCCACATTGCGAAACTTCCATCCAAGGCAATGTTGATGCTATTAGGGATATATCCTTTAGCTAAGTCCTCGGCATTTCGGGTATCTAATACCAGCGCTTGTGTTTCAGTAGCTACCACATCAAACTCTTCTACCGACAGAGGTTTCTTCCCTCTTTCCAAAATCGTGTCGAGGCTCTCATAACCCTTAATGTTCATTAAAACATTTTTAGGGAAGTATCCCGGAGGCGCTGTTAATCCGGTGAGCAGAGATTTGATAAATTCTTCTTTGCCCATATCTGCCCGCAAAGCGTAATTGAATTTCTTCTGATTGCCCAAGGTGTCGGTTGTTTCTTTGCTCATCATTTTGCCACAGGCACTGCCGGCTCCATGATTTGGATATACAATCAAGTCATCGCTCAGCGGCATAATCTTATTGCGCAGCGAATCGTAAAGATGTGCCGCCAACTTTTCTTCCGTCAGGTCAGCAATTACATGTTGGGCTAAGTCAGGTCTGCCTACATCGCCAATGAATAAAGTGTCACCGGTAATTATCCCGTGCTCCTTCCCCTTTTCATCTATCAAAAGATAAGTGGTGCTTTCCATCGTATGGCCAGGGGTGTGAATTACCTTTACGGTATAGTCACCCACTTTAAAAAGTTGATTGTCTTCCGCCACTATGGCATCAAAACCCGGTTTGGCGGTAGGGCCATAAACTATCTGGGCACCGGTCTTCTTAGATAAATCTAAGTGACCGCTTACAAAGTCGGCATGAAAATGGGTTTCGAAAACATACTTAATCTTTGCCTTGTCTTTCGCAGCGCGGTCCATGTATGGTTGCACTTCTCTAAGCGGGTCGAAGATGGCGGCTTCGCCATTGCTTTCTAAATAGTATGCTGCGTGAGCAATACAGCCGGTATAAATTTGTTCTACTTTCATTTTGTTATGTTTTGATTTAGGATGCAAAGATGCAGTGATTGAAAGTGCTCGTTCGGAACATTTGTTGCATAAGGATTAAATCATTTGGCATCGAACCAAATTTTTGCAGCTATTAACACCAGCACTACCGCAAAGCCTTTCTTCATGGTTTCCTGTGGTATATGAGTGGCAAACTTAGCTCCGAAATAGCCACCGATAAAAAACATACCGGCCAGTATCAGCGCTGTTTTAATATCTACAAAACCCTGC
The DNA here is from genome assembly GCA_947478005.1 of Bacteroidota bacterium. Taxonomy (GTDB): domain Bacteria; phylum Bacteroidota; class Bacteroidia; order Chitinophagales; family LD1; genus Bog-950. Next base: position 3,558 of record CANJVG010000189.1, read on the forward strand.
TGATAATATTGCCAGGCCGCTAAGGCACCCACCGGCAACACCATCATTACCAAGGTAGTACCCTGTGCCATTTGTTGCGAAAAGCCGAGTACCATCACCAAAGCAGGTATGATTACAATGGCGCCACCCAGCCCAAGCAAACCGCTCAATACTCCGCCCACCAGACCAATGAGTCCGATAATAATTATTTGTGTTGGTGTCATTTTATTTCTCCTCCTTTCTGGTAGAAATTCCGAATGGCATATACAACGGGCAGAAGCTGATGAGGGATGTAAGAATGAATATTCCTGCAAACACCAAGAGCACAATGGCCACTGTTCCGCTTATTACGTTCATAAAATAAAGTGCAATTACTAATGCCGCAGCGAGTAAACGCATAATGCGGTCGAAGCCTCCCATGTTTGGTTTCATATAATTTTGTTTTAGTGAGGCAAAGGTGCATCATCACCAAATCATGGTTGGGAACAATTGTTACATTAAGCTATGAGCTTGCTCAGTCTATCAGTTCAATTACGTTGCGCCCGAGCTTCACCAGGCCCTTCTGTTCCATCTGCCGCAGCAGGCGGCTTACGGCCTCGCGGTGGGTGTGCAGTTCATCGGCAATCTGCTGGTGAGTAATATGCAATGCTTTGGTATTGATAGCCTGCGCCCGTTGTTGCAGATAGTGCAGCAGTTGCGCATCCATATTACTGAAGGCTATCAGGTCAATTACATTCATCAGTTCGGCATAGCGAATAGTATAAGTGTTATTTACAAACTCCTTCCACTCCTTAAACTTAAACCATTCATCTACCAGCTCGGCAGGTATCATATACACTTCGGTATCATCTTCTGCCACTGCCTTAATCATGCTAATTTGATTGGCGCGGCAACAGTTGAGCGACATGGCGCAGGTTTGCCCCGGGTGAATATGGTATAGAAAAACTTCGCGGTCATCTTCATTCACCCGCAGCACCCGAATGCTCCCCTTCATCACTATCGGTACATAAACAATTTTATCACCGGCATACATCAGCACATCACCGGCTGCGAAGTGTTTAATGCGCGCATGTTTGTTGAACTCAGCCAACAAGTTCGGGTCCTTAAAAATAACAGAAGAAGCCATCAGATATTTCGGGCTAAACTATTTCATTTCTCCATTTTCTTGTATCAAACATTTTCTTAGAAAAAAAAGGAATGAAAGTCTGCAAAGGCGTCATAGAGAAGAAAGCGGTTTGTGTTGCTTTGCAGGTATTTACATTATCATCATCCACTCCACCTTACCCCAATCGCCCGAAATATTATTGGTACTAATCCAACGCGCTGCAAGCAATACAGTCTTGCCAGCATCGCCTGGCAGAAAAGAAATTTCAACCGGGCTTACTGTACCCGAAATATGTTTAGTAAAATCATCCGGATTCGCATGCAGTAAATCATCATTGGTTTTTGTTTCCGAATTTGGTTTAAGGTCAAGAAGCTTGCAATTTATCTCAATTCGCCCAACGCCCTTTGGTTTCCCCCGTTTGCTGGTTCCATCCTCTCCTTGCGCTTGTTTATAATAAGCCAATAAACCGTGCGCCTGCACCCGCTTATATTCCATTTGTGGAGTGGTTTTAGGTTTGCCCGCTCTGGTTAGCGTTTTCGACCGGAGTTCCAAATTGCAACTTATAATTGCCGCATCATCCATCTTCCTGTTCCGGTAAATATTTACTTCAATAAAATCGCCAAACACCGGGCTTAGCTTATTGCGGGCCTGCACTTTGGCCTCACGGTCAGCTGAGTTTGCGAGTTTCTTATTCTGTGTAACGGCATAACGAGTGTTCCAAATTCCTAAAAGAGGGGTAACCAAATCAATTTGGATTTGGGGAATTGACCAGGCCACCTTTTTGAGGTTCACCTGCTTCATGCAATTATTCACCACTTTGTCGAAATCTGCATCGGTAAGTTTAGTAAGCGCCATTTTATTGGTTTTTCGGTTTAAGAATAGGATAAGAAAGAATTTTGTAAGCCTTCGAAAAAACTTCGTAAGCAGTTGAAATGTCTTCGTAATGAGTTGGAATCTCTTCGTAAGCAGCTGGAAAAACTTCGTAGGCAGTAGGCAAAGCTCCGTAAGCTTTTGGAAAGTATTCGTAAGCATTTGAAAAGTCTCCGTAATGAGTTGGAATCTCTTCGTAAGCAATTGGAAAAACTTCATAGGCAGTTGGAAAGTCTTCGTAAGCAGTTGACAAAACCCCAAAAGTAATTGGAATCACTTCGTATACCTTCGAGGAAGTTTTAACTGAGTTTGAAAAGGAGATAACTGCCATCATTATGTTGTTCCCTATAGTTTTTAGAAACGGCAAAAATGAGGCAAAAAACATTTAGTTGTATTGGCATTTAAGCCAATTTCTGCTTGGCTAATATTTTGGAAGATAGATGGGTTTATTGAGGATTACTAAACCTTATATAATACCAATCCAATTAAAGGTCGTATAGTAATTTGGCAGGG
>CANJVG010000190.1 GCA_947478005.1 Bacteroidota bacterium
AAGTTTTATATGTTTGAAAGCATGAAGAAAATGGAAGCGCGCAATCCTAAGTTTAAAGAATATACCCAACTGATGATTGACAGAAATAAATTTATCAAGTGGTTGGGTTTCGATATTACCAAGATTGAACCGGGGTATACGGAAGGCGAATTGAAGTTTGAAGAGTTGCACCATCAGCAAAATGGTTGGTTGCATGGAGGAGTAACCTCCACGATTCTCGATATGATTCAGGGGTTTGCAGCTTATTCTATGGTGGAAGATAGCCAGAAAGTTTTCACAGTGGAAGCCAAGATTTCCTACCTCAATCCCGGAACCTCCGATAAGTTTTATGCACGCGGAGGGGTGATAAAGCCCGGTAAACGGTTTCACTTTTGCGAAGCTGAAGTTTATTATCTAAAAGACGGAGAGGAGATTACTGTTGCCAAAGGCAGTTCAACGATGGCCGTAATCTGATGCATAAAATAAACCGTAGGAGGTAGCCGTTTACTTTGTAATTCTTAATTTGTAATTTTTAAAATGGCTCAACTCAAAGCAACATACAAGGAAATTCTGGCCATCTCGCTTCCGCTGATTCTGGGCAATCTGGCCTGGACGAGCAATGGCGTCTTTGATACTATTTTCGTGGGCAATTTGGGCAAGGTGGAATTGGATGCCATTGGTTTTGCTTCTATTTTTTATTCGGTGCTTTTTATGATGGGCTTTAGTTTTACGCGCGGCACCCAGATGTTGGTTGCGCGCAGAATGGGCGAACTGAATAAACACGAAGTAGGAAACATTGTGGACACCACTATCGTGGCCATGCTCTCCGTAGCCCTTGTTTTTTTCTTGGTGCTTAAAAATTATACGCATGAAATTTTAGGTTTTATGCTTACGAACGAAGATATCATTTCGAAGAGCGAAGCCTTTTTAAGTTATCGCCTGTGGGGATTGCTGCCGAGTTTTGTGAGTTTCGTTTTCATCGCCTTCTATTCAGGCATTGGTCGCACTCCGATACTGGCGGCCTCGGTCGGTGTCATGACTTTCTTCAACATTTTTCTGAACTACGGATTGGTGTACGGAAAATTCGGTTTGCCTGAAATTGGCATCGGAGGCTCTGGTTTGGCTACTTCTATTTCCGAAACCCTTGCGGTCTTGGTTTTGTTTCTAGGCACTTTTTATAAAAACAGAATTCACGATTTTTATTTGTTCCGGTTCAAGAAATTTGACATTTCGTTGATGAAGCAGATGACCAACATTGCGGTACCGTTGATGGCGCAGTCGGGAGTGGCGGTGGGCTCGTGGTTATTTTTCTTTGCACGAATCGAAACTGTTTTAGGAAAAGATTCGCTCGCGGTTTCATCTATCTTCCGACAGTTGATTTTGTTTTTCACCATTCCTACCTGGAGCCTGGGCTCCACGGCCAACACACTCATCAGCAATATGGTGGGGCAAAAAGATTATAGCGAGGTGAAGATGGCGGTGCGCAAAATTTCTTTCATCAGTCTTTTCTTTGCGCTTCTATCCTGCGCGGTCATTTTTCTTTTCCCTAAGTTTTGCATCGGCATTTTTACCAGCCCGCAGGATGCTGCGCTCATTCCGCTGGCCACCAGTATTCTTCCGGTCATCTTTGTGGTTTTCATTCTGATGTCCTTCGCCAATATTCTTTTCAATGGCGTTATCAGTTTAGGAAATATCTACACCGCATTGGCCATTCAAGTGGTGGTGGTCATTGTTTACATCGCTTATTTCCAATTCATGTTTACGCTGCCCTTCGTCAGCACGTTTTGGATTTGGACGTCCGAATGGGTCTATTGGTTGATCAATCTGGTGGCCTGTTTAATCTTCTTTAAATACAAACGCTTAGAAGTAGTTTAGCAGAAACTACACAGTTCAATGCATTCGATTACCGGTGTTAATAAGCTCTCTGTTTCTTTTCGATTCGTATTTCGTATTTCGTGTTCTGTAATTTAAATCATGGAAGAAAACGTAATCAGCTATTCGCATGTAAATATCTATCAGGGCGACTCGCTTATCCTGAGCGATGTGAACTTTGAATTGAAGCAGGGCGAGTTTATCTATTTGATAGGCAAGACCGGTGCGGGCAAAAGCAGTTTTATCAAAACGCTTTATGGCGAAGTGGCGGTGAAGGAAGGAGAAGCGAAGGTTTGCGGTTATAATTTGAAGCAGCTGCGCAAGAAGGAAATTCCTTATCTGCGTAGAAAATTGGGAATTGTATATCAGGACTTTCAACTGCTCAACGACCGCAGTGTGCACGCCAATCTTGAATTTGTGCTCAAAGCCACTGGTTGGGAAATCAAAACCAAACGCGAGGAGCGCATTGCTGAGGTGCTGAACGAAGTGGGTCTTGCCGACCTGGTGAATAAAATGCCCTATCAGATTTCGGGTGGCGAACAACAGCGCCTGGTGATTGCGCGCGCGCTGCTCAATAATCCACCGGTGCTGATTGCCGATGAACCAACGGGCAACCTCGACCCGGAAACATCCGATGATATCGTCAAGCTGCTTATCAAAATCAATCGCGAGCACAACACTTCGGTGTTGATGGCCACTCACAATTATCAAATCATTGATAAATATCCTGCCCAGATTTACAGTTTCGCCTACGGGTCTATCACGCCTGAGAAAGGAATACAGGTAAAGTTTTAAGTATCCGCTTCAGCCACCGGAGTGGTGAATCATGCCGTATCAACCTACGGTTCGAAATATCTTTTGGGTAAACTAACTACCGGATTTTCCATTCCGATTTCTTATCATAAAAATATATCCCTGTCAACTCAGGGTCCGGGCTATCTATTGAAATAATTGTTCCAAATAACAATAACTATTTCCTTCCTATTTGTAGATTCTAAAACCTCACTTTTTAGCTAATCTTACCTTTTATTTAAGATAAAAACAGTAGAAATATTTTAAAAAATTTAAGAAAATTGCTTAAAAATGAAGGTAGATGAGTTAAAAACATAAGAAAGAAGATTTAAAGGCAACAGTAGTTTTAAGAAATAGAAACGTATTTTCAGTAAAAGTAAACTACGTACTATTTTTGGGAAAAGAAGTTGAATTAAATTGCCTATGAAATGGAAATTTGGCCTGCTTTTTTTCCCATTCCAATGCTTGGATGTTTTGAGAGAAATGCGTTTTTTTGTGGAAGAAATCATCCGAAGTATTTTTCAAGGCAAAATCTTTAACCATGATTACGCTCAAAAGGACCTACAAAACCAGCGATGGCGGCTTGATAGAAATGGCGCAGCGAATGCTGCTGGGGGCCAATCGCGATATTTTGAAACTGAATGAGTATGCCTACACCCAGGCCATGCTCGATGCCATCGAGGCCAAGCGAATTGCCTTTGCGGGCTTACCCACCGATGTGGAATTGAGCGGCCAGCTCGGGGGCGCCACCCAGGCCAAAAAGGACAAGCGCACTGAGGCCACCGAATATGTAATGGTGGAAATTATGGCGCGCATAAAACTGAAATTTGAAGACGAACAACACCCGGCCTACAAGCGGTTTGCGGTCAACCATATTTATAACGAAACGGATGGAAATTTTTTGATGCTTCTTTTCCGCGTCCACCGGCAGGCCGCTGCTTTACAACCCACATTGGGCTATGGTTTAACGCCTGCTATTGTGGCGCAGGTAGAAACGCTGGCCAATGAATTTCTGAACCTTTGGATAGCCCAGGATGCGGCCATTGACGAACGCGATTTGGCAGTGCAAATGCGCGTGGAAGCGGGCAACAGTTTATATGCCGATGTGGCCAAACTGGGGGGCCTGGGCAAGCGCCTTTGGTGGAACAAAGATGAAAGCAAATACAATGACTATGTGATGTACGCAGCAGGTGCCGAGCCACCGGCACAAACAGTGGTGGAAAGCGATATCAATCCGGGCACCGTGGTCAATTTATCGGTCACGGGAATAGAACCCGGCAGCCGCTGTAAATATGAAAACACCGGCACCGAAGAGTTGCAGATATATTATTCTTCCGGTGCAGCGGCTTTGCCCATGCCGGGCGACACCATCAAGACCCTTCCACCGGGCGCCAACTGGCAGGGCACCGCCAGCGAAAACGGCTACCTGCCCGGAGTGCGCGAACACCTGAACGTGTATAATCCTGGTGCCAGCCCAGGGCATATTGTGGTGACTGTTTTGGGGTAATTAAAATGGAAGATAGAAGTTGGAAGATGGAAAGACCGGGCAGCCTTTCAATCATCCCTATTTCATCCTAATTATTCAATCTTCTATCCTCAGTTTTGTTTTCACGTTTCTTCCCTATATTTGTAGGATTCAACAACAAAAAAACTGATGAAAAAAATTGCCTTTCTCTTTGCCTTTTTGCTACTGGTTTGTATGCAGAAAATAAATGCACAATGTAGCTCATGTACCCCTGTGTTCAGTACTTGTCCTCCTGCCGGTGGAATTTGTAACCGTCTGGACACCGCCTACGCCAACCATCCTTACGATAAGGTCCTGAATTTTTTTATGCCCAAACAAATAAACGACCCTGCCATTCTTTCTCAGTGTTCCTGCAATCAGGTAAACCTGCTCACCATTACAGTGACAGGGGTAAATGGATTGGCCGCAGGCATCACATACACGTTGTCGCAGAATGGACAGTATAATGTGGCGGGTGGCGACTCATTGGGATGCGCACACTTTTGTGGCACACCCTTGTTGGCCGGAACTTATTATGTAACGGTTAATCTGTTGGCCAACGTAACTGCCATCGGCACCCCGATTGGTAATGTAACGCAGAATAATAACCCACAGTCATACAGAGATACTTTATACGTTTTGCCTGACACCGTTGTAGGCGTTAGCTCCTTTACTTATGGCAACAATGGCTCCAGCGCCTGCGACAGTATCTCCGTTGACCTTCATGCCAACAAAACCGCTCAACTTCCAAACATGACCAGATGGTTTTGGGATATCAACGGAAATAAGTTGGAAGGGAAAGATCAGGGAGTTTACAAATTCACTAACTACGGTACTCAACCCGACACGTTTGATATCATTCTGCACACGGTGTTTTATCAATACATTATCAAATCAATCAGCATTTATGGAATCAATAATGGTTGGTATTCAGATTGGAACGAACCAACTGCCGCCAGCGACCCCGAACCATACATGGTGGTGGGTTCTTTAGGAACAACTAATACTTGTGCCAATGCCGCTCCGAGTACCAAAACCCCATCATGGAACAACCTGAATTATGTAGTACCGGTAGGTACCTCGTCCATCACTATGGACTTATGGGATGATGACTTGTGCGGAAACTCTTCTACCACCATTGCCCTCTTTGGTTTGGCCGATGATAAATTGGAAACCTTAACCACCACTGTTGCTCTCGGTCTTCAGGTGTTGGCGGGCAACGGGAATAATGCGAACGGAAATGTTCGTTTCGATACCATACCCGGAGTTATATTAAAAGATACGCTGCATGTAATTCTAAACCCAAGCCCGATATTACCTGTTATCACCGCTCTGCAGGACACTTTTTGCTCCAGCGATAGCCTTCGGATAACCATCGGAAACGGATATGCCGGTTACAATTTCGAATGGTATAGAGATGATACCGTTTATTTAGCCGATGTAAATGCCGCTTCTTTTTACACTACTTTCGGAGGAGAGTTTAAAGTGAAAGTAATCAACCAATTGACCGGTTGCTCCAATCAGTCTGTCCGCAAAAAATTCACCAAACTTCAGGCACCACCTTCTAGCATCAATGTGCTTTTCAATGGCACCTCTGCATTCGTAACTCCTTTCCCAACACCTGGCTACTCGGTAGACTGGTACTACAATGGAAATTTAGTGGTAGGACAACACGCTAAGTTCTTAGCGTATCTTGGCAATGGAGTTTATTCGGCTGAAGTATATAACACCATCTTCCCATCGTG
>CANJVG010000191.1 GCA_947478005.1 Bacteroidota bacterium
ACGACTGTGCTAAATCTTCAAAATATTAAGGCGGCGAAAAATCATTTACTTTATTATGATCCCACAACATTCACCAACAACCTAAATGGATTTCGCTTTTTCTTAAATAAAATAAAGGTTAATGAATTCAGGCACATCAATAATTTAGAGTTTACATTAGACCATCCTATCACTGTTATAGCTGGAACAAATAAAATTGGGAAAACAAGTTTGTTGCTATTGATTGCTTGTAGCCATGAACAATTCCTAAAGTATGACTCTACCAAACCTGAAACAGTCCTTCGTAGGCATACATGGCGTGATGTTCTAAATTTCACTTCTTACGAATCGTCAACGAGAAATTATTCTTACGAATTGTTTTGGAGAGTTGGGACTGAAAAAAGGCAAGGTGAGGGAAAAAGAGCTGCAACGAAGCAATCATGGACAGGATTAGGAAAATCAAGCAAAGACTTGAATCGTATCAATGCACAAATCAGAGACAAACAAGTAAGGTTAATTGATTTAGAAAGGTTGCTTCCAGCAAGAAATTTCTCCAATAGTTTAATGCGAAAAACTTTAGGTGCGCCTCAAGTAAGATTACACCAAGACATTGAACAAGCATTCAACTATATTTTAGAAATACCGACTCCGGTTCAAATTCACAAAATTGGTTCTCATATAAACAAAGTGGCTTACTTGATTACGCCAACTACAGTTACAGCAAATGAACCCTATTCAAGCTATAATGCAGCATCAGGCGAAGAATCGCTGATAAATATTTTGGCTGACATTTTTGATTCACCGCAAGACTCACTAATTCTTATTGACGAAATTGAAGCCGGTATCCATCCAAATATTCAAAGAAGATTAGCAGACGTAATTCAGTATGTGTCATGGCATCATAAAAAGCAATTCATCCTAACTACACATTCGCCATCTTTACTCGCAGCATTTCCGCAAAAGTCGAGAAAATTTATTGACCTAAATCCAACTGGCGTGTATGAAGCCATTTCTGCAATTTCAGTAAATGCGGCTTTTTCAAAAATGGATTCTAAATCATATCCACTTGTTCAGCTGTATTGCGAAGACACTGAAGCTGAATTTATCATTCGGAACATTTTAGTTTAAATCAATCAAACAAGAAAATATTTTAATCGACTGGTGAACATTATTGTTTCGGGGCCGATAGACCAAGTGAAAAATGATTATGAAAGGCACAAAAGAAACTATCCTCAATTGAGATTAAAAATGGGATACTGTTGTGTATTTGATGGCGACTACAAAAATGACCCTAAATATTCTTCTTACCATAACCATCCGACAGACCATTCATTTTTCCTTTATCCCTATACAGCGCCAGAAAAATTTTTAGTGAGGTCTTATCTGAATGCTCATCCCAATGCCGAACTTTCAACTGCACTAAATTATTCTGATCACCATGCGTTGTTTCAAGAAATGGTGAATCTTGGTTTAGCAACTGATGCAAGTCAGGCTCTAAATCTTTGTTGGCAATCATTCGTTTTAACTCCTGAATATTCAAAACTCGTTGTAGACATGACTGCATTTTTAATAAAGACGATAGCACATTTTTCTAAGCAAAGTGATTGATAAATTTGAAACAATATAATCGCTATGACTTTGCACGAAGCAACAGAGAAACTCTTAAAACAGGCAGGGCAACCAATGACCACTCAGCAAATCGCTGACGAGTTGAATAAAAATGGATGGTATCAAAAAAAGGATGGTTCAAAAATCACAGCATTTCAAATTCATGGGAGGACAAGAAACTACGCCAATATATTTAACCGTGATGGCTCAACAGTTTCTCTCAGCGGACAGAAGTTGTCAAAATCTGTTCATGTAAAAACTTCAAAGCAGAAGCCAATAATTAAGGCAACTCAAGTTTCAACGGCTGACACCTCCCTGCTTGAAAAGATGTTGATGAACGAAAAGAATTTTAAGAGTGCCGGTATCATCGACAACTTAGTATCTCACAACCCTGGTCTTTACTGTATCCGAATTGCTGACGTCAACAAACTTCCAAAGCCATTCAACAATTTTTTAGAAGACAGACAACACAACATTATTTACATCGGCATAGCAACAGAGAGTTTGAATAAGCGATTTTTGAATCAGGAGCTTCGGGCAAACGGGCACGGGACTTTCTTCAGAAGTATCGGTGCCGTACTCGGTCACCGACCACCCAAAGGTTCACTTGTAACAAAGAAGAACAAGCGCAACTATTCGTTTTCATCAGCGGATGAACAGAAAATAATTAAGTGGATTAACGAGAACCTGAAAGTAAATTGGGTTGAGTTTAGCGGTGAGTTTGAAATCGTTGAAGCCGAATTGATAAACAAGCACCAGCCTTTAATAAACCTTGCAAAAAATCCTGTTGCACTAAAACTGTTGTCCGACTTGAGGAAAGAATGTGTGCGAATTGCAAATGAGCTATAGCATCTATATTTCTTCTAAATTAAGCGATAGAATAAAACAGATATGATTCCAACCGAGGACAAAATCAAAAGAGCGTTATTGATGGAACTGTATGCCTGTAAAGACCATGCTGCATCTCCTGAGTTCTGCTACGACAAACTTGTTGAATATTTTGAGGAGGTATTAGAAGATGGTGACTTTGCTCCCTATCATAATAGCAAAAACAGATGGGCTAATACTATTCAAGTAACAAGAAATCATCTTATTGCTGAAGGGTTAATCTTGAGCCCGCAGCAGAACAAAAGAAATGAATGGAAACTTTCAAATTCTGGAATAAAATTAGGAAGAGATTATTTTGTTAAAGCCTACGAGGAAGACCCTTGGCCTGACCAAAAAATAATGGTTGAACAACCACAAAGCAAGGAAGAGGATGAAGCACTTCCGATAAGCAACCGTAATTATTACATCATTGGAAGCAAATACGGTGATGCGAATGGAAATGATGTTGTTCCTAAGATTGATGAGTTCATAAAAAATAAATGCGTAGCAATTGGTTTTTTAGATTGGTTAGATTTTTCTCCATACATGGGTGCTGAAAAGATAAAAGTAAATGAATTTGTCGCTACAAATTGGAAGGAGGAGAAACCAGCTTGGCACAAAATTCAAAGATACTTTTGGCTTCTATCACAAATAAAGGAAAGCGATATTATCGCAGTTAAGTCGCACGGAGCGCATAACCAACTTACCATTATTGGCTATGCCGAGGTTGTAAGCAGGAATGGAAGCGTTTACGAACACAACGAAGACGAGTTAGGTCATCATATTCATGTGGATTTTCTGGATGCTGGATTTTACAAGCAGTTGGGTTTGACATACGCAGAAACAATTCATCATTTAACCCAAGAGAAAGACGAAGAAAATTTTTACAAAGTATTTGGTTGGTATGCTGATACCCCTGCAAAAAATGCCGATACAAAAACTATTGAAGTTGATGATGAAGCTCAAGCAGATGAAAGTGGTTATAATGAAAAATCAGAAACTTCATTTGAAAGAAGTGCAACAGCATCAGTAATGGTAAACCTTGTTCACAACCGAATTCAAAACCGCTTTGTAAGATATTTAATGGCTACGTACCCTAATGACATTAACGTTGGAGAGAGAAAAAGAATTGATGCAAGGAGAGAGACCGAAAACGAACTTTTTATCTATGAAATAAAACCCTTTGAGAGTGTTTATGCTTGCATTCGTGATGGAATTGGGCAATTGCTTGACTATTCGCATCAACAGAAAACCAAAAAAGCAAAACGGATAATTATTGTCGGCCCAAATGAACCTGAACAGCATGATTTAGATTTTATCCAAGGAATAAAGAATGTTATACAAATCCCCTTTGGCTACATAGCTTTTGACGAGGCTACATTTAAGGCAAAAGAGTTTTAGAGGGGATATTTGACTTCTTCTTGGGTAAGTGCATGTAAATAGTGCATGTAACTTTACCCCTTAAATGACGAAAGCCTTGCTGGGCAAGGCTTTCGGGACATTGTTGGCGGACCGGACGGGACTCGAACCCGCGACCTCGTCCGTGACAGGGACGCATTCTAACCAACTGAACTACCGGTCCTTATTTCTAAAGGGAGTGCAAATATATTCGCTTTTTGATTTTTGCAAAATCATGAAGCAAAAATCGTCAATGAACTTTTTTTATTTCCGATTGTATCCAATGATAAGTCTGTTCAATTCCACTACGAAGTGAGTAGTTAGGCGACCAACCGAGCTTTTCTGCTATCAAGTGGTTGTCAGAGTTTCTTCCTCTCACGCCCGTAGGTCCTGGAATATTCTTGATAGCTACTCTCTTCCCTGAAATTTCAATAATCATGTTTGCCAAGTCGTTTACCGAAATCATTTCCTCTGAACCGATATTTACCGGCCCCTCAAAATCACTTTCCATCATCCTTCTTATCCCTCTCACACATTCATCAATAAAAAGGAACGAGCGGGTTTGTTTTCCATCTCCCCATACTTCAATACTTGAATTATCCTGCACCTCTGCTATTTTACGACAGAGAGCCGCAGGTGCTTTCTCCTTGCCTCCGTGCCAGGTTCCTTCGGGTCCAAATATGTTATGGAATCGAGCGACCCGCACATTCAGTTTATAGTTACGGGCATAGTTCAAATACAATCGCTCACTAAAAAGTTTCTCCCAACCATATTCACTATCCGGATTAGCCGGATAGGCCGATTCCTCGCTGCATTTTGGGTTATCGGGGTCTTGTTGATTGTGGGCAGGATAAATGCAGGCTGAAGAAGAGTAAAAAACTTTGCCAATCTTTTTTTGGACACAAAGATTGACCACGTTCAGATTGATAAGGGATGAATTATACATTACATCTGCATCGTTATCACCAGTGAAAATATATCCTGCACCGCCCATATCGGCAGCTAGTTGATATACTTCGTCATAAGATTTATCGAAAACCTGAGCACAGAAATTCTGGTTGCGTAAATCACCGACAACGAATTCATCGGCAGACGTCTCACTGAATTCAGGGAATTTCAAATCAACACCTTTTACAAAATAGTTTTCCTGCTTTAAATGCTTCACCAGATGGCTTCCGATGAATCCACCAGCGCCAAGAACCAATGCTGTTTTCATGTTCTATTGTCTGCGCAGATCGTATTTTTCAATCTTGTTGTAGAGATGGCTTCGTTGTATATCGAGCACCTCGGCAGTCTTCGAAACATTCCAACCGAATTTTTTGAGTTTATGTTCAATGAACAACTTTTCGATGTGTTCTTTAAAATCCTGGAACTTGTCAAACTGCTCGAACAAATCTGTCGGGGTATCCTTTGCCTGAGTATTGGTTACAAAACTGCGAACCTCTACCTCTGTAATTTTGTGGTCGGAAAGAATTACCAATCGTTCGATAACGTTTCGAAGTTCGCGGATATTTCCCTCCCATTTCATAGTCTTTAACTCCTCGAAAGCTTTGGGGGTAATCAGCTTTTTAGGAATGCCGTAGTCTTCACAAATTTCCTTTACAAATTTATCAGCCAATAACGGTACATCATCGCTACGCTCGTTTAAGGACGGAACGTGAATCAAGATTACACTGATACGGTGATACAAATCCATACGGAATCGTCCCTCTTCTGTTTCTTTCAGCAGGTCCTTGTTGGTCGCGGTTATTACGCGCACATCCACCAATATATCTTTATCTCCACCTACGCGGGTGATTCTGCCTTCCTGTAAGGCGCGCAAAACTTTTGCCTGTGCCGACAAACTCATATCTCCAATCTCATCGAGGAAGAGTGTTCCTCCGTTGGCCTGTTCAAACTTTCCGATGCGCTGTTTAATGGCCGAAGTGAATGCTCCTTTTTCGTGGCCGAACAATTCGCTTTCGAT
>CANJVG010000192.1 GCA_947478005.1 Bacteroidota bacterium
AATAGGCGTAGCAGTCTTCTTCGGTTTGAAATCTCCCCTGAAATTCTCTAAGTGTGAATTGTTTTCCCATAGCTATTTGTTTTAGTTATGAGCAAACTTAGCTGCACAATGAGCAACCTATCTGCGGTCAAGATTTATGCGCCTAATCCTATAGTAATATTAATCCTCCGCAATTTCCATCGCCCTTGGCTTAGTAGTTAGCCTCTTTTTTCCAGGCTTTGAATTCCTTCTTTTCTATTTGCGAGAAAATATCCTTTAAGGCACCCGTCCATGCTCCTTTGGCCGAACCTCCACTTGGTTTGCCGGTCAGTTTTTTGTTTAATAGTACCGAGCGGTCCGCTATATCAAAGAATACCACATATACAGTAGCTGCTTCGGCTGTTTTATTAAAACTCTGCACCAACAGTACCACACCTACCCCTACCTTCTTTTGACCCACCGGCATGGTCTTCACCATTTCTTCAATGTCCGCTTTACTCAATTCGGTATCCTTATCTGTTTTTAGTGTTTCGGTTTCGAGGGCCAGGTTTAGCTTACTTACTCCATTAGGATCCTTGGCTACTGCATTTTTCTGAAAGGTTTTAGCGAGGTCCATATCAATCGATATCTCGTTCCAGGCCTTAAAGTATTCGTCACGGATTTTGTGTGGCGACTCTTCGCCCAAACCAATCATTTTGGCTTTGGTAAAATTAATGCCGTAATAAACCAGCGTAGTGCTTCCAAACACCTTTTGACTGTCTTGTGCATTCAAAAAAGTAGCGCAAAAGAGGAGGGCCAGAACAAATAAATTCTTCTTCATGAGGATATAGTTTTTGGTTATGAATTCAAAGATGAAAAAAGGATGGAGCAATACAAATTTCTGCCCATTAGAACCGCAACACAGGTCCTGTTCCGCGCCACACGCGTTTGCTTTTAGGCACCGTAAAGCTTAGGGAGATTTCATGGGTAGAACCCAGGTCCTTTCTGTATTTCGAGAAATTAAGATCATAGGCATAAGACACACGGAAAACTTCTTTCACATTAAACCCTGCTTCAAAAATCATGTAATTAATACTGCGGTAATTGCAGCCCAGAAAGAAAGCCTTATACATATTGAACCGCAAGCCGATGTCGCCTTGTGGCGGTGCTCCCTTCACCCAGCGAAACGAAGCCACGGGGTCTATGCTGAAAAGTCCGCGCGCCCATTCTATCTTCCCTCCTGCCAGAAAGTTCAGGTGCTGCATGGTTTTAATCTTAGCTTCTCCGTCCAGGCCACGGTAGTTCACGTTCAGCCCCATTAACTGCGGAACAGAAGCCCCGACATAAAACACATCTTTATAGCGATAGTAAACACCTAAGGCCACATCGGGCCAGATCTTGGTTCCTCTGGAGGTGTATAGCTGCGGATCACCCGCATTATCCAACAGCAATTTGGTAGCATCCAAGCGATATTGCACCACACTCACCGATAGGCCAATACTGAGTATATTATCGTTTCTTCCGTTTGAATATCGGGTGCCATATTTCGATTTAAGCGGAATATTATAAGCCATGGCAAAGGTGCCCCCTGTTTTGCCTGTTGGTCCGGTAACATCATGAATGATATAACCTCCAATGCCCAAATGCTTATCTTTTATTTCGCCATTCATAGCCAACATAGCTGTGTAAGGTGATTGGTCGATGCGGGTAAACTGTTTTCTGAAAGTGGCCACTCCGTGGATATAACCTTCCATACCGGCTAAAGCAGGATTCAGCACAAAAGCATTTTCGCGCAAAAGCGAGAACTCTTCTACCTGCTGCGCCTTCACCGAGAACACTCCGAAGACAACCATCAACAAAAACAGAATCCATTTCATTTTCATTTCAAATACTCTTTCCTGTTTTAGCGAACTATCGTCAACGGCCCGTCAAACTGTACATTCTCGCCATTGAACTTTATCTTCAAGACATAGTAATAAGTAGCACCCGGCAGATTCTCTCCTTTCCAGGTTCCTATCCAATCGTTTTTATAAGGAGCGGCAAAATAAACCTCATCGCCCCAACGGTTGATGATGCGCACTTCATTATCGGGATAGCGCTCTAAATCGCTGATGTTCCAATAGTCATTATAACCATCGCCATTTGGGGTAATAGCGTTTGGAATAAAGAAGAGCGAGAAAGGTCTGTCGCGCACAAATATTCTAACGGTGTCGTAGTAATGACAGCCGCGTTCATCCATCATGGTTAAGCGGTACACAATATTCGAATCGGGCCAGGCAAGCGGATTGCTGCAATCGGCACAGCTTAAATTATGATTAGGGAACCAATTATAGTAAGGAGCCAAAAAGCCATTTAGTTGAATGGTGTCCTTTCTCCAAATCATAGTATCCACTCCGGCAATAGCATAAGGTATTGGAGGTGGTTCATAGATGAAGACCGAATCCAAACGCCTGCAATGGAATGAATCAGTAACAATTACCGTATATTCTCCGCCACGTATGTTGCCAATGTTCTGTGTAGTATCGCCATTGCTCCAAAGAAAGCTGTATTGAGGAGTGCCTCCCAGCACAGTAAGCGTAGCGGTAGCATTGGTTGAAAGATAACAAGAGTCTTCGGTACCAACAATGGAAGAAGTCAATAAAGGCGGTTGAGTGATGGTATAAGTAGCGGTGCTTCTGCAATTATTCCATTCGGTAATCGTAAGCGTATAATTGCCGGGACCGAGATGATAAATATCCTCGGTTGTTTCAGCATTAGACCATTTGAATTTGTAGGTACTGTCCGCAAAAATAATGTCTAAAAGAACGAAGCCGTCAGCCGCATTATAGCAGGTAACATTGCTGGTGGCTCCTGCAAACAGAAGTTGAGGTGGTTCATATATAAATACCGAATCTGTATGTTTGCAATGAAAAGAATCCGTAATCAGCACGGTATAAGTACCCCCATCTATTTGGCTTAGATTTCGAGTGGTATCTCCGGTGTTCCAAAGAAAACTGTATTGCGGTGTGCCACCGGTTACGGTGAGTGTAATACTTGCGTTTGCCGAACGATAACAGGAATCATCTACATGAGCAATGGAAGAAGCTAAAGGCTGAGGCTGCGTAATAATATAAGAAGCAGAAGTTGAACAGGTATTAGCTTCAGCAATATTAATGGTATAAGTGCCGGGACCTAAGTTATAGATATTGGCGGTAGTGTCGTTTGTTGACCATTGAACGGTGTAGGTAGTATCGGCATTCTTAATTGTAACCAATATAAAACCGTTAGCTGCCTGATAGCAGGTTACATTGCTGGTGTCAGCCGAAAAGGTAAGCGGAGAAGTAATGGCTAAGGCAAAAGGAGAATACAAATAGTTGTTCCACTTGAACTTGCTAATGCGATTAAAAGGTGTGCCGGGAGCTATTAAATCACGGTTGATAGTGTCCCACTCCGGCATATACTGCCAGTGCGCAATATCATTCCAGGTACCATCGGCAAGCTCATCGTACAATATGGTAATATCGGCTGAATCGCTGCCGTATTGATGAAATAAACGGTGGTACCAGTTCGGGTTGATTTGGCACACACGGTCATTTTTTATTGCCCGGTCGAAGCCCTCGAGCGTTGGGTCAATATTGGCAAAGCGGGCTTTGTAATGGTTAATATTAACCTCAGCAGGATTAAACTCGATGGGCCGGTAGCGCGGTGTGCCGGCATTGGAACCTACCGGAAAAAGATAAGTCTGCGTAAGATTGGTTCTGCGCAACAAGCCTCCGTCCTGCAAACTCGAAACAAAACCGGTGGTACGTTTCACAGAAGTAAGCTCAGGATTGAGCACCCAGGCCGTGTTGGTGTCCATATAAAATTCGCGGTCGGTGAGCTCCAGATTGCCATCTACATACACATCCAAATCGCCATACTTTACTCCTTGATTCTTGAGGATTAGATTATAGAAGTGAGTTTCTTTAGTTCCTTTTATTCGTTGGTCAGCGGCATACAAATAAACCCAGCCGTTGCCTATAGAATCAAAACAGCGGTTGTTGGCATCGTGCTGCCAATTGCCGGTAAGAAATATAGAATCGCTGTTGTCGTAAATACCGTTTCCCTGATTGTAGCAATCGCCTATCACCGAAATGTATTCTCCGCCCTTTACCGAAACCAACCCGTTGTTACTCCAAAAAGCATTTTGAGCAATGCCGCACAGGGAGCCAAAAAGCAAAAGAAGAATGGAGATCTTTTTCATTAAAGAGCGCTAAAGTAAAAAAAATGAAGTTCTGGGAGGGATAGAAATATGATTTGCCAGGGCCAATGGGTAAGAAATCTGATTAACTAATTTTGGAACAATTTTTGCACGGTGATTGTTGGTTTCTCCATTCGTACTAATTACTTTCATGCCGTGAAAATTCTTTCTGCTTCTCAAATTCGGGCTCTCGATAAATTTACCATCGAAAAACAAAAGATTGCCTCTATTGATTTGATGGAACGGGCAGCTGATGCTTATAAAGGCAGTTTTTGCGGTGGGGCAGACTATCCTATTGTTGTTTTTTGTGGCCAGGGAAACAACGGGGGTGATGGACTGGCCATTGCCAGGATGATGTTGGATATTCCCGAAAAGGTGAGCGCCTATATTGTCGAACATGATGGAACACCGAGCAAAGATTTTTTGATAAACAAAAAGCGGCTAGAGAAACGGATACCCGTAAAATCTATAAAGACGATAAAGGACATTCCAAAGATTAGCCCCAAAACCTGTGTAATAGATGCTATTTTCGGTAGCGGATTATCACGACCGGCTGATGGAATTGCTGCCGCTGTCATTCAGGCAATTAATAAATCAAAAGCCCTTGTTTATTCTGTAGATGTACCTTCGGGTTTGTTTTGTGACCATTCGAATGCACCTGATGATAGCATTGTTCAAGCTATCGAAACCCTTACTTTTCATGCACCTAAGTTTTCTTTCTTCTTTCCAGAAAATGCCCGTTATATTCCTTCATTTGAGGTTATTGATATTGAACTTGACAGGAAATTTGCAACGCAATTGCCAAGTAACAGATTTATCTTTGACAAAACTATTTACAAGCCAGTACTAAAGAAACGCCCAAAGTTTTCACACAAAGGCGATTATGGTCATGCCCTGGTGGCTGCCGGAAGTTTTGGAAAAATAGGGGCAGCTGTGCTGTCCGTTAAGGCGGCATTGCGCAGCGGAGCAGGATTGATTACGGCTGCAGTTCCGGCCTGTGGCTATGAAATTATGCAAAGCACCAATCCTGAGGCCATGGCGCTGGTGAGTGGAGACTCACACTTGTTTAATGTACCTGAATTATCTTCCTTTGATGTAATAGCCGTAGGTCCGGGTTTGGGCGTAAGCAGCAGCAGTACAGCGTTCCTTTTCGATTTATTAAATGAATACAAAAAGCCACTGGTGCTGGATGCCGATGCGCTGAATATTATTTCGGCACATCGTAAATATGCCGCGCTTATTCCTGTGGGTTCTATCCTTACCCCTCACCCCGGTGAGTTTAAGCGATTGGCGGGGGAATGGAAAAATGATGAAGAGAAATATGAAAAGCAGGTGGCTTTTTCGGTAAACCATAAAGTGGTGATTGTTTTAAAAGGCACCTATACTTCTATTACAAATCCTGAAGGCGAAATTCATTTTATGCAAGCGGGCAACCCCGGCATGGCTAAAGGCGGAAGTGGCGATGTGCTTACAGGCATTTTGGTTTCGCTGCTGGCCCAAAAATATACTTCGTTCGAGGCGGCCTTATTGGGTGTTTATGTACA
>CANJVG010000193.1 GCA_947478005.1 Bacteroidota bacterium
ATTCCGAGGGGGTATCTTTTATTTTTCGAAGGTCGAGTGAAACCACATCGTTGCCCTTCTTCTCTAAGATGGCATCTATAACCACCTTCTTTAAACTTACACTACCTGCTTTCCTTTTCGCCAATCGTCAAATTTTGTTGATAAAAATCGTTGCTAAAACTTATCAAAAGTAATTAGTTTTAGAGAATGAAAAAGTGAAGTCGCTTTCCTCTTCCTGTCATAATATCTTATACTAACTACTTTATACTACTTCATGGATACACTCTTTATAGGAAAAAACAGAATCGAATTGCAATCAGTTGATTCTACTAACAACCACGCAAAGAAATTATTAGTAAACGAAAGGCCAGTAGAAGGAACTATCATTCTGGCTCACGAGCAGCACAGCGGTCGCGGGCAAATGGGAAACGTTTGGAAAGCAGAACCCGGAAAAAACCTCACACTCAGCGTTATTCTCTATCCAGATTTTCTTGATGCCGACAAACAGTTTTTTCTCAATATGGCACTCTCGTTGGCTGTAAAAGATTTTTGCGAAAGTGTATTAGCTGCTGAAATAGAAATTAAATGGCCCAACGATATTTATCACCATGATAATAAACTTGGCGGCATCTTGATTGAAAACACAATTAGTGGAACAAGAATTTCTTCATCAGTTGTAGGCATAGGCATCAATGTAAATCAAAAGACGTTTGACCCAAGCATACCCAATCCGGTTTCGCTGTTTCAGATTTCAAATCTGGAATATAAAATGGAAACGCTAGTTGATCTTCTCTGTACGTTTATCGAAAAATATTACCTGCAACTGCGACAGCTTCATTTTAATTTTTTGGATAAAGGCTATACCGTTGCTCTTTATCGCTATCAGCAAACACACGAATTCAAAAAAGGCAAACAGCTTTTTCGGGGAGAAATAAACGGAGTAGCCAAGGACGGGAAACTCATTATCCACTCCAACGGAAAAGAGTTGCGTTTTGCCTTTAAGGAAGTTGATTTTGTGATTTAGTGATTAAACTTAAATCTACTGCTTCACAAACTTCTTCAGCCTTTGTTCATTTCCAAAACGCACTTCCACAAAGTAAAAGCCCGATGCCAAATTCGACAAATCCATTTCCGTTTTGTGCAAACCTGGTATCGATATGCCTATGTAAAAGGCCTTTATAACTTGCCCCAGAGAATTCAGTATTCGAATCTCGGTATTGAGGGAATAATTAGTTGTGTATGAAACAACAGCCCGGTCTCTTGTCGGAATAGGAGAAATAAAAACTCCACGCTCTGTTTCGGAAACTGTTTGAATATTAGTTGTTACACATGGACCAGGGTAAGTCGCTGTAACACCACCCCAAAGAGTAGCGACACAGGCATTCATATAAGTTACGCTATCGCACCCACACACCGGATCAAACAAAGGTGCATCGCAACATAAACTACCGGGAGGACAAATCAAACTCGAATCAATACAGTTATGGGTAATTAAAATCGTGTCGCAAAAATCACTCGTGCAATTATTCCCCGCACTATCCAAGCCTATCAAATGAAGGCAAACAACATAACTACTATCATGCGTAAAAACATGTGTAGGGTTTTGAAACGAAGAAGTATCTCCATCCCCAAAACTCCATAAATAGCCGGTAATGCTGTCAGCAAAAGAGTTGTTATAAAAATTTACTGAATCAAGGTGTTTGACAAAATTGAAATTTGCACCACAAGTTGGTCCGGGCGAGGAGTGGGCATGCAAAATTTGAAAACATGAAACAGCCACTCCTGCACCTTGCATGCAAATTGAAACGCATGCAGAAGACGTGTATGAGTAGACCACAGTATCACCCTCATGTAACAAAGCTCCATTAGGCAAAGAACAGGGATGCAAAAGTGCTGAAGTGGTCCAGTCTCGGATGAGCAAACATTCCACCCCCATTACAACCACCCCTGTGTCCTGACAATTGCTATTAGAGTTATTTAGTAGCTCCAAATGGTCAACCTTAAATTCGGTGGCAGCCGCAGCGAAACCGCAACCGCCATAAACCTTACCTCCATGTAAGGTAATTCGACACGAATCAAACACGGTACCGTTTTGCGATACCGGAACAATTAACTGCGAATAAATAAGACTCGTAGTCTTGCTTTGCCAGTAACCGCTGTCAACTACAAGACTGTTGTTGAGCAATTCTACAAAAACAGAAGAAGTATCCTGGTCAAAATAACCATTGTCATTCACGCAAGGCGCAAACGAAAGTTTATAATAAAGTGAAAGCGCAAGAGGATGAATGTTCACAGCAAAGGTTGTTTTCGCATAGGCCTTGAACGCACCATTGCCAAACAGGTTTGCCGCAAAATTTCCAGAATACCGCTGGGTATCTTTCTTTACAATATATGGATCAAAAGGTGGAAGCGTCAGAGGATGACTGTTTGTTTCCCAATACAAAGGCACCGGCTGGTTATCCCACAGCTCAAAATCATTATTGGGAATTTGCGCAAAAAGAAATTGTGTAAGCAGAAGGCTAAAGAAAGTGGAGTAATGTTTTTTCATGACAGATTTTTTTTGAAAGCAGAATGCCAATCACTAAACGATTAAACAGGAGAAACCGTTGCTTCCGGATAATTCTTGCAAAAAATTTGTGCTGGAAAAGTCAAATTTGCTTACGCTAAACTTGCTCCTCTTTTTTAAACAATCAATTCTGCTTCCGCGATATAGGCAAAGCCAAAACTTTAATTAGTAAGGCTTCAAAATAGCAGCGGTTGAAGTGCCCTGTTTTACAAAAACAGGGCACTGGTCGATAGGAAAGAAAAGTGTTTGTGCGGTTCCGCCATCATACACTTTTGAGTTGTCGTAGAGGTAAACCCATTTGTCGCTGCCAGAAGGGAAACTGATTGTTACGTTTCCATATTCATCTAACACAGGAGCCACAAAAATATCATCGCCTAACAGATAGCTATAGCCGGTACTGTTTTGAAAGCGCATCAGCGATTTGCCTGCCGCATCCGCTTTAACGGATTCCTTTAGTAAATATCCCACCAAATATTTCTCGCGCATGTCTACCAGCTTTTTGTAGATGTCATTGGTTTGCTGGTCAAACATCCACGGGCGATGTTCTCCTCCTCCTCCATTTTCCATTAAGCCGCAGAAGGTGCCCAACTGCGCCCATCGAATGAATAATTGTTTTGAGCGTCCAACTGCTCCATAGGTATCATCCGTTCGATATCCACCAATATCGCTTCCGAAACTAAGGTAAGGGCGAGGGTTGGTGTATACTGAACTCCAATACATATTATTTAATGCACCTAAAATTCCTTTTGAACCAAAGGAGGCATCCTGGTCACCTACCCAGCAGGCCCATCCCATATTGGGATGGCAGAATGCTACCGCATCTCCACCGAAATTTGCGATGGCATAATTGTCGATTGGCCGGCACATGACTACCTGGTCGTTGCCTAACTTCTGCCGACTGTAATCCTGAAACAACTGATAGTATTGTTGTGAATAATCCAGACGATCTACGTTTGCTCCTTTTTCAGGTGAGTAGGGCGATAGGGAAACGGAGAAATCTGTACCGTCACATTTCCAACCGTCAATGCCCATATCGAGTGCCTTGTCCATTTGGGTTTTCCACCAGGCAACTGCTGCGGGGTTGTACCAGTCAATCAAACTTCCTTTCCCTTTCCACCAGCTGATGACAGCCGGTGTTGTGGCCGCAGAACTGGCGCGCATAAAGAAATTATTGTCTCTTGCGTAATCATATTGCGGATGAGCCGTGGTATCAATGATGCCGGTTATCCAGCAGAGCACACGCACGTTTTTTTGGTGGAAATAATCAATCATTCCCTGCGCATTGGGATAGCGGGCTCCATCCCATTCAAAGGTGTTGTAGTCAGTTTCCCAAGGGCTATCGATGATAATAGCGCCTACCGGAATATTATGCGCCAGATAATCATCTACCAATTGTCGTGCACTTGCTGTTGTGCCTTCGCCTTCCCAAACCCAATGCTGAAAAACCCACTTAGGCCAGGGCGTACTTTGGATATACAAGGTATCGAGCGGAATATGGGTAGTATCTATATGGGTGGTATCGTTCGGATTATTAAGCGGAGGATTGGGCTTGTCTTTTTTGCACGAATCGGCAAACAGAATTACCAGAAGAACAACAGAAAGTAGAAGGGCTGCTTTTTTCATTACACCAAAGTTTTCTTAATTGATTTTTATAACTGTCTCCCCTTTCGATGAACTCTTTCCTTTGAGTTTGATGATATAAAAACCAGAAGGGAAATCGTTGCCGTTGAAGATGGCGTAGTTCAAGCCGGCATTGGTTATGCCCAGGTTCTGTCTGGTCATCAGTGTTCCATTGGTTGAATAAATTTCGAGGCTTACTTCTTCGGGCTTTTGCGAATTGAACTGAATCATTACTTCATTATAAAAAGGATTGGGCTGAACCGAAATGGTGGTGATGTTATCGGTCAGGTTTTTTATGCCGGTGGTTTGAACCGTAACGGGTGCTAAAGTCGGATAACTGTTTTGCGCCACCGATGCGGCATTGCCTTGTCGCAGGAAACGTTCACCACTGTTTACATACCAGAACGGTCCCGCGCTGGTAGTATAGTTTTGTGAAGTAACGGTGGACATGTAAATGAAATCGCCTTGGGTACGGGTGGGAGTAATGTCGAGAATGTAATAACCATGTTGTGTAAGGTCAACATGTCGAATGTAATGCAGCATGCCCATGATAGTGGTTGGTGTGAATGGGGAATTCAGTTCGTTGCCCGAGGTGATGCTGGTGCCTACATATTCAACCCCTACCGAATTTTCGCGGTGCAATGAATCGTAACCGGGAAGGGGTAAATCATTGGCCCATGAGGTATGAATATCGCCAGTTAGCACCACCACGTTGTTGATGTGGTGGCTGAGGATATGGGCACCCAGACGCTGTCTTTCAAAAGGATAGCCATCCCATTGGTCGGCATTGACTATTACTGCGGTGGGTTGAAAGCCCGCGGGAATTTCCAATGGTGCCATCATGACCTGTTGGCCGAGCAATTGCCACTGGGCTGTGGAGCTGTCTAAATTATGAGCGAGCCAGTCGAACTGCACGGGGCCGAGCATGGTGCGCGTGGTTTCCATCAATACCGAATCGGTAACCGGAATAAGAAGACCACCTACCGCCTGTTTGTCGCGGTCGTAGAGGCGTGTGTCCAGCATGTGCAGGTCGGCCATGTTGCCCCAGGTGAAGCGTCTGAAAATTCTAAAAGTGTCGTTTAGATCAGGCATGCGAATAGGCATCCATTCTTCATAAGCCATTACACCGCTTCGTTTGCGGGCTTGCCACATGCTGTCGGTGGCGTTGTAGTTTTGCGCGCCATTGGTGTAGGAGTTGTTGGCCGTTTCGTGGTCATCCCACACACATATCCAAGGATACTGCTGATGCGCTGCCTGCAAATCGGGGTCGAGGTGATAGAGTGATTGACGAATTCTATAATCGCTGAGCACCACCGCCCGGTTGGCCGGCTCATGCTTTCTTCCACCCACAGCATTCACATTCTCACCACCCTCGTAAGTATAATCGCCCAAAAACAAAACGGCATCTATATCGTTTCGCTGGCTGATGTGGCGATGAGCATTGTAAAATCCATCCTGATAATCCTGACAACTGGCCACCGCAAAACGCAGATTGGTAACCGTGCCGGTGGGCAAGGTTCTGGTTCGGCCAATGATGGATTTAATAGTGTCGTAA
>CANJVG010000194.1 GCA_947478005.1 Bacteroidota bacterium
AGAAATACAAGTTTGCGCATAGGATAAATTTGAGGGGCTAAAATAAATAATTTGATAAGGCACTTAGTTTTAAGTGCTCTATCTGAAACGGTACAGCAAGCAAAGCGCCAGAAGAAGGCAAAGGTTTGGAACAGCCAAAGGCCGTATTGCTTTAACCCCTTTTGAAAAGCACAGCACCACCTGCCGAAGGTTAGCCTTCGTTAAACCATTTGGTATATTCGTAAGTCAAACTATTTTCTCACCAAACTTTATACATGAAAAAAATTTCACTTTTGCTTTTAATTGTTGCTTCGGCATGTTTATTAAAAGCGCAAACACCCGTTTGGAGCACTGACATTGCTCCAATATTTTACAGCAATTGCACCAGTTGTCACCACGATGGAGGTTTATCGCCTTATCCATTGATGAGTTATCAGGATGCGTATGACCACCGCGGTGCTATATCAATTAATGTAACCAATAGGAAAATGCCGCCTTGGCCACCCGATGCCACCTACCGCAGATTTGCGCATGAACGAATTCTTTCGAATAGCGATATTGCTAAAATAAATGCCTGGGCAACCGGAGGAGCTCCTTCCGGAGATACTGCCTTGGCTCCCACCAGACCAACCTATAGCAATACCTCTGCTTTAGGCACTCCTGACCTGACTTTACGCATTCCTGATTTTACCATTCCAGCCAATCAAACCACCGATTTGTATAGGTGTTTTGTGGTTCGCAACACTCTTTCGCAAACCGAATTTATAACAGGTATTGAAGTTATTCCGGGCAATGCCTCAGTGGTTCACCACGTGTTGGTGTATCAGGATACTACTGGCCAGGCCTATTCGCTTGATACTGCCGCAGCAGGACCCGGCTACACCAGTTTTGGGGGCATAGGGGTAACCGGTCAACCAATATTAGTGGCAGGTTGGGTACCCGGCTCGCAGCCATCCTACATGCCTGCTAACATGGGAATAAAGCTTTACGCCAATTCCGATTTAGTGCTGCAGATACACTATCCTGAAGGTAGCGCCAATAAATTAGATAGCACCCGTATCAATTTTAAGCTTTCGACAGGCGCTCTGCGCACCATAGCTTTGGCACCTATTCTTAATCATCAAACCAGTTTGGTCAATGGCCCCTTGCATATTCCGGCTGACAGCGTTGTTAACTTCGAAGAATATTTTCAAACACCAAATGTAAACCTGACGGTTTTGAGTGTAGCTCCGCATGCGCACTTGATTAATAAATCCTGGTTTAGCTATGCAGTAACACCAACAAACGATACCATACCGCTTATCAAAATAAATGATTGGGATTTCCACTGGCAGGGTTCATATGGTTTTAGAAACCTAATGAAAATTCCGGGGCAAACAAAACTGTTCGGTTTTGCTTCCTATGACAATACCGACAACAATCCTTACAACCCAAACACTCCGCCACAGGATGTAAACCTGGGCGAATCAACCACTGATGAGATGATGCTTATTTATTTTGCTTACACGCTTTATCAACTGGGGGATGAAAATATTGTAATCGATTCTTCGACTCTGGTAGATATTTCCGACAGCTCAGCGGTAACAGGTCTTAAAGAACCGACCAATGCGATTGTATCAACGCCACAATTCTATGACCCGTCTCCGAATCCATCAGGAATCGAAACGCAGCTTTCATATTTCCTTCCCGAGGCAACCAACGTGAGCTTGAAGATTTTTGACCTAACCGGAAACCTCGTTGAAGAAATAAAGGTTCCATCAACAGCAGGATTCAATGCTTACAAATACTCCGTAGCGAAATTACCCGAAGGAGAATATATCTGTAACATGACCTCAGGTGGAATTAAAAGGAGCAAAACCCTAATTGTAATACATTAACAATTAGGCAGAATAAAAATCGGTTGATGGCTAACATAGTCCATCAACCGATTTTTATTTTCGTACTCTTTTAAAAAAATGACTCCACTAAACGAAGGCGACAAAGCCCCGGCCTTTAAAGCAAAAGACGAAAACGGAAACACTGTTCAATTGAAAGACTTTATTGGTAAAAAAATAATTCTCTATTTCTATCCAGCAGATGATACTCCTGTATGCACCGTAGAAGCCTGCAACTTTAAAGAAAATTATGCCGTATTAAAGAAAGAGGGATTTGTATTGCTGGGGGTAAGCCCTGACTCCAGCGAAAGCCACCAAAAATTTATTGCGAAGTATAAACTGCCATTTTCATTGCTGGCCGATGAAGAGAAGAAAATAATAAACGCTTATGGTGTTTGGGGTCCAAAGGTTCTCTATGGCAGAAAATATGAAGGGCTACACCGCCAAACTTTTGTAATAGACGAAAAAGGGAAAATCGGAAAAATTGTGCGAAGAGTTTTATCAAAAAAAGCTACGCAACAAATTTTGAAATAGAAGAACTGATTTGTATTACCTAAACAGAACCAATAGATCTAAAGTTAATTCTCATTTTTGCATTCATAAAATTAAACCAAACTCATATGAAAAAGAATTACTTACTACTTAGTGTTTTCCTTATTGCTGTTTTTGCTACTCTCAATGTTACCAAGGTTAATTCAAAGGTTAATAACCCACCAGCGGGAAGCGCAGGGGACCCAACTTTTGGCACCACTTGTGTCGGTGGAGGCTGCCATAATGGTCCGGATGTGACCGCTTCGCTCGGCACTTTGGCTTATTTGATTGGAACAGGTTCGGTACCCACAGATACTATCAATTTAAATAGTCCTACATTTAAATACACACCAGGTACTTTGTACCATCTTACCTTTAAGCTAAATTCATTTACAGGGGCCTATGGTTTTCAAACGGTGGCCTTAGATGCAAGCAACGCCAAAGCGGGAATAATGGCAACAACCGCAGGTACTACGCAGATAAATACATTAAGTGGTCTTCAATATATGGGGCATAAAAATGCGAACGCAACTAAAACGTGGACATTTAATTGGACCGCACCCGCTTCGGGAACTGGTCCGGTGTCATTCTACTATGCCTATAACGCAGCCAATAACGATGGAGATCCAACGGGTGATATTATTTATAAAGGAGTCTCAACTATCCAAGAGTCAACTGGTAGCGGTATTGAAGATATCTCAAGCAAGCTTTCTGATCTAACTATTTTCCCTAATCCAATCAGCCAAAACTTTGGAGTTTCTTTTGATTTAAAAGAAGCCAACCAGGTTTCTGCTCAACTTTATTCGGTAGATGGACAACTGGTAAAAGAGTTAATAAATGAGAAGACTAACAACGGTCATATCATTCGTCATTTCGATTTGCAAGAATTGCAGGCGGGTATTTATTTGGTAAAAATAAATGTTGGTCAGGCTTCTATAACCAAAAGAATTGTTAAACAATAAATGAAAAAACTGCTTGTCCTTTCGATAACATCTGTGTTTTTGGTTTCTTATTATTCATGTACAAAGGATAAGACTCCGGAGCCTGTACCATGTAATGAGACGGATACGGTTAATACGTATTTAAATTCTGTTAAAGCAATCTTGGACAGTAGGTGTTCAGGAGGCGCTTGTCATTCCGGGGCAGGGGCAGGCGGGGTTATTTTGGACACGTATTCAAGTGCAGTGAATGCGGCTAAGAAGGATGCTAAATTCTTTTGCTCCATAGATTGGACTTGTGAGCCACATATGCCGCAAGGGTACTCCGCACCAATAAATAGTACAGAAATTGACGCCATAAAAAAATGGCGAGACAATTGTTATGCGGAAGGTAAAATACAGCAGCCAATTGTGTGTAATCCTACAGATACCATCAATACATACTTTAAATCAGCCAAGGCTATTTTAGATGGTTATTGTCTTGGAAGCGGTTGCCATGGTGGGGCCGGAAGTGCTGGTGTTATTCTCGATAGCTATACAAGTTCGGTTAGTGCCGCCAAGACCAATGCTAAGTTTTTCTGCTCGATAGATTGGACTTGTACTCCGCACATGCCGCAGGGCTACCATGCTCCAATTGACACTTCAGAAATTAACGCGCTGTTAAGATGGCGGGATAATTGCTACGCTCAGTAGAAAAGAAACATGAGGCTATTAACGGTAGTTTTTCTTATGGTTATCTCTCTGAACATTTTTGCGCAAGCCGATAAGTATGCCAATATTTATGCATGTACGAAGGGGAAAATTCACTTTTTCTCGGCCAGTCCATTGGAGGATATTGAGGCTACTTCGAATGTGGCGGTTGCGGTGGTCAATACCCAAACTAAAAAGGTAAGCGCCAAAATTACGCAGACATCGTTTATTTTTAAAGATAAACTGATGCAGGAGCATTTCAATGAGAACTATATGGAAACAGACAAGTATCCTATATCAGTTCTGGATATGGTGATTGTGGAGGATATTGATTTTACAAAAGACGGGGTTTATGATGTTACGCTAAAAGGAACCCTTGATATGCATGGAACGAGGGTTGAACGGCAGATAAAAGGCAAACTTACCATTGCTAAAGGTGCTCCTGCAAGAGCAACAGCTACGTTTGATGTTAGGTTGGAGGACCACAAAATAAAAATTCCTACAGCTGTGATGATGAACATAGCGGAAGTGCTGAAGGTGGATGTAGATTTTGCTCTTGAAAAATATCAGAAACAATAAAATGTATTCGCTGCACATTATTAGTAATAGAGCAATGGCAACTATTGCTCTATTTTTATTTCACACAACGAACTCTTAAAAATCAAATCATGAAATACTTTTACTCGCTTTTTCTTTCTTTAATAGTTGTTTCAGCCTTTTCTCAGGCCGATATTTTGGATGAAATAACCAAGGACCAAAAGAAGGAAAAGGAATACGTGGCGTTCTCTTTCAAAACAACCCGTGTTATCAATGGCCATTCTATCGAGACGGTTAAAAAGAATCAACTTGATTTTAGGGTGAGTCACCGGTTTGGTGATATTGCCGGTTCGCCTAATGACCATATCCATTCTTTCTTCGGTTTTGACCAGGCTGCTGATATTGCCATCATTTTTGAGTATGGAATTACCGATGACTTAACTATGGGTGTTGGAAGAATGAAAGGAGCCGGCCCGCTGCGCGAATTGTGGAACGCGAATATCAAGTATCGTGCTTTAAAGCAAACCAAAGACTTTAAATATCCGGTTACTATTACTTTGTTCGGCAATACAAGTATCAGCAGTATGCGGAAGTCAACTAATGTGGATGATTTGAGCAATTTCGGAACGGGTTACAAAGGTTTTTCTCACCGTTTGAGCTATACGTTGCAAGCGCTGGTGGCCTGCAAAGCAACGGATTGGTTGACGGTTCAGTTGTCACCTACTTTTGTTTGGAGAAATAATGTGGTTTACAATGATGCCAACGGCTTGTTCTTTCTCGGCATTTCTGCCCGCGCCAAATTCAGCAAGCGCTACGGAATGATTTTCGAATATTTTCTCCCTCTTATCAAACCGGGCGTTGGGGGCAGAGAGTATTTCCCGATGGTTCGAGGCATAAAGAATGCCGCATACTATCCTTGTCTTCACATTGGCTTTGAGGCCGAAACAGGTGGACACGTCTTCCATGTAAACTTTACCAATAGCCGTGGCTTGCTCGAGAATGATTTTCTGCCTTACAACACCGCCAACTGGGCGCAGGGGCAATTCCGTTTAGGCTTCACCATTTCAAGAAGCTTCCCGATGAGCTATAAAGGCAAGCCGAAGGAAGACCGCAAATATTGGAAGAAGGGAAGCGTGGAGGACGCGAAATAG
>CANJVG010000195.1 GCA_947478005.1 Bacteroidota bacterium
GTTCGTTATAGTTTGAATGAATTTTAGCTTTTCTTCCTTTGTATCATTGGAGTCATTTCCGAAGGCCCCTATGAGTCCAAAACCAATCGGCTCCTTTTGGTGCATGACCGGACTTAGAAACTCAAATCCTTCCAATGTGGTATCTTTAATTGCGGCAACAGGCATGGCAAAACTAAAGGATGAAAATTTTTCTTTTACATCGTAGTTCAAAATACTTTCGGGCATACCTTCCGGGGTTATGCACTCCCATTTATCATCTACTCCTTTAATGAACAGGGCCACTTTGTTTACACCGAGTTGAGCGCGCAAAATGTTTTCATAAATGCGAGAAAGAGCGCTTATGGGCATGTTATTGTTTACTGCACGGGTAATTTCGAGTAGCGAATCAATTTGCTGTTGTTTCACTGCCAGTAACCTTTCAGTTGAGCCTAAGCGTTTCTTGAAAAAATCAAGTTCGGAAAATTGTTGTTGTGGCTCCGCCATTTGTAAATTGCAAAATTGGTATTACGAATTGCAAGGTATAAAATCTTACGCAGGTATTCTCTTTTTGTTTACAAAATCGTAAAACATGGGTTTCTTTGTAAAAAAACATTCGCCCCTGTTTTTGTTACTTTCATTTACGAATCATTTCTATGTTTGAAATATGAGAACCATAATGATTTTGCTTTCCCTTTTCTTATTTACATCCGGTGTATATGCGCAAACTGATTCATCCTTAGTACAAAAAAACAGGACTTCATCGAATACACACTATGACTCCCTATACATGGCCAAACTTAATAACAGTGGTAACTTGATGATTGCCGGAGGGGTAGGATTAATGGGTGCGGCCGGGTATCTTACTTATCAGGGTGTGAAAATCTACAAATCTTTGCCGGACAACCCGGCCAGCTCAACTTATGCTGTGGAGCTTGACCGCAATCACAGACAAGGTACTATCTATTTGGTAGCAGCCGGGGTGGGTTATGCTGCCGGAGCTGTGCTCATTGGTTTGGGAGCCCGCAACAAAGTAGAGTTTAAAAACCGTAAGAAAATGCTTGAAATTCAGTCGGGCATATTAGATAATGGTAATCTCGGACTTGCTCTTAATTTTTAGCAAACACCAACCTTAAACTTTTCTCCCTTTTATTACTTTTGGCGCGCCTGTAAAAAAGCAGTCATTAAATCTAAACTCAACTATGTCTGACAAAGCTACCTTCACACTCGATGAAAAAAACTATGAGTTCCCTGTTATAACAGGAACAGAAAACGAAAAAGCAGTTGATATTTCGAAGTTACGCGCGCAAAGCGGTTATGTAACTTTCGATGAAGGTTATAAGAACACGGGTTGCACTGTCAGCAATATCACTTTTCTCGATGGAGAAAAAGGGATCCTTCGCTACCGTGGCTACAGCATCGAAGAGTTAGCAGAGAAGGCTACTTTCACAGAAGTATCTTACTTGCTTTTATATGGCGAACTT
The DNA here is from genome assembly GCA_947478005.1 of Bacteroidota bacterium. Lineage (GTDB taxonomy): Bacteria > Bacteroidota > Bacteroidia > Chitinophagales > LD1 > Bog-950. The sequence goes on from CANJVG010000195.1 coordinate 1,461, forward strand.
CCTACAGCTACTCAATTACAGGAGTTTGAAAGCAGCCTTACACAACATACGTTGGTGCATGAAAACCTGATGAAGGTGTTCGAAGTATTTCCTTCGGGCTCGCACCCTATGGGTCAGTTAATGACCCTTATTTCGGGCCTCTCTTCTTTCTATCCCGATTCATTAAATCCAAACAAAAGTCCGGAGCAGGTAAACCTTACCATCATTCGCTTGCTGGCCAAAATGCCTACACTCTGCGCTATGATTCAGAAGAAGGGCAAAGGGCATCCAATTGTTTATCCGCAGAATAAATATGACTACGTTACTAACTTCCTGCGCATGTCTTTCGGCAATGTAACCGAAGACTATATGCCGGATCCGGTGGTGGTTGATGCCATGAACAAGCTGTTAATTCTTCATGCCGATCATGAGCAGAATTGCTCAACTGCTACCGTGCGCATTGTAGGTTCTTCTCACGCTAATCTATATGCTTCTATCGGTGCAGGAGTTGCTGCTCTTTGGGGACCTCGCCATGGTGGTGCTAATCAGGAAGTGCTTGAAATGTTAGAGCACATTCACACCATAGATAAAGGCGATGTAAAGAAAGTGGTGGCAGAAGCAAAAGACAAAAAGCGTTTGCTGTTTGGGTTTGGTCATCGTGTTTACAAAAACTTTGACCCGCGCGCTATTATCATCAAGAAATCTTGCGACAATGTTTTGGCTAAATTAGGGGTGAACGACCCATTGCTTGAAATTGCTAAACAATTGGAGGAGGTAGCTCTTACCGACCCTTATTTTGTTGAGCGCAAGCTTTATCCGAACGTAGATTTCTACTCGGGTATTATTTACAAGGCTCTTGGCTTCCCTACACCTATGTTTACCGTTTTGTTTGCACTTGGTCGTTTGCCGGGATGGATATCTCAGTGGAAAGAAATGCGCGAAAAGAACGAAGACATTGGTCGTCCTCGTCAAATTTACAATGGGCCGAGTTTAAGGCCGTTTGTAAGCATGGGAGACAGAAAATAAGTCTATCAGCTATTTCAGATTTTGTACGCAACAGATACTGTTGCACCCTCAATCAATTAATATGAAATTCGGAACCAAAGCCATTCATGCGGGGTTAGAACCTGACCCAAGCACAGGAGCTATCATGACTCCTATTTATCAAACCTCCACCTATGTTCAGGAATCTCCGGGAACTAACAAAGGCTATGGTTACGCGCGCGGCAAAAACCCAACCCGTGTGGCGCTCGAAAAGAATCTGGCCGCATTGGAAGATGGCAAGCACGCCATCTGTTTCAGCAGCGGTATGGGGGCTACTGATGCGGTTATAAAGTTATTGAATCCCGGTGATGAAGTAATAACCGGTGATGATTTATATGGGGGTTCTTACCGCATGTTTACTAAAGTCTTTGCCAAATACGGTATCAAATTTCATTTCATCAATATGACCGATGCCAACAACATCGGCAAGTATTTAAATGAAAAGACAAAACTGATTTGGATTGAAACTCCGACCAACCCTACGATGCAGATTGTGGATATAGAAGCCTGCGCTAAGATTGCGAAGGCGAATAATATTCTGCTGGCGGTGGACAATACTTTTGCTTCGCCTTATCTGCAAACTCCGCTGGCGCTCGGTGCAGATATTGTGATGCACTCGGTTACAAAATATCTGGGAGGCCACAGTGATGTGGTGATGGGTGCGCTGGTGATGAACGATGACAAACTGCACGAACAGCTTTACTTCATTCTCAATTCGTGTGGTGCCAACCCCGGCCCCATGGATTCGTTCTTGGTGCTGCGGGGAATCAAGACCTTGCATTTAAGAATGGAGCGCCATTGCTACAACGGAAGAAAAATTGCGGAGTATTTAAAGACACATCCGCGGATAGAAAAGATTTATTGGCCGGGTTTCGAAGACCATCCCAATCATGCTATAGCCAAAAAGCAAATGCGCGACTTTGGTGGCATGATTTCTATTGTGTTGAAAGGAGCCGACTTAGCAGAGACTTTCCGCATTGCTTCTTCTTTCAAAGTATTTTCCCTGGCTGAATCGTTGGGTGGGGTGGAGTCGCTTATTAATCATCCCGTAACCATGACTCATGCTTCTATACCAAAAGCGGAAAGAGAAAGAGTAGGAGTGGTGGATAATCTGCTGCGCTTGAGTGTGGGTGTGGAGGATGTGGAAGATTTGCTGGAAGATTTGAAGCAGGCATTGAACTGATTGTCCTGAGCCCAAGGGATTTTAAAAACATTTGGCGAGTTCAAAACTTTACCTAACATTGCACTGTTATCCAAAGGAACTCTCACAGGATATATTCTCTCTACCAAATTTTATTTTCAAAATAAGCACGAAAGACGAATTGGTTTTCTGATATACACCCGAGGTGTTTCTACTCCCACATGAATTTTATTCTTTAAAAATAAACCGCTTACCCCTTACTTAAAAACAAAAGCATGTACGACATTCTTCAGTTAAATGACATGATTCTTCCCGAGCTAAAAGACATTGCCGAGAACCTTAAAATTAAAGGTGCCGACCAAATGGAAAAACAAGAGCTGATTCTGAAGGTTCTTGATGCACAGGCCCTCAACCCGGCAGCACAGGCCGAAGCCGAAACAGAAACCGAGAAACCAAAAGATAAGGCGAAAAAGCCAAGAGCGCGCAAGCCGATTGACCCGGTTTTGATAACAAAACCCGATGAGGCAGACGAAGAGAATCTGTTTAAAGCCGCTCCGCCAAAGCGCGAGGAACGTGCCGAGCAGTTCAATCGTCAGGAGCCAACGCCAAGACGCGAACCCGCTAACGGAAACAGAACTGATGGAAACAGAACCGAATCGAATCAGGAAGAGCATACTTCTACTTACGAAACCACTTCGAGCTACGAACGCAGTAGTTACGAAGAGCAACAGAAAAAAGGCGCGCCTATTTTTACGGTAGAAGCCGATGCTATTATAGAAGGAGAAGGTGTGTTGGAAATGATGCCTGATGGTTATGGTTTCCTACGTTCTTCCGATTACAGCTACCTTTCTTCACCCGATGATATATATGTATCGCCATCTCAAATCAAATTGTTTGGTTTAAAGACCGGTGATACCGTGCGCGGATACATCCGCCCTCCAAAGTCAGGCGAAAAATATTTTGCTTTGTTGAAAGTGGACCAACTCAACGGTCGTTCACCGGAAGTAGTTCGCGACCGTGTGTCGTTCGATTACCTTACACCGCTTTTCCCTAAGGACAAACTGAACCTTTTCACCAAGCCAACCGATTTGACAACCAGGATCGTTGACTTGTTTACACCAATAGGTAAAGGACAAAGAGGAATGATTGTATCGCAACCGAAAACCGGAAAGACAACCATTCTGAAAGAAATAGCCAACGCTATTGCTAAGAATCACCCCGAAGTATACCTCATCGTTCTGTTGATAGATGAGCGTCCGGAGGAAGTAACAGATATGGAGCGCAATGTAAATGCAGAAGTAATTGCCTCTACTTTTGATGAGCCTGCCGACAAGCACGTGAAGATTTCAAGCGTGGTTCTTCAAAAAGCAAAACGCTTAGTAGAGTGCGGACACGATGTTGTGATACTTTTGGATTCCATCACCCGTTTGGCCCGTGCTTATAATACAGTAGCTCCTTCATCAGGTAAAGTTTTATCGGGTGGTGTTGAAGCTAATGCGATGCAGAAACCTAAACAGTTCTTTGGTGCAGCCCGTAAAATTGAAAATGGTGGTTCATTGACCATTCTTGCAACGGCCTTGATTGATACCGGTTCTAAAATGGATGAGGTTATCTTCGAAGAGTTCAAAGGAACAGGTAACATGGAGTTGCAACTCGACCGTAAACTGTCTAACCGCAGAATCTACCCGGCTATTGATATCGTTTCATCTTCTACCAGAAGAGATGATTTATTGCTCGATAAGGATGTATTGCAGCGTATGTGGATTCTCAGAAACCACATTGCCGACATGACTTCTGAAGAGGCTATGAACTTCCTTCTGCAACAAATGAAGGGGACAAAAACCAATGAAGAGTTCCTGATAGCTATGAATTCGTAAGATTAAGCGGCTAAAAACTTTTAAACTAACCCCAGATTTTTATTTTTGCCCTCCCTTAATCAAAAAAGGAATAATTTTAAACTACAAAAGATATGAAACGGACATTCCAGCCAAGCCGCAGAAAACGAGTTAACAAA
>CANJVG010000196.1 GCA_947478005.1 Bacteroidota bacterium
AGGTCCAAACATCCTTCCAGTAATTCATTATTACCTACCTTAGCCAAGCCCCGATAGTAAAAAGCGGATGGGTCCGTTTCTTCAAATATCAAAAAGAAAGTAAAGTCATCAATAGCCGTTTTGAAATCGCGATTTAGTATTTTCACTAACCCACGTGCCTTGTAGGCGTAATGATATAATCGGTCGGTCTTCAAAACCTGATTATAGTCGTCTATGGAGGCATCATATTTCTTCCAGTCAGTCAGAATAGTCGCCCTAGCCATTAAGGCAGGAATATTGTTAGCTTGAATTTCTATAGCTTTGCTATACGCATTATACGCATCTGTTTTACGCTTCATTTTGTCATAGAGATTACCCAGGCTGATATACAAACGGGGTTGTGTGCTATCAATTTTTTCACAGGTTTTATATTCTTTCAGCGCCTGAGGCTGAGAACCGAATAGGTTCTCCATTTCTGCTAGAGCATACCACGCATCAAAATAAGTTGGATATAATTCAATTGACTTGAGTAAATACTGTTCGGCATTCTTTATGTTCTTCTCCGCCATTGCTTTCTGAGAGCGCTTTAAAAAGAATTCAGCCTTTATCTTTTTAATAGAGTCAGAAGCTATTGCCATGGCCATAGCATTTTGCGCAGCACTCTCTTTCTTCAATTCCGCTTTTGACAAAACCTCTTTATTTTTTTCTTTCACTACAGCTTGGGTCTTTTCTGCGGGCTCTGCCTTTCGTTTGGCAATTGGTTGTTCCTCAATCGGATCAACAATTATGGTATCCTGACTAATAACGGACTTGTCCTTTACAGCCTCATTTAGATTAACAGCCTCTGCAAAGGCAGCGGTATCGCTGATAGGATTCAGGGCCTGTGCTTTAGACCAAGTTTGTGAAATTGTGCGCACCGGCTCGTTAACTAAATGTTTTTCAGGAGTTGGTGTGATTGTTTTCGCACTTGATGGTAAATCATATACAATAACAGTGTCCAAAGCATAATATTCACGTAGCTTTTTTTCCCGTTGTTCATTTCGTTTTGCTTCCGCTTTGCTCACTTTATTTTTAGTTACGGTATTGTCTTTTACCGTTACGGATGTTACAGTTTGTTCGGCAGGACGATTGTCCTCAAAAATTTTAGTGGAATAGATAACTACATCAGACCCGGAAACCATAGTATCTTCTTCAATAATAACTGCAACAGGCGGGTTTAGTTTTGTTTCTAAGACTTCCTTTTCATTTGTAAGTACGGCAATTTCCTGCGTAAGGCTATCACGAATATTTTCAAGATAGGGCGTAAGCAATGCACGATCGCGCAATCGTTTCATTCTGCGCAACGTGGCATTAATATCCTTTTCGTTGACTCCCGCATTATCCTCCACATTCAAAGAATCGAAGCTTGCCTGCAAGCCCTGCATCATTGCCAGATTCAATTCAAGCGATGCATCAATCATCATCAGTTTGGTTTGCTCCGCATCCGGGTCAAAAAATTTTGTGGGCAGAGTTGAATTGAAATCTTCATCCGCCATATTGATTTTACCACTTTCTAAATCTGCCGGTTTATGCACTACTACTTGTTCAGGGGTATATACATAGCCCTTACGATATACCGGAACTTTGATTCGTTGTCCGGCTACTAAAATTTGCTCTATGCTGCGGAGCTTATTTAGTTTCACGATGGTATTCGGATCTACTCCAAGCTTTTGAGCTATTACAAAAACCTTTTCTGCTTTCTTGTTATCATACTTGCTGACTTTATAAGGAATCGTATCTCCCTCTGTCTTTTGGGCAAAAGCCAACTTTGATAGCAGGAGACTTAGCGCAATAAAAATAAATGCTAGTCTGAATTTCATTAATGGTTTGCAATCTATGTTTTAACCATCATGCTGTGGTAATAGCGTGAAAGTAGATTCATCCTGTTGATTGTTGACTGTAAAGGAAAGTAGGCGAAGCAGAGAAATGTGGGTTTACATTTGGATAAAAGTATTTCTCAATTATATTTGCGCTCCCTAAAAAACAAGGGATATTCATTAACCAAACCTAAATTAATTTTAGACATGGCAGTAAAACTTAGACTTCAGAGACACGGCAGAGGCAAACGTCCATTTTATCACATCGTAGCGACCGACAGCCGTGCTCCGCGTGATGGTAAATATATTGAGCGTTTAGGCGATTACAACCCGCTTACCAAGCCTGCTACTATCAACGTAAACGTTGACAAGGCAGTTGATTGGTTGCAAAAGGGCGCAGAAGTAACAGATACAGTAAAGGCTATCTTCAAATACAAAGGCATCCTTTACAAGAAGCATTTGTTGCGTGGAGTTGCAAAAGGTTCTTTTGGCTTAGAAGAAGCCGAAGCTAAATTTGTTCAATGGGTAGAAGAGCATAAGAACAAAGTACTTGACCACGAAAAGAAACATCACAAAGACAAGAAGGATATTGCGGCTAAATTGTTGGAGCAAGAACAAAAGAAGGCTTCTGATCGTGACTTGAAGCGCCAAGCGGCATTGGCTGCTGCAGAGGCAGCAAAGGTTGCAGCGGATGCACCAGCAGAAGAAGCAGTGGTTGAGCAACCGGCTGCTGACGCACCGACTGAAACTACAGAAGCACCTGCTGAATAAAACAACAATGACTGAACAAAATATTTCAGTCGGAAAACTTGGAAAGCCTCACGGATTAAGTGGGGCTTTTCGATTTTTACTGCATCGCGAACTGAAAAACAAAAAGAAGTTTCCCAAGCATTTTTTGCTACAGCAAAAGGGCAGTTTTCTTCCTTGGTTTGTAGCTAGTGTGGAATGGTTGGGTTTTCAGGATGGATTTATTTTGTTCGAAGAGATTTCAGTGATTGAAAAAGCGAAACAGTTTAGTGGCAGTGAATTGTTCCTCTCTGAGAAGGATGCTACTCTTTACTTTAAACCCGAAGCGGGTGAATTTGATTATCTAATAGGGTATAAAGCTATAGATGAAGAAGGCGGTGAATTCGGAGTTGTAAATGAAATTATTGAAAACCCCGGACAAATTCTATGCTCAATCCTTCAGGGCGAAAAGGAAATGATGATTCCTTTTGTAGAAGAGTTTATTTCGAATATTGATAAACTGAAAAAGGAAATCACATTTAATCTGCCTGAAGGTTTACTAGATATATAAGTCATGCGAATAGATATCATTAGTGTTGTTCCTGATTTATTGCAGAGTCCGTTTAGCCATTCTATTTTAAAACGGGCTCGTGAAAAAGGTTTGCTTGAAGTTAATGTGATTAGCCTCCGTGAGTTTTCTACCAGTAAACAAAAACAAGTGGATGATTATCAATATGGCGGTGGTGCCGGTATGGTAATGATGTGCGAACCCATTTCGAATTGTATTGAGCATTTGAAAAAGGAGAGGAGCTATGATGAAATTGTATATATGACACCGGATGGAGAGCAGATGAATCAGAAAATGATGAATACGCTTTCCCTTAAAGAAAATTTCATCATTCTGTGCGGCCATTATAAAGGTATTGATGAGCGCCTGCGACAATTGTATATCACTAAGGAAATTTCTATAGGTGATTATGTGTTGAGTGGCGGGGAGTTAGCGGCTGCGGTTTTTGTCGATGCCATTGGCCGGCTTATTCCGGGTGTATTAAGTGATGAGACATCAGCGCTTTTCGATTCTTTTCAGGATAATCTTCTTTCGCCACCGGTTTATACTCGGCCCGAGAACTTTAAAGATTTGATTGTGCCGGAGGTTTTGCTTTCGGGTCATGAGAAAAAAATCCAGGAATGGCGCTATGAGAAATCGTTAGAACGTACAAAAGAGCGAAGACCTGATTTACTGGATGAAGAATAGTTGTCCTTACATTTCCATTTTTACTAAACATTTCTATTTTTGCGTGCCTTTTGAAAAACTTAAAAGCGAATAATCATGAATCCAAAATTAAAATTAGTAGAAGACGCTCTTTACGCAGCCAATAAACATCCTCAATTCGGACCTGGTGATAACATCACTGTATCCTATAAAATTACCGAAGGTAACAAAGAACGTATTCAGGAGTTTCGTGGAGATGTAATTCAGATTCGCGGTAACGGCTCTACAAAAATGTTTACTGTGCGCAAGATGAGTAACGGAGTGGGAGTGGAGCGTGTGTTTCCTCTTTCATCACCTTTTGTTGACGAAATTATTGTAAACAAAATTGGCCGTGTGCGCAGAGCTAAATTGTTTTATCAGCGCGAAAGAAGCGGTAAAAGATCACGTATTCAGGAAAAGAGAATGGCAGATGTGGTGGCAGCACCAGTGGCTGAGTAATCTAATCTTCAGTATAAACAAAAAATCCCGACCAACAGGTCGGGATTTTTTGTTTAAGGAGGAAACTATTTTTTAGCGGGACTTTATATTCAGATTGGCTGATGTGAGATAGGTTCCACTGCCTGTGTAAATTTTGAGGCGGTAATTGCCGGGGTCGAACATGACCAGTTCTTTCCATGCAAAATTCCATTCAGGCTGAACTTTCTGTGGCAGACGTGAAATTTCTTCTTCGTTGCCTGTTTCGTGCACATAGTAAATGCGAAAATCAAGTTGGTCGGCATTGAATTGTTCGTCAGTTTTTAATAAGCATTTAAGCACCCCGCCATCATTAGCTACCATAAACGAATTGGAAATAGCCAGTGCTTTCCCTTCGGGGGTTACATCTTCGCAAAAGGCGAGGGAGTATTGCGCACTTCCTGATTTTAGCAGCAGAAAAAGAACCGCGAGTAAAAAGTATTTTTTCATAGAATAAGGTTTACTGGATGAACTGGTTTTTGTTTCGGTAAATATGGGGAATAATTTTTTTGAAAAGTATACGGTGTTGTGTTTGATTCCCAAATTCTTGTTTCAGTGGTTTACGGAATATTTTAGGATTTTGTATTTGCCTGTAAACCGTGAACTATTATTTGATTTGCAGAAAATTTGAAACGATGAAAAAATCAGTTCTTCTTCCATTGTTTGTTTTTGTTCTGATGCAGCTTTGTATTGCTCAGCCTAAGCAGGAAACAGCTTTGACAAAAACAGATACAGCTACTATTCATTTTGCAGGTGAAAAACATTTGGAAAATGTGAAGCAGTTAACCTTTGGCGGAGAAAATGCAGAAGCTTATTGGAGTTTCGATAATTCTAAACTGACTTTTCAGCATACGGATAAGCCTCACGGTTTAATGTGCGACCAGATTTTTATGTTTAATCCTGCTGACAATTCCCGCCAACTGATAAGCACCGGAAAAGGAAGAACTACCTGTTCGTTTTTTTTACCCGGAGATTCGTTGATTCTTTTTGCTTCTACACATTTGCATGCCGACAGTTGCCCGGCCGAACCGGCACATGTGCGGGGAAAATACCTGTGGCCAATTTATTCCGACTACGAAATATTTATTGCGGACCTGCACGGAAAAATAGTAAAACAGTTGACGAATAATCAATATTACGATGCCGAAGCAGTGGTGTCGCCAAAGGGTGATAAAATTCTTTTTACAAGTGACCGTAGTGGCGATCTGGAACTTTATACAATGAATTTAGATGGCAGCAACGTAAAGCAAATTACGAGTGAATTGGGATATGATGGTGGCGGTAATTTTTCGCCTGATGGTAAACGGATTGTTTGGCGCGCTTCGCGTTTTGATGCAGA
>CANJVG010000197.1 GCA_947478005.1 Bacteroidota bacterium
AGGTATTTGCATTTGTATGTAAACGAATGCGGCTACAAATACAATAACCGAAACAATCCAGCACTCTTTAGTGGATTTATGATGGATGCTTTGGCAACCAATTCTATCTAATGCTAGGACATCGCCCTCAAGAGAGGGGTGGCAAAATTCCGCTTTGGGAATTTTGACGGGGTGTGTTGCATTCAAAACCGCAAACGATGCGTAGAAAGATAGTTCCTTACAACCCGGCATTGAAAGAATTCGCTCGTAATTTGAGAGCCAACAGCACCCAATCTGAAATCAAATTGTGGCTGCAGTTGAAAGGGAAGCAAATGCTTGGATTTGATTTTCACCGGCAAAAACCAATTGATAATTTTATTCTTGATTTTTTCTGCCACGAATTAATGTTGGGCATTGAGTTAGATAGTTTATCGCATACATGGGAAGAAGTTGAGGAGAAAGACAAATTGAAAGAACAACGGATGAAACAATTGGGAATCACTATTCTCCACTTTAATGATGAACAAGTAATGAATGATATGGAAACTGTATTGCGCGAAATTGAATTTTGGATTCTTAATTTTCAAAACAATACAAACACACCCCGGTAAAATTCCCAAAGCAAAATTTTACCACCCCTCTCAAGAGGGGAAAATGCAGTCCTTCCATTGAAACAACTCCTCTCCATATTAGTTTCTCTCTTCCTCATCCAGAACCTCTCTGCACAAAACTCTTTTCGTGCGGTAGTTAAGAGTGATGGTGAAGAATCAGAATTTCTTGCCGGAGCCACGGCTCATGTGGTGGATACCACGATTGCCGCCATGGCAGATTCTAACGGCTTTATCCTTTTACAAAATATTCCTAACGGAGAGCAAACCATTGAGTTTTCTATACTCGGCTATTTTAAAAAGAGAATCAAAGTTCATTTTCCGCAAGCGGCTAATGGGGCTGTTGTAGAAATTAAACTACAAACGCAGGCCGAAGAGATTGATGAAGTCATAGTTACTTCTACGCGCAATTATCAGAAAGCCGAATACCTGCCTACGCGGGTAGAGGTGGTTGCAGAGGACGAAGTAGAAGAACGCTCACACGATAAACCTTCGGATGTGTCGCACGTGGTGCGTGAGCAACCCGGTGTGCAGGTGCAGCGCACTTCAGCCACTGCCGGAACGATGAGTATTCGTCTGCAAGGTTTGAACAGTCGATATGTGCAGATGCTTAAAGACGGATTTCCTCTTTTCGGAGGTTTTTCAAACGTAATCGGCATTACACAAATTCCTCCGCTCGATTTAAGGCAGGTGGAAATTATCAAAGGTCCGAGTTCTACTTTGTATGGAGGTGATGCGATTGCTGGTGTTATCAATTTGATTTCGAAAGAGCCGAGTGAGAAACCGGTTTACGATGTAATGTTTAATGGCGAAAGTTCTTTTGCCTTTGATGGAGGACTTTATGCAAGCCAAAAGATTAAATGGTTTGCTTTTTCGCTTACAGGCATTTATCGCTATCAAAAAGAAAAAGACTGGAGCGGCAATGGGTTTAGTGAAACCCCGCGATTGAATCGTTACAATATTGCCCCGCAGTTGTTTTTCGATGTATCGAAACATGCCAAGCTGAATATTGGCGGCAACTATACGCACGAGGACCGCATTGGCGGAGCGATGAAATATTTGCGCAATGAAGCCGACAGCAATTACAATTACTTCGAAAAAAATCTTTCAGAACATGCTTCTTCCAATTTCAAATTTGAATATGATTTAGAGAAGAACGGCAAGCTGACGGCTAAAAGTTCGTTCAATTATTTCAAACGCGATTTGAAAATTCCTTACTACTACTTTGCCGGTATGCAACTGGCTTCTGCTTCTGAAATCAATTATCACATTACCCGCAAACGACACGATGCGGTAGTGGGCATTGATTTTCGCACCGATAAATTCAATGAAGCAAACGACTCGGCTGCTGTTAAGCGCAGTTATAGTTTTTACACCATCGGTTTATTCGCGCAATACATTTTTAACTTCAATGAAAAGTCAACGATTGAAGGTGGCGTGCGAATGGATTACAACAACCGCTACAAAGTGAATGTGCTGCCGCATATCGCGTTCCGGCAAAAGTGGAACGACATATTCACCACGCGGTTGAATGTAGGTATGGGCTACAAACTGCCAACTATTTTTCAGGATGAAAGTGAAGAGGCAAGGTTCATTCAGGTGCAGGCTATTGCCGCTACGGTGAAACCCGAACTTTCGCTTGGGGGAACAGTGGACTTAAAAATCAAACTGCCCAACTTCAACGGGCTGAACGTAACCATCAGTCAGCTTTATTTTCTTACCCATATTTTTCGTCCGCTACTGGCGCATTCGGCCGTTGATACCGGTTGCCATTCGCTGGACTGCGAACAAATCAGTTTCAACAATGCCAACGGCTATATACAAAGCGGTGGGGTGGAAACCGGGATTAATTTCAGTTATCGCGGACTGGGTGTTTCGTTTGTTTATACCTACACCGACAACCACCGCCAGGTGGATGGGGTGAAGAGCATTGCACCGCTTACTTCGAAACATATTGTTTCTATTCTGGCGGGCTACGAAATCAAGAATTTCTTCATTGGCATAGATGCTTATTACTACAGCCCTGTGAAACTGAGCGATGGAAGAACGGGAAGACAGATTTGGGAGTTGGGGCTGAATGTGCAATATGCATTCAAGTATCTGATTCTGTTTTCGAATCTTGAAAACATTGCCAACGTGCGTCAAACATCTTACAGCCCGGTGGTGTATCCCAACCCCGGCCTTTCGCATCCGCGGTTTTCTGAAATTTATGCTCCGCTCGAAGGACGATTGTTCAACCTCGGGTTTAAACTTCGCTTAGGTGCTTTCTTCAACAAAAGCAAAACGGATGAGGGTGTGGAGCGGTTGAAGCGGAAGGATGATTAACGCTTATTGCTTAACGAGTTTCTTGGTTGCTTTTCCGGTTCTGGTTTCTATCGTAATGAAATATATCCCCTGTGATAGATTTCGGATGTCGAATTGCGGATTGCGGATTTGAAAAGCCGAATGCAAGACTTCTCTTCCGGTGATATCGGTGATGGTGAGGTTGCTGCCGAGCATGGTTTCGTCAATGCTGATGGCAACGGTGAAGGAGGCGGGGTTTGGGGAAATGTTGAGTGTGGTATTTGTCAAAAAAGAAAGACCCAATGGCTCATCAATCAAACAAATCGTATCGGGTCCTGTAACACAAGAAGGCCCGTTTCTCACTGTGAGGTAATAGCAACCGGCACTAAGTCCCGTGAATGTATTTAGGGTGTCATACGTAAGTCCGCCATCAATAGAATAATGATAGTAAGAGAACCCACCCATAGCAGATATCTGAATGCTGCCATCATTGCCGCCAATAGAAGTGGGATTGGTGAAGGTGCTTGTGAAGCTAATGGGCAATGAAGGACCAATAACACTAAATTGTCCGGAAATTTTGCAACGATTCGAATCTAAAATAGTAAGATCGTAAGAACCCATCGGTAAATGACAACGCAGAACATTGGTAGGAGAAACTACTGTGTCGAGGGGTGTGTCGCTCCAAACAAAACTAAAGGGAGGAGTTCCACCTCCTACGGCACCTACATTGATGCAAGATGAGGAGTCGCCATAGCAACTCAACACAGTTGTCATTGCTGTATAATAGTAAGAAGAAGGCTGGTCAATAAAACAAGTTGCACTGGCGGATACAGATAAACTATCCGTAACAACAACCTGATAAACTCCTATCGTTAAATTATTGATGGTGGGACCTAACCCGCCTGTGTTCCAATGATAAGTATAAGGCGGTGTTCCCCCAGTAGCAGAAGCCATAGCAGAACCGCTTGAACCACCAAAGCAAAGCACATTGGAAGTGGTAAAAGTAATTGAAATGGGTGTGCTAAGTCCGGCAGCCTGTGGCGTTGGATTGGCTTGCGATGAACCTGTTTCAAGCGCCAGGATTAATAGCAATAGGATAAATGTTTTCATAGTATTTCATTTAGAATCTAAAAATACCCCGCGTGATAACATAAACCTAATAATTGGCCTTTACCAATGAAGATATGACAATTCTATGACAATTCAGCCCTTGCGGATGATGAAAACCTGCGAGAGCTCGTTATCCGAAATTCCATCTATATTCATACTGTGCCGGTAGTTGGCGAATATATTCAACTGCCCAAGTTCATGGCAACACAGGTGGCAAAATATTTGGTTGGAAGCATTGGTTAGCTTACCAATGGGGTAAAACACTTAGTTGGAAGCCTTGGTAAGCTTACCATGAAGGCAAAACACTTGGTTGGAGGCATTGGTAAGCTTACCATGAGGGCAAAACAGTTGGTTGGAGGCATTGGTGAGCTTGCCAACATGGCAAAACACTCGGTTGGAGACATTGGTGAGCTTACCATTATGGCAAACTACTTGGTTGGGGCCATTGGTGAGCTTACCATGAGGACAAACCATTTATTTCGGAACCAAAAGCCAGCCACCAATATTCAGAATTTGAAGATTTGTTAAATAATTTTGAAAAAATTTAGCCCGCCTATAAATTTGCACCTGTTCATCAATCATTTTTTTAAACGAAATAAAAACTTAAAACTATGAGCAATCCTACTTACCTTTTTGCAGACAATTTTATTCTTAACGGAGTGCGCGGCTCGCTGGTAAGCGCCATTAAAGTAGCCAACTACCACTACAACGCGCTGGTAGGCGCAGCCGACAACGACCCGTTTTACATTCCGCTGCGCGAAGAATTTAAACCCACGCGCGAGGCTCTGCTGGCCATTACGGGTGAAAAAGGCACCGACACAGCCCAGCGCATAGGCGATACTTTAGACCTTGATACTTTGCTCAAACAATTAGGCGCGCGCAAAATTGAAGCCTGGGAACCCACCATTCGCGCTAAATACAATAGCAAATCGGTGATATACAAAACGATTTTTCCGAAGGGGCGCAAACCGTTTCAACAAGGTAAAAAGGATATAAAGATAGAAGCCGTGAACCAACTCCAATTGATATTGCTGGACTATCCCGAATTTGCAACCACCCAGGCCGAGGTGCTGGCGTTTTATGAACAGCTTACTCACGCGCGCAGCATTCAGGAGGGTAAAAAGCAGGAAATAGGCAGCGACCGCGGCACCGAAGATGCAGCTATTGAAGCGATGTGCCTCGTTCATTTCAAAAACCACGGGCTGATTATTTCGCACACACCTGACAATCCGCAAAACATTGCCAGCTTTATTGATGTGCAAACCCTCCAGCGCCCTGCCACCGCCAATCACACCACCGGCATCGTGGGCAGCGATACACTAAAGAAAATATGGAGTCGCAAATGGAAAAACGGAGCTACTCTAAAGCTCACGAACAATGGCGATGTGGCGCTACGCTTTTTTCTATCCGACAAATCGGGCAA
>CANJVG010000198.1 GCA_947478005.1 Bacteroidota bacterium
CAATTGAATATATGAACCGAAAGTAGCCGAGAGTTCTTGCTTTAGCAGCTTGTCTTTCAACAAAAGGTTTTCGAGGGTGTAGTTTGTGTTGTTCACTCTAGCTTTTTCATACAGGTGGCTATTTTCATCAAATAAGGTAACAGCACTATCTTCTTTTGCAGCAAGGGAAATCTTAGTCCCAATATTTATTTTTTCGCCAACCAGAATTTGTTGCAGCATTGAAAAGTTTACAGGAAACATTACCCAGTTTTCTATATAGCGAAACTCACGAGCGAGATACTCGTTCGTAAGTTTATTAATCATATAAAATGAATCCGGTGTGATAAGAACCCGAGCTCCTTCAAAGCCAAATAATCCTAAACTCATCCATATAATACTATCCTTTTTCATTCGGATTGTTGCCATAAACTCCTGATCAGTATTGCCATCATTCCAAATCATCTTTGTGCGAAGGGATAGTGTTTTATATAAAATTTGGTTGGAAGTAATTTTTGCTGAAATCGAGTCATAGTTAAGTAGTAGAGAATCCTGAGAGATACAAAATTCGGTTGTGAAGAATAGGAAGAACAGTATTGCGTTAAATCGGAAAACCATGTTTGCTTTTATGTAAATAATGTGCCAAAGATAATTTCAAGTGGCAGAAATAACTTTCTTCACCTACTTGAGACTTGTTCTTGCTTAACAAAATTTGATTTTTAACAACCTGTATCGGGAATATATTTGCCACCCATTAAAAACAAAAAACTATGGAAGTAATATCAGGAAACACTACCGTTGACATTGCAGCGCTTAACGAAAAGATTAATCGTGAAAGCGCATTTGTAGATGTCTTGAACATGGAACTTGGCAAAACCATTGTCGGACAAAAGTATATGGTTGAGCGTTTGTTACTCGCTATGTTGGCTAACGGACATATTTTGCTGGAGGGCGTTCCCGGTCTCGCCAAGACATTGGCAATTAAATCGCTGGCTCAAGCCATTCATGCAAAATTCTCGCGTATTCAGTTTACTCCAGACTTGTTACCGGCTGACTTAGTCGGAACCATGATTTACAATCAAAAGGATAATGAGTTTGTCGTAAAGAAAGGACCGGTGTTCGCAAATTTTGTGCTCGCGGATGAAATCAACCGTGCCCCGGCAAAAGTGCAATCGGCATTATTGGAGGCAATGCAGGAAAGACAGGTTACTATAGGTGATCATACTTATAAAATCGAAGACCCCTTTTTAGTGCTGGCTACGATGAACCCCATAGAGCAGGAAGGAACCTATCCTCTGCCTGAAGCTCAGGTTGACCGTTTTATGTTGAAGGCGGTAATTACTTATCCTAAGAAAGAGGAAGAGCAACTTATTATTCGCCAGAATATGCAAATGAGCGACAAAGTGATTAATCCTGTTGTAAGAGCAGAGGATATTGTTGCAGCACGCAAAACTGTTCGAGAGGTTTATATGGATGAAAAAATTGAACGTTACATTCTTGATATTGTATTTGCTACACGAAAACCGGAAGATTATAAGCTGACTAAATTAAAATCACTTATTAGCTACGGAGGTTCTCCGAGAGCAAGTATTAACCTTGCGATTGCCGCGAAAGCATATGCCTTCATTAAACGAAGGGGGTATGTAATTCCTGAAGACGTTCGTGCCATTTGCTTTGATGTAATGCGCCACCGTGTCGGCTTGACTTATGAAGCCGAAGCCGAAAACATTACCAGCGAAGAAGTGATTTCCGAAATCCTTAATGCCGTAGAAGTTCCATAGTCTTCATTTGAAGTTCATTCGAAACCGTGGCCAAAGAAATTATAAATACGACTGAAGATAAGCGCAAGAAACTGCGCAGAATCGAAATCAAAACCCGAAAACTGTCTAATCAGATTTTTTCGGGCAGCTATCATTCTGCGTTTAAAGGAAGAGGTATTTCATTCAGCGAAGTTCGCGAATACCAATATGGTGATGACATTCGTGCCATTGACTGGAATGTAACTGCACGTAATCACAAACCTTTCATCAAAGTTTTTGAAGAGGAAAGAGAGTTAACGGTTATGCTTTTGATTGACGTAAGCCAGTCATCCTTTTTCGGAACGCAGAACGAATTTAAGAATCACATCATTGCGGAGATAAGCGGAGTGATTGCATTTTCTGCGATTACGAACAACGATAAAGTGGGTGTTCTTTTTTTCAGTGATACTATTGAAAAATTTATTCCCCCTAAAAAAGGAAAGAGTCATATTCTTAGAATCATTTCTGAGATATATGATTTCCATCCTAAGCAAACCGGCACCAATCTTCCTGAAGCGTTGAAATATTTCAACAACGTGGTAAAGAAGAAGTCTATTGCATTTCTTGTATCTGACTTTTTGAGCAAAGACTCTCAGGAAGAAAATTTCAAGAAGGATTTCAAGAAGTCGTTGAGTATATTGGGCAAGAAACACGATTTAATAGGTTTGCATATTTACGATGAGCGTGAAGCCATGATGCCGGATATCGGCCTGGCCAAAGTAGTTGACAGTGAAAGCGGTAAAGAATTCTGGATTGACACAAGCGACAAAGCTCTTCGTGAAAAATATGCGAAGACGTTTCATGAAAATGTTCGCAGCACCAAGGACTTGTTCGGCAAAAGTGGCGCGCAGTTAGAATCAATCAAGACGGAAGACAATTACGTGATTTCGCTGATGAATATGTTTAAGAAAAGGGAAATGAAAAGATGATGAAACGGAAAAAACAAAAATCAAAGTTCAAAGTTCAAAAACCGAAGATCGCTCTTGCATTGCTTTGGTCTTTGGCATTTGGCCTATGGTCTTCTTCTTCTGCCCAAGTTTCTGCCACTCTCCGTGCCGACTCTTCTCAAATTCAAATTGGCGACCATCTCAATATTCGTTTGACAGTAAAGAGCCCTAACAATCTGGTTGTTCCTTTTCCTGCCACAACTGATACTCTTGGAAATTTAGAATTGGTATCAACTTCTAAAATTGACACCGGCACCGATGGCGGCAATAAAGTTCTTTCTCAACTCTATACCGTTTCTGCCTATGATTCAGGTGACTTTCATGCCGGACCGGTGAAGGTTTATTTCAAAAACAGTAATGGAGAATTGGATAGTGTTTTCTCGAATGATATTCCGGTTATTGTAAATACGCTGAATGTAGATACCGCCAAACCTTTCAAGGCGATTAAGGCACCGCTGGATGTTCCTTATTCCTGGAAAGAATTTATCCCTTACATCATTGGAGCAGTTGTTTTGCTGATTGCGATTATTGTCGGCATTGTGCTTTGGAAAAAATACCGCAAACAAAAGCCTGCAGTTGTTGAAAGGCCAAAACCAAAAGACCCTGCTCACATTTGGGCGCGGAAAGAGTTGAAGAAATTAGAGGACGAAAAAATCTGGCAGGGTGACGATGTAAAGCTTTACTACAGCCGTCTTACGGATGTTCTTCGTTTGTATGTAGAGTATCGCTACGGTTGGTATGCGATGGAATCTACCACCGAAGAAATTCAAAGTGAAATTGAAAACTATAACCTGAAAGAAAAAGCAAAGGAAAACCTGCTTTCAATTTTGCGCGCTGCTGATTTAGTAAAGTTCGCAAAGATGATTCCAATGCCTGATGCTAACATAAAAGCCATGGAAAGCGCTTATAAATTCATTGATTTCACTGAGCCTAACGAAAATAAAACGGAAGAGAAAAAATAATGTTTGGCAATTTATCACATATCACTTTTGCTAACAAATGGGTTTTGTTTCTGATTCCCGTTGTGCTGATTCTTGCCGGCTTGTGGTGGTATTTTTTATCCAAAAAGGCATTCCCTTCGCTTAAACTTTCTGCCACCAATGCTTTTGCAGGAAACAGAACTCCGTTTAAAGCAACCCTTAAAAAATTTCTTCCTGCCTTGCGGGTATTAGCGCTCACAAGTTTGTTGATTGCCATTGCCCGTCCTCAAACTTCTTTCGATGAAGAAAAAGTAACGACCGAAGGTATTGACATTGTCCTTGCTGTGGACGTATCAACTTCCATGCTGGCTAAAGATTTTTCACCGAATCGATTGGAAGCTGCTAAAAAGGAGGCTACGAATTTTATTGATGGCAGACCACACGATAGAATTGGCCTGGTGGTTTTTTCCGGAGAAAGCTTTACACAATGCCCGGTTACTATTGACCACGCCATTGTTAAAAATCAACTGAAGCAAATTAAAAACGGTTTAATGGAAGACGGCACCGCTATTGGTATGGGACTGGCTACATCTATTCAGCGCTTAAAAGAATTTCCATCCAAGAGCAAGGTCATTATTTTGATGACAGACGGAGTAAACAACAAAGGTTTGATTGACCCTGCTACCGCCTCTGATATTGCTATGCAGTTTAAGACCCGTGTGTATACCATCGGCATTGGTACTAACGGAAAGGCTATGACACCGGTAGCTATGAACCAGAATGGAGAGTTGATCTTTGATTATGCAGATGTGCAGATTGATGAACCACTACTTAAAGACATTGCCAGGAAAACAGGGGGACAGTATTTCCGCGCTACCGATAACAAGAAGTTGAAGGACATTTATGCGCAGATTGATAAACTGGAAAAAACAAAGATTGAAGTAAGCGCCTTTGAACACAAAACCGAAAAGTTCTTTCCGTTTGCGTTGATGGCAATTATTCTTTTACTGTCTGAAGTTTTAATGCGCTATTTAATTGTAAAGAGTATTCCGTAATGAAACGCAGTGACTACATAAAATATCTCTGGTTGCTGATTCTGGCAATTCCTATCGGCACGGTGCTGATATTGCTGCGTGAAGAAGCATTCCGTTTTGAGCATAAAGAATATTTGTGGTTGCTGGCGGCTGTAGCGCCTATGCTCATTTTGTTCCTGCTGTTTCAGAACTGGAGAAAAAAGAATCTCGACCGGTTCGCCAACTCTTCGTTGCTGGCGCAACTGACACCCGATATCTCCTTCAACAAGCATTTGCTCAAATTCATTTTGCTTTCGCTGGCGTTTGAGTTTGTGGTTATTGGTTTTGCCAATCCGCAGGTAGGCACCAAACAGGAAAAAGTAAAGCGTCAGGGTATTGATGTGTTTATTGCCATGGATGTTTCCAACTCTATGCTTAGCGAAGACATTAAACCGAATCGTTTATTGCGTGCAAAAAATTTCATCAGCAATTTTATTGATGAACTGCACAACGACCGATTGGGTATGATTGTGTTTGCCGGTCGTGCTTATATGCAGATGCCGCTGACGGTTGACTACAGCGCGGGCCGTATGTATCTCAAAACCATTAACACCAATTTGGTTCCTACGCAGGGCAC
>CANJVG010000199.1 GCA_947478005.1 Bacteroidota bacterium
ATTTAGATGAATTGTTCTATCGGTTTAATCGAAGAGGGAAAAACATCCGAAAGAACATTTTAGGTAACTTAATACACAGATTTGTTTCATCACCTCCTTTGACATACGTAGATATAGCGGGGCTTTGCGGCTTATCTGGTTAATCCAAATTTATTTAAATGCCGACTATCCGCCAACGATTGCCAACGTTCCACCAACGATTAGCTACGTTCCTCCAACGATTGCTTCCTTTCCGCCAACGTTTGTTTCCTTTCTACCAACTTTTGCAAACGTTCCGCCACCGATGGTTTCCTTTCCGCCAACAATAGTTTACGTTCCTCCAACGATTAGCTCCTTTCTGCCAACTATTTTCTGCTTTCAGGCTTTTAAAATCAGCAAACAATTTTCTAAATTTGATTTTGAAACAGGTAAAACAGCTAATAACTAAAAACTAAAAGCCATGCCAACACAAAAAATTACACGCGAACAGGCCGCCAATTTCAAACTGCTGCCTTTTGGCAAAAAACATGGGGTGCGAATCATGATTGAAGAAATGGAAGTGGGTGAATTGCTGATGATAAGCAAAGCCGATTTTCATTGGAAAAAAAGCAACCCGAACCGTTTTTGCAAACCCATCAGCAAAAGTACCGGTGCAAAGTTTAAAGTAAAAATAATAGCCGGCAAAGTGGGCTGGGTGGTGGAGAGGCTGAGTTGAGATTTGCAAATTATAAATGAGAGGCAGAAGCTGCAAACAGGTAGGTGCGTTTCATTTGTAATAGGAATCTTAAAACACGCGCTTGATAATTTTCAGCCGATGCGTGTATTTTTTTTGCGCAGCGTTATGAATGCCGAAATGGTCGATGGAGTCGATGCGCACACAGCCTGAACTGTGAATTATTTTTTTGTCCTTTATAATAATTCCAACATGAATTATTTTTCCTTCTTCGTTATGAAAAAAAGCTAAATCGCCTGGCAGCGCTTCTTCTATAAAATTAACCACAGCGCCTTGCTCGGCCTGCTGAAAGGCATCGCGCTTTAATGCCACTCCTAAAAATTTAAACGCCATTTGTGTGAACCCCGAACAATCGATGCCGAAAGGCGAACGCCCACCCCACAAGTAGGGTGCGTTTAAATATCGCACAGCTATGCGTTCGAGCAACTGAGTGTTCTTTCCCTCTTCTGCAATAGCCTGTCCGTTGTAAATAAATTTTTCTTTACCCAGTTTCAAATTCAAACCATCAAAAAAAGGTAAACTGCTACCGGCCACTATAGCTACTGCATGAGTGCTTGAAGTTGCGCTGCCTGATAAATCGAGCGCTAACCCTCCTTCGCCATTGGCTAATGCTGCAAAATCTTTTTCTACAAGGGGTGTGTATTGCGCGGCATCTATCCAACCTTGATAATTATCGTAAAGGCACTCAACTTTTAGCCAGTTATTTTGTTCATTAAGGACGGTAAAAGTTTCCCCAAACAAGAGCTGGGAGACCATTTCGCTCTTGTGCGAAGGTTCTTTGCGAATGGGAATGATACTGAGAGAGGCTATTCCATGTTTCATAACACCGAATGTAGAAACAGTTAGAGCCTTCCGTTTATCTGATTAGTTTTATCTATCTACACTTTTTTGTTGATTGCTTGGAATCGGTATTTTTTTATGTTTGTAAAGTATGGAAAACCTTATGTGTTTTTATGCAACGAAATGGATGTTTTTAGGCTCTTTTGTATAAGGACTAATTGATTTAATTTTTTACCCTGATGAGAATGAAAGCCGCTACGCCAGCTTTACTTAAATATTTACTGTATTTCTTCCTCTTCACCATAACCGAAAAAGGAGTTGCTGCTATTACCTGTGCTTTTAATATAACCGGTAATGATACCAGTTGTGCTCCGTTGCTTTTGCAGGCCTCTGCGGTTGAAGTTAGTAGCTCGACTGTAGTAGAACGAATATGGGAATTGAGTGGCCCAATACCTACCTATACAACAACACCCGGTGGAAATAATCCGCTGTTTTATTATCTTGGGTCGAAGCCCGGTAATTATTGCTTGAAGCTGACCAGCAAAAATGCAAATGGAGAGGTAAGCACCATACAAAAATGTAACATTTATATAGCGGCTAATCCAGTGTTGAATATGAGCCTCACATCAGTATCCGGATGTGCTCCAATACTGGCAAGTGCAACCTACTTTAGATGTGATACTTCAGCGGGCAGCGGAGTTATTAATTCGTTTCAGTTGGATTGGGGATGTGGGCCTGTTTATACTTCCAGCACGTGTCCCCCAGTGCCACTTACCAAACTATACAGTAGTTGCCCCCCCGGGTATTATAATCCCACGGTGGTGGTTTATAATTCTTTTGGTTGTCATACGGAAACTACTTTCACCCATGCAGTTCATATAACTCCCAAGCCACATGCTTATTTTTCCGCGAATGTAACTACCTCCAATTGTGCTAGTGGTCCTCTTAATGTAAACTTTACGGCCGACCCTGCGGGCCAAACTTGTGTTACCTACAATTGGTATGTAAACAACGTTTTAAAGTACTCCGATACCACGGGAGGGTTCCAATACGTATTCCCTATAAGTGTAAATTGCTACGATATAAAATTGGTGGTAAGAAATTGTGACGGTTGTAGCGATTCCGTTGAGCGTTTGGATTATGTTTGTGTAAGATCGACCCCTCAAATTCTTTATACAGTAAATGACAGTTCCGTTTGTATTACCGCTGGCACTCCATTCAATTTTATTTTGACGAATGTATCAGTTGCTCCCCCAAATTTAACTTGGCATTTAACCGGTCCGTATGATTCTACGCAATTTGGTCCTTTAGCAAGTTTCCCATTAAGTACACCAGGTAATTATTCGGTCGAAATTACAGGAACATTTGGCCCCGGTTGTTCGAGCACCATTAACAAGTTGAATGTAATAGTCGTAAAACAAAAACCTGTAGTTGATTTTACTACTACCGATGTATTTTCCTGTCGCATACCTTACACGGTTCAGTATACAACTTCAGGTTGTTCCACCTGTACTTATTCGTGGGCAATGAATTCCGCTTCTCCAAATAATTCTACTGGACCTAACCCTGTTGTTACCTATAATTCTTATAATCCTTCATTTCCGGTTATACTAACAGCCACTGATGCTAATGGATGCACAGCCAGCGTTACACACTCGTTGGTAACCACACGAAAGTTACAGGCGAAAATTGACTTCAATAAATCAAAAGCGTGTGGACCTCTTTGCACTTATTTTGATGACATTACGAATCCCGTCTTGGTTAATTCTACTATAGATTCAGGTGCTGCTTGTTGGTATATCAACGGTCCGGCCCCAATACCTGGTGGATGTAAGGATTCAATAAATCGCTGTTTTACGGTCCCCGGTTGTTATGATATAACTTTAGTTGTTACTACAGTTTCTGGTTGTCGGGATAGTATTACTTTATCCGATACGGTGTGTGTTGGCCTACCGCCACAGTGTACTATGACCGCCTCACCTGCCACTTTATGTTTCGAAAAGGATTCGGTGAATTTTGTTTTAACATGTAATACGCCTCCACCTCCAGGTTTCCAGCGCTGTCATTGTAATTTTGATGATGGCAATGAAGCAGATTTTTATACCTCTTCTTTTTTTCATAACTATAGGGATACGATAGGGGCATTTCACCCTTCTTGTGTTGCTTATAATGATAGTTGTCCATCAGACACCTTTCAATTCACTATTACTATTCTTCCTCCGCGCACTAAATTTTTGGATTCTACTTTTTGTAGTTCCGGAGACACTATTTTTCTGTATAACAAAACCATCGGTGCCACAAGCTATTTATGGACTTTTTGCGATGGAACAACCTCTACTTTGGCAAACCCTTTTATTATTGCTCCGCCATGTGACACTTGCACTATAATGCTACACTCCTATAATAACGTTAGCGGTTGCGATTTAGAGAAAGGTCGAACGATTAAGACCGCTTGTCAGAGCAGTTCTCTTTCCCCTGTTGATTCGGGTGGTTGTTTTCCTGGAGCGTTATACTTTACAAATACCTCATCTTCTAGCATGCCAGGTTTTACCCGCTGGGATTTTGACACTTCAGATGGGGTTGCTTGGGGGTTTGGCTCACCGGGAGGGGATGCAGTTTACCACTCTTTTCCTGCTCCAGGTATTTACAATATAGCCATGCGCAACCAAACAAATTCTTATTGTATCGATACAGTTTATACCTCAGTTCATATTTGTAGTGATACAGCAAATTTTGGCCCTTTGAGTGTTTGCTTACCATTAGCTTATTGCCCAGTTGATAGTTCTATTGACCCTTATTGTAATATTATTGATTGGCAGTGGGATTTTGGAGATGGCACCACCGCGTCTGGACAAAATCCATGTCATGTTTTCACTGGACAAGGAAACAAATTTGTTAAGCTGGTTATTACCAGCGATCAGGGTTGTAAAGATTCAATTACAAAACAGATTTATGCCACATCCAATATCCAGATTGAATATACCATCGATACCCTGATTTGTGAGGGCTCTGGGACTTGTATCACTAACACATCTGTTTCAAACCTTGAATTTAATTGGACGCTTCAGGGAGCTACACCAGCTGCTTCCACTGATTATAGTCCTTGCTTTCAATTTCCTGTAGGCACGGGTGATTATCCTTTGCATTTGACAATTTCGGCCTTTGGACTTTGCACGGTTAACGATAATAGAGTAATACATGTTCATAATCCGGTAGCCGGAGGTTATGCAAATAACACCACAATACCTTGTCCCAATCCGCCCCAAATTACCTATTTTTTTGATACCTCCAGATACAATGATGGTTCTGTGACCTGGGAGTTTGGTGACGGTGGTTTTTCCAATTTGGCAAACGCTACCCATATTTATAGTATTCCCGGTAAATACCAAGTTCTTATAAGAGATTCTACATTAGATGGTTGTACAGATACTGCATTGATAGATGTTGTAGTAGTGAACGGCCCTTATGGGTCATTGGTAACCAACCCTTTAGTCACTTGCTCCTGTCAGGATAGTGTTACGTTTACAGTTTCTACCTATGACGCCTCTGCTTTTACCCTGTTATACGGTTGTAATGTCGGCTTCTTTCGGGATACTCCTATTGCTCCCATTGGCACCTTAGTTAACCCAACAATAAGTACCACATCATGGAAATTTTGCTCAAGCGATTCGTGCCAGCCTCAAATAATTTTTGAAGATTCTACTGGCTG
>CANJVG010000200.1 GCA_947478005.1 Bacteroidota bacterium
TGCCAGGTAACGATAACACGATTCATCATCCGGATATTTCTCAAAGAACGACTGAATACTGATTTGCTTTTTCATAACCATTTTTCAGCAAACTTACTTCGCCACTACGCACTGTATTTGCGTTGCGGACTAAATGGTTAATCCAATAATAATTTACTTTTACTTATAGTACATGAAAGTAGCATTTTGATGTATGAAAGTGCAAAAAAGCCATTGGAAACGATGATTTAGATACGTGAAACGGAAAAACTCCCAGAGTTCTAAAACCTGCGAGGTTTGCGAAGGCTAAATTTAGCTTATAAAAGCAACAATTAATCGTTATCGCGTCACAATAAAACTCTTGACAGCATAGTTCGCGTGCTCGTCAGTCACTTTTACAAAGTAGTAGCCCGGAGGAAGAGAAATAACTTTTATGTTCTGCGAGTGAACCGATAAGTTTTTATGGGAGCTACACAATTTCCGGTGATGCCATATATATATAAGAATCCAAAGAAGCTCCATTTTGACAGAAAGAAAAGGAAGTGATTATCTAGTAGTGAAAAATTAGGGACTAGTATTTTTCTAGTAATGGTCTCTCAAAAATATTGTTACGCCATCGATAAACCCGCGAGGTCTTTGGCGCAACAATTCCTAAATTCTTTTGTTACAAATAGGAATTGACCGCAGTAACCCTACTTTGCGCTCCGTCAAATAAAAATTCAAAAACGCGTTTTAGTTTCCATGATTAAAAAGTCCGGTCTCGCCTTCAGCCTTCTCCTCTTCTTATTATTTATTCAGGCACAAGACCCCTTCGCCAAAATATGGTACACCGAGGGAGGTGATTCTAAAGTTCAAATTTATCTGGCAACCGATGGAAAATACCACGGCAAAATAGTGTGGCTCAAACACGGCATCGTTAAAGGCCAACCGCTGATAGACAAAAAGAACCCCGATGAAACCAAGCGCAACAAACCCTGGTTGGGCTTATCTATCATCAGCGGGCTGGAAAAAAAATCATCGACCGAAATTATTGGTGGAAGAATCTACGACCCCACCCACGGTAATTATTACCACTGCAAAATGACCTTGCGCAATACCGATAAGCTGGAACTGAGAGGTTATATTTTAGGCATGCCGTTTTTAGGCCGAACAACCACCTGGTATCTGGCCGAGGATAATAATAAGTCGGTTGCTCCCGCTCCGGCAGCTACAAATCCGGCTTCTAAAGAAGATAAGAATCTATAGAAAGAACTCTGGTCTAACGACAGTATGACCGGTTTGCTGAAGAGCGAAAAAAAGCTACAGTAGATTTTTTACCATCAAATACTCCGCAATCTGCACCGCATTAGTAGCTGCACCTTTGCGCAGGTTATCTGAAACAATCCAGCAGTTCAACGTATTCGTCTGCGATTCATCTCTACGAATGCGCCCCACAAAAGTATCGTCCTTATCATGGGCTAAAATAGGCATAGGATAAATCAAATTCTTCACATCATCATACACCACCACACCCGGTGAAGCAGCAAGCAAAGTACGCACTTCATCCACATCAAAATCATTTTCAAATTCAATGTTCACGCTCTCGCTGTGTCCGCCAATGGTCGGTATGCGCACTGTAGTGGCCGTTACCCGAATCGAATCATCGCCCATTATCTTCTTGGTTTCGTGCACCATTTTCATTTCCTCCTTGGTGTAACCGTTATCCAAAAACACATCAATATGCGGCAGCGCATTCATATCAATCTGATAAGCATAAGCCATCTCTCCCTTAATCCCTGCGCGCTCATTCATCATCTGGTCAACGGCTTTCTTGCCGGTGCCGGTCACGCTCTGGTAAGTAGAAACCACCACGCGTTTGATTTTGTATTTATCATGCAGCGGTTTCAGCACTACCACCATTTGAATGGTCGAGCAATTCGGATTTGCAATAATTTTATCGTTAGCCGTAAGCACATGCGCATTCACCTCAGGCACCACCAGCGGTATGCCCGGCTCCATTCTCCATGCACTTGAATTATCAATCACCGTGCAACCGATGGCCGCAAACTTTGGCGCGAGTTCTTTTGAAGTAGAACCACCGGCAGAAAAGATAGCTACGTTCGGTTTCATATCCAAAGCTGTTTGAAAACCTACGATTTCATATTCCTTTCCTTTAAACGTTACCTTTTTCCCCACACTCTTCTCACTCGCCACCGGAATCAATTCCAAAATCGGAAAATTTCTTTCTGCTAAAACCTGCAACATTTTTGTGCCCACTAAACCCGTGGCACCTACTACGGCTACTTTCATTTTATTTCTTTTTTAATGATAAAACGGGGGCGAATGTAATGGAGAAACAGAAACAAATCTATTGTTCAAAAATCTTTCTCGCAAAGAATCATCAAGTTCTATTTTCACCGCATGAATTATTTGGAAGAATTAAATGATGCCCAGCGCGAAGCGGTAGTCAACAGCGATGGCCCCACGCTCATTATAGCAGGGCCCGGCTCGGGTAAAACCCGGGTGCTTACTTACCGCATTGCTCACTTGCTTAAAAATGGTGCCGACCCTTTCGGCATCCTTGCCCTGACCTTCACCAACAAAGCTTCCGAAGCTATGCGTTCGCGCATCGAAAAAATTTCAGGCAGTAATGCCCGCAGTTTATACATGGGCACTTTCCACTCTGTTTTTGCGCGCATTTTAAGAGTAGAAGCACCGCGCTTAGGCTTCCCCAGCAACTTCACTATTTACGATGCCGAAGACTCCAAATCGCTGCTCAAAACCATCATAAAAGAACAAGGTCTGGATGATAAAATCTATAAACCCAACTTGGTTTACAATCGTATTTCATCCGCCAAGAACGCGCTCATTACTCCGCAAGCCTATGCCACCGATGGCGAACTCTTAACCGAAGACCGAAACGCTAGAAGACCTGCCCTCGGTAAACTTTATCAGATTTATTGTGAGCGTTGTTTCAAAAGCGGAGCGATGGACTTTGACGATTTGCTGCTGCATACACACACCATTCTAGAAAAGTTTCCTGATGCTCTTTACAAATATCAGCACAAGTTTCGTTACGTTTTGATAGATGAGTTTCAGGACACTAATACCTTGCAATATGCCATCGTGAGAAGAATTGCCGATGTGTTTCAGAACATCACTGTGGTAGGTGATGATGCACAAAGTATCTACGCCTTTCGCGGTGCTACCATTGACAATATTCTGAATTTCGAAAAAGACTTTCCCGAACTGAAAGTTTACAAACTCGAACAGAATTACCGCAGCACTCAGAATATTGTAAAGGCTGCCAACGAGCTAATTCACCGCAACAGAAATCAACTCAAAAAAGAAATCTGGACAGATAACAGCAAAGGAGAAGACATCCGAATTGTCCGCACCCCGAGTGATAATGAAGAAGGAAGATGGGTCGCTGATTCCATCCAGGAGCTGAAAATGCGGGAGCATTATAAGAACAACGACTTCGCTATTTTATATCGTACCAACGCCCAGAGCCGTGCCTTTGAAGAAGCGCTTCGCAGATTCAACATTCCCTATAAGATTTATGGAGGCATGAGTTTTTACCAACGCAAGGAAGTAAAAGACTTACTCAGCTACATGAAGCTGACCGTGAACCATAACGATGAAGAAGCCCTGAAGCGCGTAATCAATTATCCCGCTCGCGGCATCGGGCAAACTACGCTCGATAAAATATCCATCGTGGCCACCAACGAAGGCCGCAGAATGTGGGATGTGCTTGAAAACATTTTCATCTACGATTTTCCTTCGCGCACGAAAAATGCCATCGAAGAATTTGTGATGATGGTTAAAAGTTTTGCTGCCTTGCAATTAAAAATGACGGCCTATGATTTGGCCGCTCACATCGGCAAAACCACCAAGCTGATTGCCGAACTCTATAATGACAAAACTGTAGAGGGCATCAGTCGCTACGAAAACATTCAGGAGTTATTGAACTCCATCAAAGAGTTTGTGGAAGATGATGAAGTTCTGGAACCCATCAGTTCAGAAGATGCTGCCGGTTTGGCAAACGACAAAACCCTGGGCTCGTTTTTGCAAACAGTTACACTATTAACCGGTGATGAAAAAGTAACTGAAAATATTGACTGTGTAAAGATGATGACGATTCACTCCGCCAAAGGCTTGGAGTTTAAAGCGGTATATGTGGTTGGCCTGGAAGAGAATCTATTTCCCGGTGCTCAATCGTTATACAGCATGGAAGACCTTGAAGAAGAGCGCAGATTGTTTTACGTGGCCATCACCCGTGCCGAAGAAAGATTGTTTTTGACCTATGCCAACACTCGTTATAAATTCGGCCAGTTAAATTATTGCGAAGCCAGCCGATTCTTACAGGAAGTTCCGGAGAACGTGGTATCCTATCACGGGGATTTGAAGAAGCCGAAAATTCAGCAGAAAAGCGAACCGGTTTCCTCTTTTTTAAAAATTGTTGCAAAGCCCGCTTTCAAACCAACCGTGTCCAATCCGAGTGTTTCAAGTAACTCCGAAATATCCAATGAGCCGTTTATTCCCGATGACGCTAATACACTTC
The DNA here is from genome assembly GCA_947478005.1 of Bacteroidota bacterium. Classification (GTDB taxonomy): domain Bacteria; phylum Bacteroidota; class Bacteroidia; order Chitinophagales; family LD1; genus Bog-950. The sequence goes on from CANJVG010000200.1 coordinate 4,523, forward strand.
AAACCGGCATGGATGTGTTGCACGAAAAGTTTGGCGAAGGCAAAGTGGTAAGCATAGAAGGTAACGGAGCGAATAAAATTGCGAGTATATTTTTCAGTGCTTATGGAGTTAAAAAAATCATGCTCAAGTTTGCCAAGGTTAAAATTCTGACCGGAGGCAATTAAGCCCGGTTTGACAATCCGGAATCTTTTCCTCATGTTCGCATCGTCTTCACAAAGCAGTTTTGGTTTTTGAGCGTTGATAATCCATCCTTTCAATTCGCTTAAAAATCTTCAACAACTGCCAAATCGTTCACAGAATTTTTTTGGATAAAGTCATTTTATAAAAACAAACCGTTATGGAGTATAACTCAAGCAGAAGTAAATTAGTATTAAAGGAATATGGTCGCCATGTGCAGCTCATTGTAGAAAGCTGCATGAGAGAAAAAGACCCCGAAAGAAGAAATCAGTTCGCCAAAGAAATTATTGAACTGATGGGTCAGCTCAACCCGCACCTGCGCAACGTGGAAGATTTCCGTCACAAACTGTGGGATCATCTCTTTATCATGAGCGACTATCAATTAAA
>CANJVG010000201.1 GCA_947478005.1 Bacteroidota bacterium
AAAACTCTGCGTATCCGTCAGGGTTCTCTCTCTCCAAAGTTCGGTGATAAACCGAAAATCAATTTTTAATCATTCACGATTTGTATCGCGTAATTGTGTGCATTCGTGGCAAAAACAAAACAAATGGAAAAATTCCGCGCGCTCGGATTGAGCGAAAATGTACTTGCTGCATTACAAAAAAAAGGATGGGAGCAACCATCACCTATTCAGGAAAAAACAATTCCGCTTTTGCTCAGCGGTTTGAAAGATATTGTTGGACAAGCCCAAACCGGCACTGGTAAAACCGCTGCCTTTGGATTGCCGCTTATCGAAAAATTAGATGACAACAATAAGAACGTTCAAGCGCTTATTCTTTGTCCTACCCGTGAACTTGCGATTCAGGTAGCCGAAGAAATAAACAGCTACAAGGGCGACAAAAAATTGAACGTATTACCGGTGTATGGAGGACAAAGCTACCAGATTCAGGAGCGCGGTTTGAAACGCGGCTCACAAATCGTAGTTGGTACACCTGGTCGTATTCGCGATTTAATTGACAAGAAGACGTTACGACTTGACCATGTAACACACATGGTTTTGGATGAAGCGGATGAAATGTTGAACATGGGCTTTGAGGAAGAAGTAAGAGAAATTCTGAAAGCAATTCCGGAACAAAGAAGAATGTTGCTATTCAGTGCAACTATGCCTGCACAAATACTTCGTTTAGCTAAAAATTTCATGAAGGATTATGACCTGGTAGAAATTAAAACCGAGCAAACCACAACTGCCCTAACTGAGCAAATTTATTTTGAAGTGCGTCCGAGTGAACGCTTCGAAGCACTTTGCAGAATCATTGATATTGAACCTGATTTTTACGGCATTGTTTTTTGCAGAACAAAAGTAGAAACGGATAACGTGGCTCACCAGTTGAACGATAGAGGTTATGAAGCAGAAGCAATGCACGGTGACATTTCACAAAATCAACGCGAATTGATCATCAAAAAATTCAAAGCAAAGAAGGCAACGATTCTCGTAGCTACTGATGTAGCCGCACGTGGAATTGACGTAAACGATTTGACACACGTTATCAATTATAATTTACCCCAGGATCCGGAAGCTTATGTTCACCGAATAGGAAGAACAGGACGTGCAGGAAAGCAGGGAACAGCTATTACTTTCATTTCTCCTAATGAGCTACGCGAACTTTTGTTCATTCAGAAAATTGCACGCGCTACAATAAAGAAGGAAACTGTGCCAACGGTGAAAGACGTAATTGAAATTCGCAGAACCAAAATCAAAACTGATATCCGCGAAATGATTGATACCGGAGAGTATCAGGAATTTGTGACAATGGCTCACGAACTGATTGACGAAGGTCAGACAGCAGAGAGAGTAGTTGCAGCATTATTGAAATACACCTTTAAAGATGAGTTGAGAGAAGATACATACCGCGAAATCAGCGAGAGCAGAGGTAGCAGTGTAGATAGCAAAGGAACTGCACGTTTGTTCGTTGCCCTTGGAAGAGAGCAGGGTTACACTCCCGGAACGCTTGCTAAGTTCCTTGAAGATGAAGGTTCTATTAAGCAAAGTGCCATAAAGGACATCAAGGTATTCGATAAGTTTTCTTTCATCAGCGTAATGTTTCAGGAAGCAGAACAATTGCTTGCTGTATTCGCAAAAAATAAGGAAGGCAGAAAACCGCTTATTACTAAAGCCAAAGACAGAGACAGCAGTGGAGGCGGAAATCGCTTTGGAGGCGGAGACCGCGGAGGTCATCGTAATAACCTGAGCGATGAAAGCAGAGAAAAAAGTTTTACGGAGAAAAAACCATATTCTGACAAGCCAGCTTTTGGTGGTGAAAGAAAATCATACGGAGGAGAAAGAACTTCTCCGGATGGTAAGAAATCATTCAGCCGCGAGCGCAAACCGGTTTCAGCTACCAGCGATGCAAAGCCTTATGAAAAACAGGATTACATTAAGAAGGACTTCGTAAAAAGCGAAGGTGCTTCTGACGCTAAACCGATTCGCAAACGCGAAAACAAACTGACCGATTACTTAGAGAAGAAACCGGCTGCAGATAAACCAGCTAAGAAAAAAGGCGATTCATCATTAGTAGATGACTTCATGAAGAAGTTTGATGATGATTTGACTTGGTAAAAACCAACGGTTGACAGTTCGCTGTTGACAGTAAATACAAAAGGCAGTGAGCTAAGCTTACTGCCTTTTTTGTTTTATTCGTGTAACGTTAAAGCATGAATAAATTTCTTCTCTGCCTATCAATCGTAGTGTGTAACTCTTATTTCACATTCTCTCAAATGCCCTGGTATCACCACACGACTATTTACCAAATTTATCCCCGCTCGTATAATGATAGTAACGGTGACGGCATAGGCGATATTCAAGGTATCATTCAAAAGCTGGATTACATCCATTCTTTGGGTTATCAAACTATCTGGTGTTCACCTTTTTTTAAATCACCACAGCAGGATTTCGGTTATGATATTTCTGATTACTGCGACATTGCTCCCGAATACGGAACCCTTGCAGATGCTCACCTGTTGATTGATGAAGTGCATAAACGCGGCATGAAAATCGTTTTCGATATGGTGATGAACCATACTTCTATTGAACATCCATGGTTTAAGGAAGACCTGCAGCGAAAGCCTGAAGCACGCAGCCAGACGAACGATAACTACATCTGGAAGGATAAACCGAATGGATGGAAATCTACCTTGAAGAAAAAGGGTTGGCATTATTCTCCGGAGCGAAACCAGTATTACTGGGCGAGCTTTCTTTCATTTCAACCCGATTTGAATTATCGCAACCCCGCTGTAAAGAAGCAAATGTTTGAGAATGTAAAATTCTGGTTGGCGAAAGGGGTGGACGGCTTTAGGCTGGATATGTTTAACTCCATTTACAAGGATGCCGGCTTCCGAAATAATACTGCATCCAGAAATTATATTTCGACCCAATACAATACCAAAGGTTTTAAACACACCATTAAAGGCTATGTGAATCAGCCCGAAAGTTTCGGGTTTGCCAAAGAGTTGAGAAATGTCTGCGACACATTTGGAGAAAGAATGTTGTTGGGCGAAGTATTTGGCGACCATGCGATGATTAAAAATTTTGTTGGTGCCGAAAAGAATGACGGACTTGGCTTGGTCTTCAACTTCGAAATGTTGCGGTTCAAATTCAAAGCCACTTATTTCCATCAACTCATTAGTGGTCTTGAAAAAGATTTTCCGGCACCTTTTGCTCCGGTATATGTTTTCAGCAATCACGACAGGCGCAGAAGCATGAAACGATTGGATGGTAATGTAGAAAAGGCAAAGCTCTTGCATGTACTGCAACTAACGATACGCGGTGTTCCGTGTATGTATTACGGAGAAGAAACCGGCATGAGCGATGGACGAATGCCTTACAAACAGGCGCTTGATCCTATTCCGCATTTGTATAAGGGGCTTCCGCGTTTTCTTGTCGACATGGTGGATGAGACGCTTAACCGAGATGAGGTGCGAACACCAATGCAATGGGATACAAGTAAGAATGCCGGGTTTTCTTCGGCTGACAAAACATGGTTGCCGGTGAATGCCGACTACCACGAAGTGAATGTGGTGAAAGCACAGAATGATGAAAATTCTTTACTCAAAGTAATTCAGCAAGTTTTAAAAATCAGAAACACAAGCAAGGCTATCACCGATGGTTCGTTGGAATTAATTTCCAAAAAAGAATTGCCTTCAAATGTTCTTGCGTTTAAACGAAAGTTTGAAAACGAAGAAATATTAGTGTTGTTGAATTTCCGTAAATCGGAAAAAGAAATTCCTGTTAACAGCGCCTTCTCGCGCATTCTTTATCCGGTTTCGGCAACCGGAAAAATTGGTGATGGGAAGGCTCATTTAGGCGCATTCGGGGCACTTATTTTGGCGAAGCCCTAGATTTTATCCTGCAAAAATATCTGCCACAATTTCAATTTCCCCTGTCTGCTTTGTCTGTTCGTCACTCAGAATAGGCTTTGATTGGTCAATTTGTCCTTAATGAGGATGGGGCAAATATTTTGACATATTCGCGTCCTAAAACTTTGACCATGGAGAATAATAACGAATCGACAGAAAAGGAAAACCTGAATGAACGGGTTGAAAACATTAAAAATACCGTGACAGAAAAGGCTACAGAGTTTGCCGCAGATGCTAAAGGAAAGGCAGAAACTTTTGCCGGGAAAACCTTGGATGCTGCCGAAAAATTAATCAACGATGTTTTTAAAAAGAACAAGCCTGAGGATGCAGAGTTTGAAGAAGAACTTGTGGACCCGAAGGACGTGGAGATTGATGAGTTGAAAAAAGAGTTGAACGAGTTGCGCGATAAATACGTTCGGCTTTTTGCAGATTTCGACAATGCCAAAAAACGCATGGCGAGAGAGAAACTGGAAATCATCATGACCGCTTCGAAAGATGTGGTGAAAGATTTATTGCCGGTGCTGGATGATTTTGAGCGCGCCATGAAAGCTGCCGAATCTTCAACCGATGAAAACGTGAAAGCAGGTATTCAACTGATACATAGCAAGCTTCAAAGTATGTTAGCTACCAAGGGATTGAAACCAATGGAAAGTATCGGTAAGGAATTTGACACGGAGCAGCATGAGGCTATCACCGAAATTCCTGCATCAAGCCCTGAAATGGAAGGCAAGGTAGTGGACGAACTGGAGAAAGGATATTTACTGAACGATAAGATAATTCGCTTCGCGAAAGTGATAGTAGGAAAGAAAACAGCATAATCAACGATGAGTAAGAAGAGAGACTATTACGAAATCTTAGAGGTTTCAAAATCGGCATC
>CANJVG010000202.1 GCA_947478005.1 Bacteroidota bacterium
AGAGTAGCTATGCCTTGCACCGCTTCTAAAAAAATCTATTTTTGTTTCATTCAAAAAACAAAATAAGCATGAAGTCCAGCCACTACTTACTATTCGCTCTAAGTTTTATTTCATTCAATTTATTTTCGCAAACAACCAAAATCACCGGTAAGGTAAAAGAAGAAAACGGTGATGCTATCATCAGCGCCAATGTGGTCATTGATGCGAGTAAGGGATGGGCAGCCGTTACTGATTTTGATGGTAATTACGAAGTTAAGGTGCCGGCAGGTTCCTATACCGTTGCATTTCGATATATAGGTAAGGAAGAACAAAAGATAAAAGTAACCCTAGCCGAAGGTGAAAATAAAGTACTGAATGTTGTGCTGAAAGAAAAACAGCAGATGATAGATGTGGTGGTAATCTCCGGTAGTAAATATGAAAAGAAACTAAGTGAAGAGACTGTTTCCATGGACGTATTGAAATCCAATGTGCTTGCCAACCAAAATATTACGGACGTGAGCAGTGGAATTCAAAAGGTACCTGGAGTAACTATTGCGGATGGACAAGCCAATATCAGGGGTGGCTCTGGTTGGAGTTATGGTGCGGGCTCAAGAGTGGCCGTTTTATATGATGATTTATTGATTACAACAGCCGATGCGGATGATGCAAAATGGAGCATGATGCCGGTAGAAAACATAGATCAAATTGAAGTATTGAAAGGTTCGGCATCTGCTATTTACGGAACAGGAGCATTGAACGGGGTTATTAATGCCCGTATGGCATATCCTACTGAAGATCCGTATACAAAACTGCAAACCTATGCCGGTTTTTACGATGGCCCTAAAACACGCTCGATGAAATGGTGGAATGCACGTCCACAATATTTTTTGGGATTCAATTTTGCAGACCGCAGAAAGATAGGACAATGGGATTTGGTAACAGGTATTGCTTACAACAAAGATTTAGGTTACCTCGATTCTTCTGATAGTCAGGATTTCAGGGTGAATGCAAAAATTCGCTATCGCTTTAAAAAGATTGAGGGATTAAGTGTAGGCGTAAATGTTCTGGGATATTGGAGTTGGGGAAAAACATTCTTCCTTTGGGACAGTACTGGATCAAAAGGCTATCGTCCATTAGCCAATACGATTACTCAATATGAAAATGGCCGCTATTTAGTTGACCCATTCGTTAACTACTATACTAAAAAAGGGGACAAAATTTCCTTGCGTTACCGCTTACTTAATTCATCAAACATTAATAGCACAGGACAAGGCTCAATAGCTAACCGCCATATTATAGACCTCAGCTACCAACGTGGCATCGAAGTTTCTACAAAGGTTAAACTTAATTTTGTGGCTGGTGTAGGTGGCAAAATAGACAGAATTCAGCCACCAACGAATACCAATGACGCGACTCCTGATTCAGTTCGCCAACGCTTAACTGATTCGTTAGGATATTATCCGGTTCCGTACCTTTATGGCGATAAAAGACATGACGCTTACAATGCTTCGGTATATGCTCAGCTTGATGGAAAGTTTTTCAACAAGTTGAATGTTGCGGTAGGTATGCGGTGGGAGTACTTTAACGTAGATGGAAAAAATAGTTTAAAAGACTTGACTTATCCTTTGTTCCGCGTGGGGCTTAATTACCAGGCTGCCGAGGCAACCTATATTCGAGCTTCGTTTGGTCAGGGTTTCAGATACCCTTCAATTGCAGAACTTTTTGTAACGACTAAGTTGGGTGCCATTGAAATTTTCCCAAACAAAAATCTTAAACCTGAAAAAGGTTATGGTGCAGAATTAGGATTAAAACAAGGATTTAGATTTGGTAAAAAATCGGTTACCAGTGGCTATTTTGATGTTGCCGGCTTCTATAACCAATATGACAATATGATGGAGTTTATGTTTGGAACTTTTGGTGATACTAAAAAAGGATTGGGTGCAGGCTTCTCCTCACAAAATATTGGCACTACAAGAATTATTGGATTAGACGTGGCACTTGGAGTACAAACGGTTGTCAGTGGCCTCACCTTTAACTTCTTAGGGGGATATACTTATATCAACTCCAAAGCGCTAAATTGGGACAAGCCACTTGTACTATACAACGTAAATGGCGATACGGTAAAGCCTAATCCAGGTGGATTTATAGGCAGTAAGCTTCAACAAGCATACAACAGCTCGAATGCACCAAAAGGTTTAGATACTACAACATTCCTAACATACGGAATGACCTCTTCATCGAGCACAAATACACTTAAATATCGTCCTGTTCATCAGTTTAAATTAATTTTTGGTATAGAGCATAAGCGCTTTGATTTCAATTTAGACTACCAGTTTATTGCTTATCAGAAAAATATTGACTATGCTTTTGTTAGTCCTTTCTTTACTGAAACGGTTCCCGCTCTTTTCAAAATCAATTCTTTTACTGGTTTAAAGAATTATCGTAGCGCACAGGAAGCTGCAAACTATAGAGGAGATAATATACTGAACATGGCCGTAGGTTACAAACCAGTGGATAATCTTAAGATATCCTTTATCATCAAGAACGTAGCCAACTGGGAATGGATGCCTCGTCCGGGAAGATTTGAAGCTCCACGCAGTTTCACTTTGCAATTAAACTACAACTTTGGTGGACTTGCTAAAAAGAAAAGTGCTGAATAAATAAAGCCTTTCTCTATCAACACAAAAAACGCTCTGACTTTCAGAGCGTTTTTTGTTGGTGTCTAGGTGACTTTTTCTTTACATAATGACTGCAACTAATCAGCGATCATTACCACCAAGATGTCTTTAGACGAAGTTTCGGCTAGGCGATTCAATAGATTCTGTTTTTGATCTAAGCATTTAGCAAACATGCTAATCCTTTGTTAGAATACGGAAATAAAGCCTAGCGCTTAATCAAGTTTATGACCTCAATAGTGGAAAAGCCGGACTTTGGGATCATATTAGGCCGAGGCAGATTGAGCATCAGTTGTGAGCTGGTCGCCAGCTTAAACCTATTCCTTAAACGTCTAACCACGAATAGATTAGGTCTATAAGCAATGTGGTTAAAAAATTCCGCTCTTCGTTAATTTAAAATTTCGACCTTAATTGATAGGCTAACCAGGCCTATAAGCAGCTTATAAGCATAAAAAATGAGCACTTGTACTCATTTTTGCAGGCATGCGGGTGGTTAGTTTTACCCGAGTTATAAAAAACTATTAATGGGTGGTATTTTAAGTAGTGCTTTAGCGATTATAGAAGGTTTGGTTGATCATTTCTCAACTATTGAAACCCATGAAGAGCTATTACATACTATAGGTGATGAGCTTGGAAAAATAATCGCGCACGATTCATCGTCCTTTTACTTGTGGGATGACCGGGAAAACAAGTTACGCTTATTTCATGCAAAAGGTTTTAGTGAAGAGGAACGGAAAGTAGCCGAAAGCACCGCTATGGACAGACATCCCGGATATGTTTTTAAATCAGGTGAAATTTTTCATACCCCCGATCAGCTATTACAACCAAATCCAATAGCCGTTGAGCCAAGAAAAAACTCAAAAGTAAGATCGAGGTTATATGTGCCGGTAAGATGCTATGGAAAAATCATTGGAACCTTTGGCATTCAGAGTGAAATACCTGATGCGTTTAATGAAGATGATATCGCTATTCTGAAGGTATTTGCAGCCCTGGCGGCAGAGGCCTATTTAGGAATACAGAAAAACCTGGATTTAAGACATAAAAACAGGGATAATGAAAAGTTAGCCGCTTTTGCTAAGAACACCACCAACTCGTTGGTTTATACGGATAATAAAGGTGATATTATCTGGGTAAACAAAAGATTTGAAGAACTTAATGGATATGAGCTTCAGGAAGTAATTGGAAAAAAAGCAAGTAGTTTTCTGCTAGGGAAAAATACTGACATGGAAAGCATAGAAGAATTTCGAAAAGCGAGTCGAAACCAAACTAGCCAAAAGATAGTTGTTTCTAATTATAATAAAAGTGGCTCGGAATATAAGGCGCTGGTTAATATGTCTCCTGTTTTTAATGAGGCCGGGGAACTTACGAATTTCATCGTTTTGCAACAGGATGTAACAGAAGAACTAAAGCTTAAGAAGAAAGCGGAAGAGGACAATGAAAAACTTAGGAGCCAGTTTAAAGATATTTTAATCCTGAAAGACCGATTCAGATCTCTTTTAGAAAACACATCAGACCTGGTAACTTCGCTGGACGAGAATGGCACCATACTATATGTAAACGAGACCTGGCTGAAGAAGACGGGCTATGCCATAGAAGATGTACTTCACACGTCTATATTCAAATATGTCCATCCGGATTCGAGAGAGCATTGTAGCCTATTCTTCGGCACCCTGCAAGACAAGCCAAAGGAAAGCGATGTGAGCTATAGTATTACTGATAGACAGGGACAGGCTATAGAGCTGGAAGGAAATGTAGTTACCCAATTCAAAGAAGGTAAGTTGCATCTGATTAATTCCTATCTGCGGGACGTGACCGAGAAGAATAAAATACAAAGACGCGAGGAGCAATATAGAATCGCCCTTTTGAATTATAAAAATGCGCTCGACTCGGCAGCTATAGTTTCGATAGCCGATAGAAAAGGAATTGTCAAATATGTAAATGAAAAGTTTTGCGAAGTATCGAAATACAACCGCGATGAACTGATAGGCAAGAGCCATGTCGTTGTAAATTCAGGCCATCATGATAAGGAATTTTGGAAGCAAAT
>CANJVG010000203.1 GCA_947478005.1 Bacteroidota bacterium
CCATAAGTGGACGAACTTGAATTACGTGATGCCTCTGTAACTTCTTCGGTCTTTATTTTCACGCGTTCATCATCAATAATTCTCGTTACACGCTCCACAACATTTGCAACCGTTTCATCAGAAAGAATTCTGAAATTTATTTTCGCACTTACAAAAGATGGGATTACATTTTCCTTTACTCCCGCATTCATAACAGTAGTAACTGAAGTAGTTCGTAAAAGAGCCGACCCCTCGGGTGATTTTTCATATTCATTGAGTATGAATGGCTTAAATAACCAACCATTGGCAAAAACAGTTTTAAGCGGTTGCGGCATTTCCGGCCCTACATATTCCATGAACTCATTTACTGTTTCCACTGTTCTTCTTCGCTCCGGTCTGTCGTGAATTCTTTTGGTCGCTTTCACCAATACATCAAGGGCAGTTTGTGCTGCGGGGTGACTACTATGTCCACCCTTTAAATTTACAGAGAGTTCCAAAGTAACGTATCCCTTTTCTGCTGTTCCAATCAATGCCACAGGACGCTTAATGTTCGGCACCATACCAGTCGAGACCATACCTCCTTCATCCATATAAAATTCAAATTGCACTTTCTTTGCGCGTAAAAATGCTGCAATCGCAGCAGCACCTTTTTTGCCTCCAATTTCTTCATCGCTTCCAAAAGCAAAATAGATAGTTCTTTCTGGTATAAAACCAGTCGCTTGCAATCTATTAAGTGCTTCAAAAATGGAAATCAAACTTCCCTTATCATCTAGAGTACCACGTCCCCAAATAAATCCATCAGCTACTTCCCCGCTAAATGGCGAATGAGTCCATTTGGCTTGTGTAATTTCTTCAATCGGAACAACATCTAAATGCGCATAAAGAATAATCGGCTTTGTATCCTTATTCTTTCCTTCCCATTTCAACAGCAAACTTCTCTGATTAATGATGGTATCTTCCAGAGTTTCAAATACATTCGGATATTCTGTCCTCAAAAAGATGAAAAAGGAATCAAACGCAGCTTGGTTTACGACAGTAGTATCATCAAAAGAAACGGTGTTGATTCGAATAGCTTCACTCAAATGTTTAATAGCACTTTCATCTGTAGCGAAATCAATCCTCTTTCCATCAGCAGATATAATCTGTTTACTTTTAAAAGAGATTGTTTTAATAGTTACAACAACTACAAATACTACCAATAGAAGTAGAAGAGCAAAGAGAAGTTTTTTCATGCGGAATTAATTAATGGCAAGATAGAAATTGCGTTCGAAGTTTAAATTCTATTTTCGCTGCCCATGTTTTACAATCGCAAAGTTGCTCTTCACACACTCGGCTGCAAGTTGAATTTCTCTGAAACTTCAGCTATTGCCCGCATACTTGTCGAACAGGGTTTTCAGAAAGTCGAATTCAGCGATAGGGCAGATTACTACATCATCAATACCTGTTCGGTTACAGAGAATGCGGATAAGGAAACAAAGCAAGTTGTGAAAGCAGCTTTGAAAACCAACCCAGCAGCAAAGATTGTTATAGTAGGCTGTTTTGCGCAACTGAAACCCGAAGAGATTTCTAAAATCAAAGGAGTCAATCTGGTTCTTGGAGCCAACGAAAAGTTTAAGATTCATGAATATCTTGAACAACTTGAAGAACAACTAGAACCGTTGATTGTAAGTGGTGATATAGATAATGTAGAGTTTTATGCAGATGCTTACTCACAAGGAGAACGCACTCGAAGCTTTCTAAAAGTGCAGGATGGTTGCGATTATTTCTGCTCGTTCTGCACCATTCCTTTGGCGCGTGGTAAGAGCAGAAGTAATTCAATTGCACATACAGTCGAAGTGGCGAAGAAAGTAGCGGGCACAGGAGTTAAAGAAATTGTATTAACCGGTGTAAACATTGGCGACTTCGGAAAGTCAACAAATGGCAACGAAAGAACAGAAGAGAACTTCTTCTTGCTTATTAACGAGTTAGAGAAGATTAAAGAAGTAGAACGCTTCCGCATCTCCTCTATCGAGCCGAATTTATTGACAAATGAAATCATTGACTTTGTCGCGGGCAGTAAAAAGTTTATGCCACACTTCCATATTCCTCTTCAGTCAGGTTCTGATAAAATTCTGAAGTTGATGCGCAGAAAATATCTACGACAACTTTACAAAGAGCGTGTAGAGAAAATAAAATCAGTGATGCCTCATGCCTGCATCGGTGTAGATGTGATTGTCGGTTTTCCAGGCGAAACACAGGAACAGTTTTTAGAAACATACAACTTCATCAACGAGCTGAATATTTCTTATCTGCATGTGTTTACTTATAGTGAACGTGCTAACACCCGTGCTTTAAATATTTCCCCTGTGGTTCCTATTCCCGAAAGAAAAGAGCGCAATAAAATGCTGCGCATTCTATCAGAAAAGAAGAAACGGAAATTTTATACGGAGCATGTGAATACCAAACGCGAAGTTTTGTTTGAAGCGGAAAATGACAATGGTATTCGTTACGGCTTTACTGATAACTATATTAAAGTAGGTATTCCTTACGAAGAAAATATGTGGAACACTATTCAAACAATTTCGCTAACTGAACTTTCCGACTTTGGCTATATAAAAGGGACCAAACACCTTGAGTTCTCCATAGCATGAGGAATTATTTCTTTCTTTCGCGCTGCTAAATACCGACCATGATTCTTCTTCGTTGCTATCCTAAAATCACTGACTTCATCTACGAATTTTTCAATCACGCGCCTTCGGCAGATTATCGTTTCATTCCCATTTTCAGCTATGGTTTCTTTGTGGCATGCGGTTTTTTTGCGGCCGCCACACTTGCTGTAAATGAAATGCGCAGAAGAGAATCGCTCGGATTGCTTACCGGTAAGGATGCGGAAATAATTGTTGGTGAAGCACCCAGCATAACCGAAGTTCCAATTTACTTTTTGGTTAGCTTCATCGTCTTTTTCAAACTAACAGGCATTATCGCTTATCAACCTGAATTGAGGAGCGGAGTTTTAAACTTCAAAGAATATATCAGTTCATTTAATCTTGGAAGTTTCGTTGGTGGAATTATGGGGGCAGTTGCTGTATGCGGTTACTATTATTATGCTAAGAATAAAGAGAAACTCCCCACCCCCGAAAAGAAAAAGATTACCATCTATCCTTCGGATGGCATTGGCGATTTGGTGGTGATTGCTGCGGTAATGGGTGTAAGCGGTGCCAACTTTTTCAATTACTTAGAAAACCCCGGAGACTATGCCAACTTCTGGCAAGACCCTTTAGGCTCTATGTTCAGCGGGCTTTCGGTTTATGGTGGGTTGATTTTTGCAGGTCTGGGTTTTGGAATCTATGCTTACTGGAAGAAGTTCAACATTCTACACTTCTTCGATTCTGTTGCTCCGGGTTTTATTCTTGCCAATGGTATTGGACGAATAGGCTGTCATGTAGCCGGTGATGGCGATTGGGGCTTGGTGAATCCTTATAATAAACCATCGTGGTTTCCACAGTTTTTATGGAGCAATGATTATGCGCATAATATTATTGATGCCGAACCTATGAACATTATTCCAAATTGTGCAGAGGAGCATTGCACTTATTTATCTCATGCCGCTTATCCAACTCCTCTTTACGAATTGTTGATGTGCACGTTCATCTTTTTTGTTCTTTGGAGTTTGCGCAAACGATATACTTACCAACCCGGCATTTTATTTTTCATCTTCATGATGTTGATTGGTGTGCAGCGCTTTGCCATTGAACAGTGGCGCGATGTTAGTGGACGCGACACTTATGGTTTCTTCGGAATTCAGTTTCGTCAAAGCGAAATTATTTCGATGGTGATGTTTACCATTGGTGCAATGGCTGTGGCGTTTTTATGGCGCAAATACAAATTGTCCGCTACTAAATAGAGAGGCGTTTACTTCTTAATCAAGTAGCTTCCAACTACTAAAGCATCCATCCCACTTCCGTAGAAAGCGGAGACTGCATCCATAGTAGTATAAACCATCGGTTCGCGGTTTCGATTGAAGCTGGTGTTTATCACAATACCTGTGCCCTTTTGTTGTTGAATGGCTTGCAACAATTTCGGAAAGTTTCCTGTTTCGGACTTTGAAACCGTTTGTACTCGAGCTGTTTTGTTGACGTGTGTGATAGCTGGATAATCATTCGAAATTACGTCCACGTTCACTGCCATATAAGGCAATGTCTTTAGTTTAGATGAAAATGCTTTCTCGAAATCCTCTTCTAATACCGAAGGACAAAATGGACGGAAGCCTTCTCGGAATTTTATTTTTCGATTGATGATGTCTTTCATGTTTGAGTTGAATGCGGAAGCCAGAATACTTCTGCTGCCTAATGCGCGCGGACCAAACTCTGCTCTGCCTTCTACCCAACCAATTATTTTGTCTTGCAAAATTAAATCGGCTGCAACTGCATGTGGCGCTGCAACTTTCTCATACTTAATTCCAAGTAATTTCAGTTGCGCTTCTATTTCATCATCATTAAAAGCGCGACCAAGTTTTGCAGTCGTCATGGCTTCGGGAACTTTATCGTATTCAACCGAAGCCAGGTAAGCGGCACCCAACGAGATTCCTGCATCACCGGCTGCGGGTTGCACATAAATTTCTTCCACACAATCTAACTGCAATAGTTTTTGATTGGCGGCACAGTTCAATGCTACACCACCGGCTAAACAAAGTTTCTTCAATCCTGTTTCAGCAGAAAACTTTTTCACCACATCGCATA
>CANJVG010000204.1 GCA_947478005.1 Bacteroidota bacterium
GGCATCGTGGGCAGCGATACACTAAAGAAAATATGGAGTCGCAAATGGAAAAACGGAGCTACTCTAAAGCTCACGAACAATGGCGATGTGGCGCTACGCTTTTTTCTATCCGACAAATCGGGCAAAGATTATCCCAACGCGGGCATTACCGTGCAACCGAACCAAAACATTCAGGTTCCCGTAATGAGCCTTGGCCCCGATAGCTTTAAATTTTTGTTGGTTGTCAATCTCGATTTAGACCAAAGCGGACTCTACGAAGTAGAGCTGCTGTAAGAAATATCTTAGCCAAAAGTGGTTATATAAAAGACAACAGCCGGGGAAAATTCTTCGGCTGTTTTGCATTCTGCTAATTAACCGGTTCCCTGATTAACCGATTTCCTGATTTCCTGTCCTCTTGCGTCTCCTCTCGCTTCTTCTTGACAAAAATCATGTTTCTAAATTCACCGAACCTTTTACATTCGCGCTTGTTTAGAACTAATCTAAATTCAAAACCAAAGCCTTTTTCTATTGAAAAGCATCTGTAGCCTCCTTCTTTTTCTTGGATTTATACTACCGGTAAGCGCCCAGCAGGGCGAGCCGAGCCGCATCCTGGTGCATACGCTCAATTACATTAGCCACGACTACCAGTTTGCGGTGCAGGATGGCAAAGTAATAAGCGAAGCAGAATATAAAGAGGAAGAAGAATTTGCCAAAGCCACCCTGAAATATTTTCACGAGTTTTCGGGCCAGTGGAGCGATAGCGATTCGGTGGCTATTGGCCAGATTGTGCAGCACCTCGACAGCCTGATTAACCATCACGCGCCTTTTGCCGAGGTGTCGGCCACCGCCATAGATGCCAAAAACCGTGTGGTGAAAGCCTCGGGCCTGGTGATTACGCCTTCGCAATATCCTAACATAGGCAACGGTAAAATTGTTTTCAAAACCGAATGTGCCAAGTGCCATGGCGAAAACGGATTGGGCAATGGCCCCGAAGGCGAAAAGCTGGATCCTAAGCCGCGCAACTTTCACGATTTTGAGCGGATGCGTTCTATCGCTCCGTTCTTTGCCTTCAACACCATTCGATTGGGGATAGAAGGTACGGGTATGAGAAGCCACCCTACTTTGGAAGATGCCGAAGTGTGGGACCTCGCTTTTTACATTGCCACCTTCCCGTTTCAGGCGCACAAAGACAATGCTTTCCTGAAGGCAGAAACGACCACCGCCATTGTCGATAGCCTTTCGCTGAATGATGTAGCCACCAAAAGCGATGATGAACTGCTAAAGCTATTGCCCGCAGGCGACAGCGCTGCGCAGATGCTATGGCTGGCAGCAGTACGTTTTCATCAGCCGCCTCACGACAAAAGCGAATTCATCAACACCTCGCTCAAATATCTGGACGGAGCGCTGGAACTGTACATGAATAAAAAATATTCCGAGGCTTCGCAGTTGGCCGCCCTGGCCTATTTGGAAGGTATAGAGCCTATTGAAACAACCCTAAAAGCCAACGACCCTGCCCTGATGATAAAGCTGGAAGGACAGATGCAACAGCTTCGCAGAATGATGGAGGAAAACCGCCCCGTTATTGAAGTAAAAGATTCGCTGCGGGCTGTTCAGGCTACCATGAAAAGTGCCGGTGAACTGCTTACCAAAAAAGAATATTCGTTCTGGCTGGCCTTCTTTATGGCTGCCTCTATCCTATTCCGCGAAGGGCTTGAAGCCTTCCTGGTTATTCTCGTTATTCTTTCGGTGCTGAAAGCAGGTAGTTTAAAAAATGCCGCGCTTTGGGTGCACAGCGGCTGGCTGACAGCTGTGGGCATAGGGGTGATATTATTGTTTGCCGGTCGAACACTAATGCAGCACCACACCGAAAACTTAGAGCTGACCGAAGGGGTTATTTCTTTCATAGCTGTGTTTATGTTGTTGTACGTTGGTTTCTGGCTGCATGGCAAAAGCGAGGTAAGCCGTTGGAAAGATTATGTAAGCAGCAAAATGAAAGGCGCCATGACCAGCAAAAGTCTGTTTGGCTTAGCGGCTCTTTCATTCTTTGTCGTTTTCCGCGAGGTTTTCGAGTCGGTTCTGTTTATCTCGGCCCTGACCCTCGAAGCCGGGGAAAAACAAGTAGGCGCCATCACGCTCGGTGTGTTTTCGGCTTTTGCCTTGGTTATTGTGTTGGCGGCCCTGGTGTTGCGTTTTTCTACCAAACTGCCGGTACCTACTTTATTTAAAATCTCCTCCTTTGTGATGGGTCTGCTGGCCATTGTGTTGGCGGGTAAAGGTGCTCATTCGCTGCAGGAGCTGGGCATATTGGGGGCACATAGCTTACCGGTGCCTCGCGTAGAATTGCTCGGCATTTTCCCAACCGGAGAAAGCATTTCCATTCAGATACTCGTGTTTTTGGTGGTGGCGGCCATTTGGAAGTTTGGCAATTCGGGAGGGAAGAAGTAGGGGCTGTGTCTATGCCAAAATAGAAACCAAGCCACGAATTGCACTAATTACCACGAATTAATGCAAACCCATTCGTGTTTAATTCGTGTAATTCGTGGCAAAACAGAAAATTAGAATTAAGCGTCTAATCCTGTAATTTTAAACAACTTCTAACTTTCTATTCGATTGTTTGATGTAACTTTGCAGGGTCTTTGAAAAGAAAATCGTAAACAGATGAAACGCATTCATATCATCATTCTCCTGGTAGTAGCAATCAGTGTAGGGGTCATTATTGCCCGCACAGGCGACTATACTACTTACGCCAATTTTATTCAGGCTAAAGAAAAAGCCAGTTCGGTAAATGTAGTGGGCTATCTGGTAAAGGACAAACCCATGGTCTATGACCCGCAAAAAGACCCGAACTATTTTTCCTTTTTAATGACCGACAAAGAAGGCAACGAGTGCCGGGTTATTTATAAAGGTTCCAAGCCGCAGGATTTTGAGCGCAGCGAACAGGTGGTGGTAAAAGGCAAAATGGATGGCGAGGTATTTGCCTGCTCCGAAATATCGATGAAGTGCCCTTCGAAATATGTGAATGACGAAATCACCCTGAAGGAAACGAACGTAACTGTAAAGGCAGGTTCGTGAACAAAGATATAGCGCGGTTGACGGGCCGTTTGTTTTCATTTTTAATTGTTAATTTATAATTCCTAACCGCTGCCATAGCAGCTGCTCAACCAGACCCCCTTGTTAGAATTTTTCACCACTCGTTTCGGTTCCAATGGCTTCCTGAATGAACATTTATGGCTCGGGCATCTGGGTCATTTCTTTATCATCTTCAGTTTTTCGGCTGCCCTTCTCTCCTTCTTTGCTTATTTCACAGCCGAGTTTTCGACTGATGAAGCCAACGAAAAAAGCTGGCGCAAGATAGGTCGCGCGGCTTTCATTGCCCATGGCACAGCCGTATTCGGTGTTTTTGTTTTACTCTTTATCATGATATTGAAACACCTGTTCGAATATCACTACGCGTGGAGGCATTCGTCCACCGAGCTACCAATGAAATACATCATCAGCAGTTTTTGGGAAGGACAGGAAGGCAGCTTCTTGCTTTGGGAATTCTGGTTGGTTGTGCTTGGCTTTGTGGGCATAAAAACTTTGAAGAACTATGAGAACCCTGTGATGGGTATTACGGCTATTACACAGGTTTTCCTTGGCTCCATGGTGCTGGGAGTTTATATCCTCGGCCACAAAATAGGCAGCAATCCTTTCATCCTTTTGCGCGATGAAATGGCGGCAGCCCCTATCTTCCAGCGCCCCAACTATCTCGAAATGATTCAGGATGGCAACGGACTAAACCCATTGCTTCAAAACTATTGGATGACCATTCACCCTCCGGTTCTGTTCTGTGGTTTTGCTTCCGTTACTTTTCCGTTTGCTTTTGCCTTCGCCAGTTTGCTTCGCAGAGATTGGGATGGCTGGGTGAAACCCGCCATGCCTTGGGTTTTGTTCTCGGTAGCTGTACTCGGCACCGGCATTTTAATGGGTGGCGCATGGGCTTATGAATCATTGAGCTTCGGAGGTTTCTGGGCCTGGGATCCGGTGGAGAACATGAGTTTGGTTCCTTGGTTAATGGTTGTAGCCGGTTTGCACACACTTCTGGTCTATCGCTATACCAAACACTCGTTAGTAGCCACCTATATATTCTTCATCCTAGGCTTTGGTATGGTGCTTTACTCTACCTTCCTTACCCGTAGCGGTATTCTTGGCGACACCTCCGTGCACGCCTTCACCGATTTGGGAATGACAGGTCAGTTATTGCTGTATATGTGTTTCTTCCTCGTTCTCTCCTTTACTCTTCTGGCCATTCGTATTTTCAAAAAACAGATACCAGGGGTAGAAAAAGAAGAAGCAATCATGAGCCGCGAATTCTGGATGTTCATCGGCACTTTAGTGCTATTGCTTTCGGCCATTCAAATGACCTTCACCACTTCCATTCCCGTTTGGAATATCATCTTTCATGAGCAGTTTCATTGGTTAAAAGACAAAATCGCACCGCCTGAGGATGTAGTAGCACACTATAACTCTATTCAAATCTGGCTGGGCATCTGTGCCGGCTTGCTTACGGGCTTGGTACAATACTTCTCCTACAAGCATGGCAAAATACCCAACACAGCCAGATGGGCCGTTTATTCGCTTGGTTTAGCCGTGGTATCTGCAGTAGCTATTGCTTTATCA
>CANJVG010000205.1 GCA_947478005.1 Bacteroidota bacterium
AAGGAATGGAAAAGTCTTTCCCAAAGGATAAAATTGTATTAACAGGGAATCCCGTGCGTTCAGAGATAGTTAATATGAATTGTGGTCGTGATGAAGCAATTAAATACTTTGGGCTTGATGGGAGCAAGAAAACCATTCTCGTTATCGGGGGGAGTTTAGGAGCAAGAACCTTGAATCAAAGCGTAGAAGCTGCTATTGAAAGAATTACAGCAAGCGAGTGTCAGATACTTTGGCAAACAGGTAAAGTATATTTTGATGAATGCAGTAAAGTTGCTGAAGGTATCGCTAATCTTCATCCTAGAATGTTTATTGAACGGATGGATTATGCCTACAGCTGTGCTGATGTAATTGTTTCGCGTGCCGGGGCTCTTTCTATTTCCGAACTGCAATTGGTCGGCAAGGCCGTTATCTTGGTTCCTTCACCCAATGTGTCAGAGGACCATCAAACGCATAATGCACTTGCTTTGGTAAATAAAAAGGCGGCTATTTTGATAAAAGACGATGAAGCTAAATTGAATTTAATTGGTGCTGCTTTCGATTTGCTGAAAGATGAAGCATTACAATATGAGTTAGGTAAGAATATAAAACAGATGGCAATTCCGGACTCGGCCGAAAGAATTGTAGAAGAAATTTTGAAAGTTTGCAACGCATGAAAAATCTGAAGGACATTAAGAAGGTATATTTCCTTGGCATTGGAGGAATCGGTATGAGTGCTCTTGCACGTTATTTTAAATCGCTCGGAGCCGAGGTCAGTGGTTATGATAAAACTCCAACTTCCCTAACCGAAGAATTGAGACGTGAAGGCATAGAGGTAATCTTTGAAGATGACTTAATTCTGTATCCCAAAGAATTGGATTTAGTAGTTTATACACCAGCCATTCCAAAAGATCATAAAGGTTTAAACTTCTATAAAGACAGCGGTTATGAACTACATAAGCGCAGCGAAGTGCTAGGAATTATTTCATCTGATAGATTTACGATTGCGGTTGCAGGCTCACATGGAAAAACTACAGTTAGTTCCATGATAGCCCACCTTTTAATTCAATCGGGGTTCAAGACTACAGCTTTTTTGGGTGGCATCTGTAATAATTACAGTTCAAATTATATTCGGAGTGAAGGTTCAACGGTTCTTTCTTTTGGTAAAGATTTAGGGGAAGTAGCTGTTATAGAAGCTGATGAGTTCGATAGGTCATTTCACAGGTTGGCTCCTGATATGGCTGTTATTACAGCCGTGGATACTGACCATTTGGATATCTATGGTTCTAAGGGAAAAATTGATGAGGCATTCATTGAGTTCACCAACAAGATCGATGAGGAGGGTTTCTTAGTCATCAAATCCAATCAAAGCATTAATGAACAGCTTCCGGTTTTGGATAAAGCATTCTACTCGTTGAATGATTCGACTGCCGATGTTTATTGCTCTCAATATTGGGTGATAGAAGGTGGCTATTTGTTCAACGTAAGTTATTTTGGAACGGAGATAAGAGGATTGCGATTGAACATTGGTGGCTTCCACAATATTGAAAACGCTATTGCCGCTATCACCATTGCCAAGGAGTTGAAGATAACGAATGAATATATCAAAGCCGCTTTGGCTTCGTTCAAAGGAATAAAACGGAGATTCGAAAAGGTGTTTGAAAATGACAAGGTAGTTTTCATTGATGATTACGCTCACCACCCCGAAGAGATTCGTGTGTTCTTAGAAAGTGTTCGGGAGATCTATCCCGATAAAAAGATAACAGCAGTGTTTCAACCGCATCTTTTTTCTCGCACTAAAGATTTAGCTCACGAGTTTGCCCAGCAACTCAGTCTGGTTGATGAAGTGGTGCTGTTAGATATTTATCCTGCTCGTGAGTTACCTATGGAAGGCGTTACTTCCGAATTAATTTTTAATCAATTGACCTCTCCCGAAAAATCGTTGATTAAAAAAGAGGAGCTTATTGACTTTGTAAAGAATAAAGACTTTGAGATACTGGTGACGATTGGTGCAGGTGATATTGATAAATACCTTACCCCTATCAAGGGAATTCTTTCGCAACGATAATATTCGTTGTCTGTCTTTTTGTTCACTTCCGGTTCCATCCACAATTTCTGTCTACAACTCCGCGTTAAGAATCTGTAAAACTGCACCACCTTCGGTGCATCGATTTTAGCAGATGAAAAAGGTTTGGCGCATACTCGGAAAAATTCTAACGATAGGCTTTACGTTATCGTGCGCGTGTCTGTTTATAGTAGTGCTTACCAGTGCCGTTCAGAAGCAGCAGGAACTAACCTGCCAGGGAGTAAAAGTGAAGATTGATTATGAATCGGGCTTGGCATTTATCAATGAGGCAGAAGTTACCGAACGGCTGAATTTTTTGAGTGGGGAGAGTATCATCGGTCGACCGCTGGCGCAAATTGATTTTCATACACTGGAAAAGGAAATTGAAAAGAATCCTTACGTGAGTAACGCGGAGATTTTTGTGAATGGACAGCAAACTATTGTGGTGGAGATCGTGCAAAAGCGTCCAATCCTGCGGGTAATTAACAACGATGCCGTTAGCTATTACATCAGCGAAAAGAATGACCGCATGCCGGTGAACGATAATTTTGCGGTGAGGGTGCCGGTAGCATTGGGTTATGTGGCTACTCACACCAATGTTGCAAGAGATAGTATGGTTCAAAATACGCTTTATAATCTGACCGGCTTTATTGAAAAGGATGTGTTTTTGCGGGCATTAATTGATCAGGTGTATGTGAATGAAAACAGCGAGTTTGATTTGATTCCAAAAACGGGCAATCATGTTATTCGCTTCGGTAATGCCACGGAGGGTATGGCTGACAAGTTTAAAAGGTTGAAGATTTTTTATCACGATGGTTTAACTAAAACAGGGTGGTATAAATACAGCAGTATCAATTTGAAATTTGACGGTCAGGTAGTTTGTGAGAAGAGAGATTCTGCCCAGGCATCCTTACCACGCGACAACAACAATCAATAAAGAATTATAAAACACAAAAACCTCCAAACATTACTTATGACAAATTCACACACAAAAGAAAATCCCATCATCGTTGGGCTTGATATTGGCACTACCAAGATTGCGTGCATTGTGGCGCAGCGCGACCAATATGGAAAACTGAAAATTTTAGGCATTGGCAAAACACCTTCTTTCGGTGTAACTCGCGGAGAGGTGTCGAACATTAAGTTGACTACAGATGCTATTCTTTCGACAGTAGCAGAAGCAGAGCGTCAGTCAGGGCACAAGATAAAATCAGTGTTTGTAGGCATTGCCGGTCAACATATATCCAGCAAACAAAGCCGAGATATTTATACACTCAGCAATGCAGATGATGAAATTACTCGGGAAGATATCAGACAGATGGTGGTTAACATGCACCGTGTTGCCCTGGAGCCCGGAGAGCGAATCATTACTGTTTTGCCACAGGAATTTACCGTTGATAATAATCATAATATCATCGATCCGGTGGGTATGTGTGGCAGTCGTTTAGAAGCCAACTTCCATATCATCACCGGAAAAGTAACAGCGGCACAAAACATAAAGAAGTGCGTGGAGAAAGCGGGATTAAAAATGGCCGGTTTGTTCTTAGAGCCTTTAGCATCTTCAGCTGCGGTGTTGCAGCCCGATGAATTGGAAGCGGGTGTGGTGTTGGTAGATATTGGTGGAGGAACTACCGATATAGCTATCTTCAAAAACAAAATCATTCGCCATACTGCGGTTATTCCTTTTGCAGGAAACATTATTACCGAAGATATTATGGAAGGCTGTAAATTGCTGAAGCCACAAGCTGAAAAGCTAAAGACAAGTTTCGGTAGTGCTTTGCCAAGCGAAACACACGAGAATGAAATCATTTCTATTCCCGGTATAGCGGGTCGTGACCCGAAAGAAATTTCAATGCGCACATTGGCACACATTGTCAATGCACGGATGGAAGAAATCTTTGCACAGGTATATTTCGAAATCAAAAGTTCAGGGTATGCCAATTCACTGAATGCGGGTATCGTGGTAACAGGAGGTGGTTCGCAATTGAAACATTTGAAACAATTGATTGAATACACCACAGGTCTTTCGGCTCGTATTGGGTATCCTACTTCCTACCTGGCTAAGGATAATAAGGAGGAAATGAAACACCCAATGTTCTCGACCGGTCTTGGTTTAGTGTTGGATGGTTACAAGGACTACAACGATATGAAGGAAGAGCAGAAGTTAGAATTCTATCCTGAGTTGTTTGAAGTGGCCAAGGCGGTGGAAGTAGAAGAACCGGTAGCGGCTGACTTTGAAGAGGATTTCGAAACAACCAAAGTGCAAGCTAACGTTTATACCGAACCAAAAGCGAAGAAGCAAAATCTGTTGCAGTCGATGACCGAGTATTTCAAAAACTGGTTTGAGGACGACAGTGTGAACGGAGATTTTAATTAAGTTAGAAGCTCTTTAATCTACGGCCAAAAATGCCGACTCCGAACAGGGTCGGCATTTTTTTTCAAATCAGCACAATAATTTTTTGGTACCTGGCGTTATAAATTCAAATAGGCGATTATGAAAAACTACTACTTCACTAAAACCCATGCTCATGACAAACAAAGCAAGGCAGGTAGTTTTTATT
>CANJVG010000206.1 GCA_947478005.1 Bacteroidota bacterium
ATAACAGGAATCACCGGTGCAACAGGGGTATCAGGTACGACCGGTGCAACCGGGGTTACAGGAGCGGGTGTGACCGGAGCTACTGGCGCTATCGGTATTACAGGCCCTACGGGTGGGTCGAACGACTGGGCTCTGCTGGGAAACAACGCCACCAACAGCGGAACCAATTTCATGGGAACCATTGATAATGTATCTGTTCGTTTTAGAACCAACAACACAGAAAGAGTAGTGATTGACAGCGTTGGTTTAATCGGTATCAAGATTGCCACTCCGCAAACCTTTTTGGACATTAATGGAGACTATGCTTACCGCGTAAGCAATACCATTGTAAACACAGTGGCCAATAACAACAACTTCAATCTTATCACCAACAAGTTTTCGAGCTATCGAATCACTAATACCTTTGGTGACGACTTTACTTATAGCGGATTTACAGGCGGAAGTAATGGTAGAATTGTGACCCTTTTTAATGCTTCCAACGATAAAATAGATTTATTGAATGAAAGTGCCAGTTCGCTTGCCTCGAATCGAATTATAACCGGACAGGGCGGAGACATAACGATAAATGACAAAGCAAGCGTGACGATGCAATACAACACCTTCGATAACCGGTGGGTGGTAATCAGCTTTACCGGAGGTGATGGTAAGAATTGGCTTACAACTGGTAATGCGGGCACTGTGCCGGGAACCAATTTTATTGGCACCACTGATTTGCAACCATTATCTATAAGCACCAACAGTGTGGAGCGAATGACAGTAACCGCAACGGGTAATGTTTCAGTGAACAACAACGCGCCTTTGGCCAATGATTTATTCTCCTCGTATATTTCAGCAGCTTCTGCCAAGAATGCAATCAATGCTTATAACTACGGTACTTCAGGTGTGGCGGGCTTCTTTTACTCCGGTCCAACAACAACGAGTAGTACAGTAGATATTCAAAAGAACGGAACATCAGGGAGAGCCTTAAATATTACCAGTAGCACCGTTACCAATAGCACCGCTGTGCTTACAGTTACCCATAACGGATTGGGCACAACGGGTAGTTTTCAGCAGGCGAATGTGTTAGCTGTACAACCGGCTATTTTTGCTTCGCATGCCGGTAATTATAGGGTCATAAGTGCGCAGAATGCAATGGTTACCACGACTTTTCCGGTAGCCTTTTTCGACCAGCGGTCAATATTGCTGGACCCGGTAAACAATGCCGGAACTGCTTCTGTTTATGGTCAATCTGCAGGTTTACGTAGTGGTATTTTTACAGTGAGCGGGGCCGATGATAATACGCAGGGGCTTCGGGCCGAGGTGCTTGCTGTGGGTAACTACAACGCTATAGGGGTATTCGGCAAATCAACCCCAGCTTCGGGCTTTGGCTATGGGGTGTATGGAGAGGGCAGCAACGCAGGTGTTTTTGCCTTAGGCAATATGACCGCCACCGGCACCAAACCTTTTACTATCGACCATCCGCTGGACCCCGAAAACAAATTGCTTCGCCATTTCTCTATCGAATCGCCTGAGGTGCTGAATGTGTATAGAGGCAATGTGTTGCTCAATGCACAGGGTGAAGCCGAGATTACTTTGCCCGATTATTTTGAGTCTATCAACAAAGAGTTTTCGTACGTCCTTACACCAATTGGTGCACCGGCTAATCTGTTTGTGAAGAAAGAAATTGATGGACAGGGCAAATTTACCGTAGCGGGCGGAAACGCAGGAATGAAAATATCGTGGTATGTATATGCCGACCGAAACGATTTGTTTGTGCAACAGCATCCCGAAAATGTGGCCACAGAGCAAGTGAAACCTAAAGGACAAAAAGGAAAATACTTTATGCCTGCATTGTACAATCAACCTGAAGAGAAGGGAATCTTCTATAGCGGTAAGCTAAAGCATCAGGAACCGTTGCCGGAACCTAAACAGGAAATGAGAGCAGTGCCGGAAGCAATACCCGAGAAGGAATAAAATAGTGAAGATGTTTGGCTGGTTAAGGGATAATCTCTTTCGTTAGGTTGAGATTTACTTCCAATTAGCCATTGAACCTAAATGGAAGTACCCATTAACATTACTCCAGTTCTAAATCGAGATTGGCTGTATGAACAACTTTGTGCGCCACTTCCAGTTCACGCTTGTTGCCATCTACCATTACCAGATATTTGCCTTGGTTTAATTCTTTGTCGTATTTACTGGCGTAATAACGGTCTGTAAAAAAAGCGGTCGCAATAGCTATTACTCCACTAATAAATGAACCTATCATGGCCCCTGATCCTGCACCGTGTGCTAATCCTTCGTTGTATAGAAAACTTAATCCCGGGATATTAATCACTCCCGTGCCGATAGCGGCACCTACTCCGGCACCAATGATAGCCCCAATTAACAACTCTACTATTTCCACTGTGGCAGTGGTGTTAACATGAATATGATTGTGTAACAACTCTTCTTTATTCACTAAAGTTACCAGACCATCGTTAAAGCCATTCTTTTTCAATTCCTCAATAGCAGCTGTTGCTTTTTCGCGGGTTTCATAGACTCCGATAATTGATTTCATAAGTTACTGTTTAGTAGGGGGATTATTTATTTTTTTTACGAAGAAAACATTTTTTTTAATTTCCAAATGCTCTGGCAGAAAGCAATTGAATGAACTATGTAAAATATAGATGCCATCGCTTTTGCAATGGCATCTATATTTCTTTCTAAATTATCAATGAAACTGTTCTGCTTCAGTAGAACCTGCAAGGGCGGTAGTGGAAGATGCTCCTTGTTGAACCACGTTTTGAACTGCATCGAAGTATCCGGTTCCAACAAACGATTGGTGCTTGATGGCTTTGAATCCGTCTTTTTCCAATGCAAATTCACGTTGTTGCAATTCGCTGAATCCTGCCATTCCTCTTTCTACATAAGCTTTGCTCAATTCGAACATAGCTGTGTTCAAAGCGTGGAAACCTGCAAGGGTGATGAACTGGAATTTGTATCCCATTTCGGCAATATCTTCACGGTAAGTAAGCATTTGCTTTTCGTTCATGTACTTAGCCCAGTTGAAAGACGGTGAGCAGTTGTAGGCCAACATTTTGCCCGGGTATTTGGCGTGGATGCCTTGTGCAAATTCACGAGCCATTCCTAAATCAGGATTTCCTGTTTCCATCCAAATCAAATCGGCATATTCGGCATAAGCCAAACCACGGTCGATACCTTGCTCTAAACCATTCTTTACGTAGTAGAAACCTTCAGGTGTTCTTTGTCCGGTAATGAATTTATGGTCGCGAGGGTCAATATCTGATGTAATCAAGTTCGCTGCTTCTGCATCGGTTCTGGCAATTACCAAGGTAGGCACGTTGCAAACATCGGTTGCCAAACGGGCAGCTACAAGTTTGTTGATTCCTTCCTGGGTAGGCACCAATACTTTTCCGCCTAAGTGACCGCACTTCTTGGCTGAAGACAATTGGTCTTCCCAATGCACCCCTGCCGCGCCTGCTTCAATCATTTGCTTCATCAATTCGAAAGCATTTAAGTTGCCTCCGAAACCTGCTTCGGCATCAGCCACGATAGGCACCATCCAGTCGCGTTGTGGTTCGCCATCGAGGTATTCAATCTGGTCTCTGCGCATCAACGCATTGTTAATTCTTTTAACCACAGCCGGAACTGAGTTAGAAGGATACAACGATTGGTCAGGATACATTTCGCTTGAAAGATTTGCATCGCCAGCCACTTGCCAGCCCGAAAGGTAAATAGCTTTCATGCCCGCAGTAACTTCCTGCACAGCCTGATTGCCGGTTAGCGCGCCAAGACCCGCTACCCATTTGTCGGTTTGCAGACGTTTCCAAAGTTTTTCAGCGCCATTTTTGGCGAGCGAGTATTCGATTTGCACCGAACCTGCGATATTGATAACTTCTTCTGCTGAATAAGGACGGTTTACCCCTTTCCAACGTGGGTTGGTTGCCCATTCTTTTTTAAGCGCGTCTGCTCTTTCTTGTTTTGTAGCCATTTTATTGGTTTTTTTATGGTTTTATTGAATTTGGTTTAAAATTTTGATTAGAAGCTTTGATATTTTATGCGAAATTCTTTATTTTTTATGCAAAATAATGCTTGTTTTATGTAGAATACTGATTTTTTCTATGCGAAATTCTTTCTTTTTATGCAGAATATTGATTCTCTTATGAGGAACAGTCCTATTTCTACTCGTTTATCGCCTTCATTACGTCTGAAATCCAATTATTCTTCGTCTTTTTTTCTCAATTCCTACGTCTAAAATTCAAACTTTCTATTTCCGGTCTTAATCAATCTCCTCGTAAGCGGGCAAAGTTAAAAACTCTTTGTAATCGCCTTGTTGCACCAGTTCATCAAATATCTCAATAGCCCGTTTCATGGTAGGGGTGTTGAAAGCCGCTTCGCCCACATAGATTTTTATCTCATCGAGTTCCGAAGGCAA
>CANJVG010000207.1 GCA_947478005.1 Bacteroidota bacterium
GGGTGGTGAATCAGTTGGTCGGCATTGATAATGCCCACGAGGCTCACGTGGTCGAAATCGAGACCCTTAGTAACCATCTGCGTGCCGACCAGAATATCGACCTCGCGGTTTTCAAATTCGGCAATTACTTTGGCGTGGCCGTGTTTTGTTTTAAGGGCATCGTAGTCGAGGCGGCTGACCTTGGCCGATGGAAAGAGTTCAGCAATTTCATCTTCAATCTTTTCGGTACCCATACCCACAATATCCAAATCAATAGCACCGCAGCTTTTGCATTTGTCCGCCATCTTTTCGAAGTAGCCACAGTAGTGGCATTTGAGCTGGTGCGAAAACTTGTGATAGGTTAAACTGACATCGCAGTTCTTGCAGGTGTAAACGTAGTTGCAGGTTTTGCAGGTTTGATAATTGGCAAAGCCTCTGCGGTTTAAAAACAGAATCACCTGCTCTTTGTTTTTAAGCGCCAGACTTATTTCGTTCATCAACGGAGCGGTGAAACTGCCCTGCATCCGTTTCCACTTCGTATCGTCTTTAATGTTGGCAATCACGAACTCGGGCATCTCCATGCCGCCATACCGGGTGTCGAGTTTTACGAGACCGAACTTTTCTTTCTCCGTGTTGTAGAAAGTTTCGACAGCGGGAGTGGCAGTACCGAGTATTACCTTGGCATTGAACATAGTCGCCAGCACAATCGAGGCATCGCGTCCGTTATAGCGCGGGGCGGGGTCGGCTTGCTTCATCGAGTTGTCGTGCTCTTCATCTACAATTACTAAGCCCAGATTTTTGAACGGAAGAAACAAACCACTGCGCGCACCAATCAATATTTTGTATTCGCCATGCAGAATCTTGTTCCAGATTTCCACGCGCTCATTCTGATTGAACTTACTGTGGTAAACACCCACTGAGGTTCCGAATATTTTGCGAAGACGATTGATGATTTGAGCTGTAAGAGCAATTTCGGGAAGAAGATATAATACCTGTTTGCCTTCAGCAATTACTTCTTTAATCTTTTCGATGTAGATATTCGTCTTGCCGCTGCCGGTAACACCATAAAGCAAAACCACATTCTTTGTCTCGAACTGATGATTGATTTGCGCGAGAGCATTTTGCTGCTCGGCACTTAAATCAGGAGAGTCAACTTCCGCTGTTTGCATATTGCCCAGGCGCGAAACTTCCATTTTAAATTCGATGAAAATGTTTCGCTTCACTAAAGCAGCCAATACCGCAGCAGAACTTTTTGATAGTTCGAGCAATTCGTTTTTGCGAATGAACTTTGCTTTTCTTTCTAATTGGGAGAAGGCGAGTAATAATTCCACCTGCTTGGGTGCTCTACCTAAATCGGCATAGATTTTCTCCAGCTCGAATTCGTCTTCATACTTATCGTTGAGCTTAATATAAGTTTCAGTGCGTGGCTTAAACTTCTCTACAATCTCTTCGGAAGAAATAGCAATACCTAAGTTGAAGAGTGTTTTAAGGAAAGGATATACGTTGCGCTTCTTCAGCAAATCCTGCACCTGCGGAATTTTTATTTCCTGCTGTGCACGCAAAGCCTGCACAATCAGAAACTCATCTTCGTTCAGTGTTTCAAAATCGCCATCGTAGCTTTCGTTGTAGCGAATCCTGGTTTCGCTCGAAAGTTTTAATCCGCTGGGAAGAGCCGCGTTCATCACCTCCCCTTCAGTGCACATGTAATACTCGCTCATCCACTTCCAGAACTTCAACTGTGTTTCGGTCACAATCGCTTCTTCTTCGGCAATAGTTTCTATCAACTTAGCTTCTACAGCCGGTTTCTGGTGGTGAATTCGTTTTACAATAGCGGAGTAGAAACGGTTCTTGCCAAACTGCACAATCACCCGCTGACCCACTTTTACAAACGGAACTAAGTCTATCGACACAGCATAAGTATATGCCTGCGGCAAAGCCAAAGGAAGAATAACATCAACGTAGGTAACCTGCGAACTCACGAGGGCAAAATAAGAAGGAATGCTAAAAGTAGGCTATAAACCTTTCTATCTCGCAATCACCATTGGCTTCACTTGCTGAACAGAGTGGTTTTGCAAACGAGCATAGTATACCCCTGTTGGATAAGCTTCATTCTCGAAACTCACCGTGTATTCGCCTGGCTCCACTTCTTTATCCATCAGCGTTTTCATCACTTGTCCTTCGCAATTGAACACTTGTACTAAGGTATGTCCGCCAAAAGTGGTGAAAGTGACTTTGCAGGAAGTTACAAACGGATTAGGATAAACATTCACCAGATTCATACCCGCTGCTTTGTCTATCTCATGAATTGCTGTGGCACAACCGGTAGCATTTACAAGCGGAAGCGTTTGGAAGTTCTGCAGCATGATGGTATTCAAATCGGATGTAGGAACACAGAACCAATCTTGCAACAACGAAGCATAAACCGAACGGAAATCATATTGCATCGGCACGTTGTCGGATGTAGTAACTACAGAAGGCAATTGAGGATTCGTGCCCAGCATGCCGGCTACTACCTGATTGCCGAAGATGAACATTGGAGCTGCCACACCGTGGTCGGTGCCCAAACTGTTATTGCCCAAAATTCTTCTTCCGAACTCAGAAAAAGTCATGCCCACCACTCTATCGGCAACGCCCAAATTAGTGATGTCATCCTGAAATGCTTTTATCGCAGCTGACAGGTCGCTGAGCAAATCGGCATGAGTGCCTGTAGCAGTTGCTCCTGCAACCACCTGACCGGAGTGATTGTCGAAACCGCCCATGCTCACCATATAAATCTTGGTTTGCAATCCACCGGAGATTAACTGCGCTACAATCTTCAATTGGTCAGCCAATTTGTTTGAAGAAGGATAGGCCAATTGAGTTCCGGCACTATTTGCTGCAGCGGTAATTACTCCTGCATACTGGTCAGTTTGTTGTGCAACTAAGCGGATATAACTCAACTCATGTCCCGCAGGGGTAGCAGGTGCCGGTTGCTGAATTCCACTGATGAGGTTATAAAAATTAGCAGGGTCAGAAATACTCATGCCCATGCCCATCGTTGGCCCCTGGAGTGCAGGAGAAAGCACCGAACCGATTTGAATAGCCAACGGGTCGGGCACGCTTGTGTTAGGATAGCCGGTAGGGAAATTAGGATATTCGTAGTTCAAATATCTGCCTGCCCAACCGGTGTTAATATATTGCGATGAATCGCTGGCGCTTGTCCAGATATCCGTAGCGCGGAAGTGAGAAAAGTTGGGGTCGGGGTAACTAACACCCTGCACAATTTTCACCTTGCCATCATTGAATAGCGATTGCATGCCTGTCATGGAAGGATGCAAAGCAGTATTTGTAAGTCCACTTAAACTCAAGGTTTGATTGGCGGGAATAACCAAATCTTGTCTACAAACGGAGAGCACCGCATATTGATCGAGTGGAATCACGGTATTTAATCCATCATTTCCTCCGGAGAGTTGAATGAGGACTAACACATGGTCGTTTGTAGTGGACGACTGCAAGAGCGACTGCATAAAAGGCGATGCACCAAAAGCTTTAATGGAGAACCCACCAAGCAAAGCGGGTATAGTAACAGCCGGAACCGTGTGGCGGAGAAATTCTTTACGTTTCATTGTTAGTTTGTTTCAGGATTACGAAAGTTGGTACTCGGCCAGGTCCAAAAGATATTTATACATCTGTGTTAAGCGTGTTTTCACTATACCCAGGTAGGTTTGATTGGTAGGTGCACTCACATAATCGAGCCAAGCATTGGTCCAGTAACTATCGGTAGCTTGCCCCGAAAGCAAAATGGTTTTGAGGTAGTTGAATAGATTGACGTCTGTGTCAATCGCATAAAGCATCGCCAGCGAATCATTTATAACTGCATTGGGGTCAGAAGGATTGGGCAAGGAAGCGGTGAAGGCCACCACATCAAACTTCAAGGTATAACCCTGATGCGAGTAGCCGGTGCTAAGCAGAAAATCAGTAAATGCAGTTCGCTTAGGCAACGTATCAGAGTTAATCCAGGTTTCATGAAAAGCGGGCGTCTGATAGTATGCGGGCCAACCCGAAACGTTGGGCGGGTCACCAAGGTCCATATTTGTAAGAGCCAATTGGGCTTCGAGCGCATACCAGAAATAATATTGCTGGGCCAAATCAGTAGAGGCTGGAAACACCGCACCAAATTCACGACAAGCTCCTATAAAATAATCGGCAGGGCTTTTTATTACACAGCCGAAGTTGAGTGCATCGAAAAAATGTTCGCTTTTGAAAAGAGCTTCGAGCACCGGAAGAATATCATAGTTATTGCTTCGAAAGATTGTCGCAAGTGGTTGAATGACATTCGTGTTTATGATAGCGTCAATGTTATAGTAAACGAAGAATCGGTAAATCTTCTTACAAATATTTTCAGCCACTTCA
>CANJVG010000208.1 GCA_947478005.1 Bacteroidota bacterium
AAAATCTCTAACTCCTTACCCAGCAAACGGTGGTCACGTTTCTTCTGCTCTTCGAGCATCGCCAGATATTCGTCCAATTGATTCTGCTTAGGGAAAGTGATTCCGTAAATTCTGGTCAACTGCTTATTGTTCGAATCGCCTTTCCAGTATGCACCGGCTATACTCAGTAACTTAATAGCTTTAATAAAGCCGGTAGAAGGAATATGCGGCCCGCGACAGAGGTCAGTAAAGTTTCCTTGTTTATAGAAAGTAATTTCCCCATCATTTAAACCGGAAAGCAAATCGAGTTTGTATTCATCGCCTTTCTCTGTAAAATATTTTACAGCCTCCGCTTTCGGCATTTCGCTGCGCTCATACTTGTTGTCTTGTTTCGCTAATTCAACCATCAGCTTCTCAATCTTCTGCAAATCTTCATCAGTCAGGGCTTGTCCACCCAAATCAATGTCATAGTAGTAGCCATTATCTAAGGGAGGACCGACCCAAAATTTTACACCCGGATGAAGAGTTTCGATAGCCTCTGCCATCAAGTGAGCAGATGAATGCCAGAAAGTTTTCTTGCCACCTTCGTCCTCAAACTTTAAAAGCTTTACGGACGAATCCTTTTGAATCGGTTTCGACAAATCTTGAACTTCACCATTTACTTCAGCTGCAATAACTGCCTTAGCTAACCCCTGGCTAATACTTGCAGCAACATCATAGGCACTGGCTCCTTCATTATATTCCCGAACACTTCCATCGGGTAGTGTAATTTTCATCATGATATCAGATTGTAATTATTGAAAAATGCGAAGCGCGAATATAGAAATGTGGGGTTTGAAGTAGAATGTTTGATGGGCAAAGTTTTCAGCCCAAGGTAAATGCCGATACTATTTTATTTCGAAACCGGCTTTCCTCAAGTCATTCCAAAATTCGGGGTAAGATTTCTGCACCACCTCAGGGTTTTCAATTTGAATTTCACCAAGCAACGCCAAAGGAGCAAAACTCATAGCCATGCGATGGTCATTAAAGGTATGAATCACTTCGGCAGGGAAATGAAACTCCCCTTTCATCTGATAAAAATCAAAACGCGGAGCCAATTCAAAGCTCACATTCATTTTTCTCAATTCACTTTGAAGGGCAGCTATACGGTCAGTTTCTTTTATTTTCAAACTATCGAGACCCGAGAAATTGCAATACACATTCTTAGCCGCATACATAGCTGCAAAGGTTTGTGCCAAATCAGGGTTCTCGGTAAAATTCATTTTCATTAAGTGCGGATAACTCACTTCTTCTTTTCTAAGCAATGCACCTTCTTCTCTGAATTCAGTAGTAACACCGAAACGTTTCATCCACTCAGCCACTTCGCGGTCACCTTGATTCCAATCATCCTTCAAACCTTCCAAAAATATTTCTGCCTCGTCAGCAAGAAACGCGATGGAATACCAATAGGATGCAGAAGACCAATCTCCGTTTATGGTTAAAGCCTGATTTTGAATAACTGCCGGTAACGGTTCTATCGATATAGAACCTTCTCCCCAGGCATAGTTAACACCGATTTTTTCCAGCATGTTCAGCGTCATATCTATATAGGGCTGAGAAGATAGCTCAGTAGTGAAGTTTATTTTTAAACCCTCGGGCATAAAAGGAGCAATCATTAGCAAGGCACTGATAAACTGGCTGCTTATATTTCCTTCGATAGAAACTTCATTGTCTAAATGGTTAAAACTTTTAACCGGCACAATTTCAACCGGAGCGAAACCTTCTTTCTCAATGCATCTGATGTCAAAGCCTATCTCACTTAGAGCATTTATAAGAGGTGCAAGAGGCCTTTCTTTCATGCGCTCTGAACCTGTAATGATTTTATGTTGGTTGGTAGCTGCGAAATAGGCAACAAGAAAGCGCATAGCTGTTCCGGCATCATCCACATCTGCCTTTATTTCAGGAGAGGAAAGAGCCTCCGTCAGCTTTTGAGTATCGCGCGCAGCAGAAAGATTATGAATAGAAATTTGATTACCACTTAAAGCATTCAAAATTAAAGCTCTGTTGCTTTCACTCTTTGATGCGGGCAATTGTACACGCACATTTACTTTCCGGGTAGGGTGTGAAACTCGAATGATGCTCATGCCAATAGCTTGTTGTAATAATTAAATGATTCTATAATCACATTTCCTTCAACGGAATTATTGATGGAGTAGTTACCGATTTCCTTCAACAAGGAAAACTGATTTTGTTGAGCCTTGCCCTTTTTATCCTGCTTTATCAACTCCAATAGTTGACTAAAATCAACTACCGGAAGCAAAGGCAATTGAAAATAAGAAAGCACTACTTTTGAAATTGAACGCAGCTCTTCTTCGGTAATTAAATTCAATTTCTTCGAGATAAAACTCTCACAAATCATTCCCACGGCAATGGCTTCTCCATGTAATAATTCGTCAACTTCTTTCTTCAAAAAATAACTTTCTATGGCGTGGCCTATGGTATGTCCAAAGTTCAATGCTTTGCGAATGTTGTGTTCATGAGGGTCCTGTTTTACAAACAAAGACTTGATTTTTACATTCCTCTCAACTACCGAATTCCAATCGACAGAATTGCCGATTGCCTTAAAAGCGTCCTTGTCCGCTATCAGATAATGTTTAATAACTTCTGCAAAACCGGATTTGAGTTGTCTTTCAGGAAGGGTGTTCAGGAAATCAGTCTGAATAAAAATGGCCTCCGGCTCATTGAACAACCCGATTTGATTTTTGAAACACATGAAATCAATTCCTGTCTTTCCACCCACGCTGGCATCTACCATTGCCAGAAGTGTAGTAGGTAGATTAATAAACTTTAAGCCGCGCTTATAACAAGCAGCAGCAAAGCCACCCATATCACCAATTACTCCACCGCCAAGATTAATGAGCAAACTGTTTCTGTCTGCATTTTCGTTGGTGAGTTTGCTCCAAATCAATTCGCAGGTATCAAGAGTTTTGTTCTGCTCTCCGCTTTTGATTTGAATTAAATGATGCGTAGGTAAAAGCGAAACTAGCCTTGGATAACAATGCTCGCGGGTATTTTCATCAACAAGAACAAAGATTTGAGAGAAAGAATTCGAAGACAGAAATAGAGAGAGTTGTATTAGGGAATCTTTGCCGATGAAAATATTTACAATTAATTCATCCATGAATCAAAACTTCCTTTCTAAAACCAACGAGCCGATGATAGCATTGCGGGCATCCAGTTGAAACGTACCATTAGATTCCTCCACTTCCATTTCTTCCACCGACTTTATTTTATAGATACCTTCGTTCTCCATTTTCAACTTTCCTCTTTCGGTTCTTTCTTCATCGGTTAAATCGCGCTCATAGTTCCCTTCTTCAAAAACACCTTTCTTCTTTTCATGAATCAGAATGTCTTTCTGTGGCCTGCTTTGTTGAAAAGAAGTAAGCGGCTTAGCTATTGGATTAGCTTGCTTTCTTTTTACTTCTGCTTCAGCCTGCTTTCTCTTCACCTCGCGCATAATATCCTCCAACGGATTGCTCGAAGGAGGAGATACAGGTTTTGATACAGGAGTAGGATTTCCCTCAGGAGCTGATGCCTCCTTTTTCTCTTGTGCCTTTTTGCCCACGGAATAAAGAAAATAGAGAATGCCGACAACAATATATATGATAACCTTAGGCTCCATTTAAAAGCAAGTTATAATTTTTCAGTTGATATAGACAGTCTTAATATTCACAAACTCCTTCAACCCATATTCCGACAACTCTCTGCCAAAGCCGCTGCGCTTTACTCCACCAAAAGGCAAGCGCGCATCGCTCTTAACAATATCATTGATAAATACATTTCCGGCTTCCAATTCAGGAGCGAGTTGCTCCGCTTTAGTTTTATCGTTTGTCCAAATAGAAGCACCCAATCCATACACCGAATTATTGGCCGCAGCAATAGCTTCATCCACGTCTTTCACCACCATCACACTCCATACAGGAGCAAATACTTCTTCATTAAACGAAGTAATCTTTGCCGTTACATTCGTCAACACTACCGGTGAAACAAAATTGCCTACCCTATTCGGAACTTCATTTCCATAATATGCATTTGCTCCATGCGCAATAGAATCGGCAATTTGTTTTTCAACTTTCAACTTCAAATCTTTCCTCGCAAGCGGACCCACATTCGTTGCTTCATCCAACGGGTTGCCAACCTTCAATTGCTTCACAGCTTCAATCAATTTATCAGTAAAATCTTCTGCTACTTTTTCTGTCACAATAAATCGTTTAGCTCCATTGCACGATTGGCCGCTGTTTATGCTTCTTGATTTAATAGCACCTGCCACCGCCAAATCCAAAT
>CANJVG010000209.1 GCA_947478005.1 Bacteroidota bacterium
CCAAAGTCATCAAACTCTTCGAAGTCTTCGTCATCATATTCATCCTGCTTAGAGGCTTTTCTTCCTTTGCCTGAAGATTTCTTTTCAATGATGTCTTCAAACTCTTCCATGCCTTCCATGCCTGAAATGTCATCTGAAGATGGTTCCGCTTCTTCCTCTTCTTCACCTACCACTTTGTCATCTTCCAACTCTTCATCATCGTCATCCTCATCATCGTCATCAACGGTTTTTTTCTTGGATAACTTTTTAGATTTCAAATCCTCATCATCCTCTTTTTTAGAAGATTTTTTTGGCTTTGTTTCAGCAGCGGCTTTCTTTTTTTTGAGTGCCATAGGTTTTACGTTTAAAGGGTTTTTGTTTTCGTTCGGTGAATTTAAGGGAAAGAAATGTTGTTAGAAAAACTTTTTGCCAAAATATTTTTTCAAAATTATTTATCGGAAATCTTGGCGGAGTAAATCTTTTTGCGACAGCGATTTTAAAAAATTAAATATTAGTTGTTTACAGCGAATCAAAATAGTCAAACGATTTTTTTAAGCGAGCTACAGATTCATCTTTTCCCAGCAGATTCATCATATCGAATACCGGTGGTCCCTGCATGGTTCCTGCCAAGGCCAAGCGCAACACGGGCATTATTTCGCCAATCTTAATTGCGTTTGCTGAGGCATACTCTTTTATTCCCTTTTCAATTTCCGTGGTTGTAAAATCTGAGACTGAACTTACCACTTCAATTAGTGAATCAAACCTAGCACGATTCTCTTTACTGTATTTCTTTTTAATTGTTTCAATATCGAAGATTTTTATGTCTTCGAAAAAGTAGTAGCCCATTTCGAGCAGGTCATTAATAAAGGTAGCGCGCTCCTTCATTAAGCGGCAAAACTCCTTCGCATAATCGAAGTTGAATTCGTAGCCTTTGGCAATAATTTGGTCTTTAATAATGTTTGCCAATTCATCATCGCCTTTTGCTTTCAGATAATGATGATTGAACCATTTCGCTTTTTCGTAGTCATAACGCGCTCCGGCTTTGTGAACTTTCCCCAGGGTAAATAGCTGAATCATTTCATCCAGACTTAATACTTCGCGGTTATCACCGGGGTTCCAACCCAACAACACTAAGAAGTTCATAAACGCTTCCGGGAAAAATCCTTTTTCGCGATAGCCTTCGTTTATCTCTCCGGTTTCAGGACTTTTCCAGTTGATGGCATAAAATGGAAAGCCTAAACGGTCTCCATCGCGCTTGCTTAACTTGCCATTTCCATCGGGTTTTAATAATAAAGGAAGGTGAGCAAACTTTGGCATCACATCTTCAAAGCCAAGCGCACGATACAGCAACACGTGTAGAGGCGCTGAACTTAACCACTCTTCACCGCGGATAACGTGGGTTATCTGCATCATGTAATCATCGCTCACGTTGGCAAGATGATAGGTAGGCATTCCATCGCTTTTCAATAACACGGCATCGGCCAACTGAGAGGTATTGAAAGATACCCACTCGCGTATTTCATCGTAGAACTTTACTTCCTCGTTGCGCGGCATTTTGAAGCGAATAACATAAGGGTCTCCGCTGGCCAATCGCTTCTCTACTTCGTCCTGCGGTAGCGAAAGCGAGTTCTTCATATACTGCCGTGTGATGGAATTATAAGAAGGACTAGGATTTCCCTGTGCCTGCAAATCAGTCCGCATTTTTTCAATATCTTCTTCGGTGTCGAATGCGTAATAGGCATTTCCACTTGCTAATAATTTATCGGCATATTCCCGATAGAGATGTTTGCGCTCACTTTGACGATAGGGTGCGTGAGGACCATCACCAAATCCAACACCTTCGTTTGGTTCAATGCCACACCATTTCAATGCACTGATGATGAATTCTTCGGCACCCGGAACAAACCGGTTTTGGTCAGTATCTTCCACGCGTAAAATGAAATCTCCACCGAGCTGCTTGGCCAGTAAATAATTATACAAGGCGGTGCGAATTCCCCCTGGATGTAAAGGACCGGTAGGTGATGGCGCAAATCGAACTCTTACTCTTCTGCTCATGGTTTCTTTGTATGGTGGCGAAAATAATTTTTGTGATGGAATAGTGAACCTGAAACAAAAATTGGTTAAGACTAAACTGATTTTTCTTTCTTCGTTTAATGTTAGATGCCTTACTGTTTACTAAAACATCTCCTTTACTCGCTGCAGTTTATCGCGAGTGTTTGTGGAAAGTAAATACCGAAGAGAAGCTTCTCTATCTAACCTTTGATGATGGTCCGATTCCTGAAATAACTCCTATTGTTTTGGATGAGTTGAAGAAGTGGAATGCCAGGGCAACATTCTTCTGCATTGGTAAAAACATCGAAGCTAATCCTGAAATCTTTCAAAGGATAA
Source organism: Bacteroidota bacterium (assembly GCA_947478005.1). Taxonomy (GTDB): domain Bacteria; phylum Bacteroidota; class Bacteroidia; order Chitinophagales; family LD1; genus Bog-950. Next base: position 2,368 of record CANJVG010000209.1, read on the forward strand.
TGGACGAGGGGCACAGCATTGGCAACCATACGTTCAACCATTTGAACGGATGGAGCAGTAATGACAAAGATTATTTTGAAAACATAGCGCAATGCGAAGCAGTGCTGAATGCTAAATGCGGAATGCGAACCACTAAATTGTTTCGCCCGCCTTATGGCAAATTGAAGCCATCGCAATATACAAAGCTCAAGAAGGAATATAAATTGGTGATGTGGGATGTGCTGAGTTTTGATTTTGATTTAAAAATGGCAGAAGAAAAGGTGTTGGAGAACGTGTTGGAGAATGCGGAAGAGGGCTCGGTGATTGTGATGCACGATAGCCTGAAAGCGAAACCGAAAGTTGAATTTGCCTTGCCGAAAATATTGGAACATTTTACTGAGAAAGGATTTAAGTTTGAAAAACTATGAGCTTGATTGATACGCATTGTCATCTTTATCTGAAGGAGTTTGAAACTGATTTGCCGGAACTGATTCAACGCGCGAAGCACAGCGGGGTGGAGAAAATATTTCTCCCGGCTATTGATTCGGAAACGCATGGGCAATTGATTTCGCTGTCGAATGCAAACAATTCGGAGGTTTCTATTTTGCCCATGATGGGTTTGCACCCTTGCAGTGTGAAGGAAGATTTTGAAGCGGAGTTAAAGATAGTAGAGGAACACTTAAATGGCCCTGTAAAGTTTTATGCTGTGGGAGAAATAGGACTGGACTATCATTGGGATTTGAGTTTTAAGGAACAGCAGTTGATTGCCTTTGAGCGACAGATTGAAATTTCTATTGCCCGCAATCTGCCCATTGCCATCCATAGCCGAAAGTCAACGCAGGATTGTATTGATATGGTGAGCAAGTTCAACGGAAAGGCAAAAGGGATTTTTCATTGTTTTGGCGGCTCGGTAGAAGAGGCGAGGCAAATCATTGAGCTTGGATTTTATTTGGGCATTGGCGGTGTGGTTACTTACAAGAACTCCGGACTGAAAGAAGTGCTGCAACAATTGAGTTTAGAGCACCTGGTGCTGGAGACCGATGCCCCTTACCTTACCCCGGTTCCTCATCGGGGCAAGCAAAACGAACCATCCTATATCAAACTGATTGCAGAAAGTGTGGCGGCAGCCTTAGGCAAAACATACGAGGAGGTAGCAGAGACCACTTCGCAAAATGCGTTGCGGGTTTTTCAAATGAATTGATAGATTCGCGTCCCCGAATTTAGAGAGTTGTCCGAGTGGCTTAAGGAGCACGCTTGGAAAGCGTGTAAACCGCAAGGTTTCGAGGGTTCGAATCCCTCACTCTCTGCAATGATTTAGGAAAGATGCCAGAGAGGTTGAATGGAACAGTCTCGAAAACTGTCTTAGTCGCAAGGCTAACGAGGGTTCGAATCCCTCTCTTTCCGCCAACAAAAAAGCGACTGTAAGGTCGCTTTTTTGTTTCATTTTATTGCGGCTTCTTATGTTTTACCCAATTTATAAGCTCACTATTGCTTCCAATCAAGTGGTTTGCCGCTAATGACAAAAAGAAAAATGAAGGATTTGTTTTTGAGGAAGATAAAAACGAAGGGCGAGCGCTAAAGTAAACCTTACTCCACCTTCGCCACCTTAAACTCGGCTCTGCGGTTCAGGGCGTTTTCAACTTCAGTGCAAGGGTGCTCATCGGTGCATTTATTTATCAAGCGTTCTTCGCCATAGCCCACGGGCAGCAGGCGGGCAATCTCAATGCCTTTGCTCACCAGGTACCGAAGGCACATGTTGGCGCGCTCTACCGACAAGAAGATATTGTATTCATACGAACCTTTTGAAGAGGTGTGGCCGCTGACCTCCATACTCATGTGGGGATAGTGCTGCATCAAGGCCACCACCGTATCTAATTTCAATTTAGAATCATCGCGCAGCCCCACACTGCTCGAATCGAAATAGACAGTAGGCAAATGGAATACGGTAGA
>CANJVG010000210.1 GCA_947478005.1 Bacteroidota bacterium
ACCTTTTTTAGCAATGAACTCGCTGCCGCCTATTTAGGGAAAGGTGATTTTGCGAATGCTGTGAAGTATTACCTGCTAAACTTGGAAACGCATCCGCAGAATTCTCAGCTTGTAAAGAACACTGTGCAGACTTCCCGCAATGAAGAAGCATTGCTGGCAGAAATGGAAACGCAGTTGTATGCTAAGGTGCAGAAGAATTCTGCCAGCGAAGATTATATTGACTTGCTAACCTGGGTTTATATCCAGAATAAAGATTTTGAAGGAGCGCTGGTGCAAATGAAAGCATTAGATAAACGCAAGGGTGAAAACGGTTTTCGAGTGCTGAATATTGCCCGTATGGCGCAAACGGAGGGAGATTATGCCAATGCCATTGCAGGGTTTGAGTATGTGGTTAACAAAGGCAACAACAGCGCGATGTATTTTATGGCACGCACTGAATTATTGGCGTGTCGTAAGGAAAAAATTTCTAAGAACATCAATATTACCCGTGAAGATTTGGTGGCATTGAAAGGTGACTATCAATCTTTCATTAATGAAAACGGGAGAAATTTCCGAACGGCACAAAGCATGAAAGAGTTAGCCGACCTCGAAGGTTTTTATCTGCATGATTTAGATAGTGCTTCCGCACTTTGCGAAGAGTTAATAGCTATGCCCGGGGTAAATCAACAATTGAAAAATCAGACCAAACTTTCGTTAGGAGATTTTCTTTTGATTGGTGGTGATGTATGGGAGTCAACCCTGCTTTACTCGCAGGTTGATAAGGACGAAAAAGATTCCCCTTTGGGCGAAGATGCGCGTTACCGAAACGCAAAGCGGGCCTATTACATAGGCGATTTTGAGTGGGCTCAAACACAACTGGCAGCATTGAAGAGTTCCACCAGCGAATTGATTTCGAACGATGCCATTAATCTTTCGGTTTTTATTATTGATAATCTGGGATTGGACACCACCGAAACTCCTTTGATGATGTATGCTCGAGCTGAACTATTGTTGTTCCAAAATAAAGATGAACAGGCGAGAAGTTTGTTAGATACCATCACTTATTTATTCCCAGGTCATGTGCTGAGTGATGACATTGCCTATTCGCAAGCTCAGATATATGTAAAGCGGAAAGAGTTTGATAAGGCGGTTCCTCTGCTGGAGAGCGTTATCAAAAATTATAAAGAAGATTTGAAAGGCGATGACGCTACTTTTCTATTGGCTGAAATTGAAGAGGAGCATTTGAATCAAAAGGAGAAAGCTATGGAACTCTACAAATCAATTATTACCGATTATAGCAGTTCTTTGTTGGTGATTGATGCGCGAAAAAAATACCGATTATTGAGAGGAGATAAAGTTTCAGAATAGAATATGATAGTTTACAACGTAACCGTAAAAATTGATTTAGACGTTCACGACCTGTGGTTGAGGTGGATGAAGGAAGAACACATTCCCCGGGTGATGGAAACGGGATGTTTTGTTGAGAATAAACTTTATCGTGTGCTTGAAGAAAACACAACGGACGGTATCACCTACGCGTTTCAATATTTCGCTAGCGACATCACCAAATATTTCGATTACAAAGAGCATCATGCCGAACGCTTGAAAAAGGAAAGTCTGGATTTGTTCCCTGGAAAGTTTACGGCTTTTCGAACGCTTTTGAAAGAAGTTTAGTTACTCCTGAAAGTAAACCCGCTTCACTCTGCCGGAGATACCGGTGAGAATTTCATAGGCAATTGTTTCTGCGGCCTCCGCCACTTCTTCCACTCCCGGATTGCTGCCAAACACAATTACTTCATCACCTTCCTGCGCATTAGCACCAGTTATATCCAGCATCGTCATATCCATGCAGACGTTGCCGATAATCGGAACCAATTGCCCGTTCACTAACATTCGACCCACTTTATTTGACAGTTTTCTGCTTAAACCATCGGCATAGCCAATACCAACCGTGGCGATAGTTTTGTCTTTCGAAACTTTGCCTACCCTGCCATAACCCACTGTATCACCTTTCTTTACATGCTTGATTTGCGAGATAGTTGTTTTGAGCGTAGAAACCGGAAGCAGTTTGGTGTTTACCTTATCAGATGAATCGATACCATATAGTCCTATTCCAAGACGCACCATGTCGAACTGCGCTTTGGTGTGGCGGGTGATGCCATTGCTGTTTAAAATGTGTCGCAGGATTTTGTAGTCGAATTGGTCGCAAATCGACTGACTCATGGTCTCGAAGTTTTTGATTTGTTCTTTGGTGAAATCGTCATAGGCTTTGTCCTCACTCGCGGCAAGATGCGAGAACACCGAAGCAATTTGCAATTGATGATTGGGTCTTATGCGCTCAATGAGTTCAGGGATTTCCTCCTTGTTGAAGCCCAGTCGGTTCATGCCTGTTTCTAACTCGATATGTATTTTGTATTTGCCATCATCACCATTGCGGAGCAATGCCAATACTTCGGTAAACTTCTCCAGCAGATTGAGCGAGTAAATTTCCGGTTCGAGGTTGTATTGAATCATTGCTTCGAAACTTCTCAGCTCGGGATTCATAACCATGATTGGAAGAGTGATTCCATTTTTGCGCAGCTCAATTCCTTCATCGGCATAGGCAACAGCTAAGTAGTCAACCCTGTTGAACTGAAGAGTATTCGCAATCTCAAAACTTCCGCTGCCATAGCTGAATGCTTTTACCATCGCCATTATTTTGGTTTCAGGTTTCAGCAATGACTGATATATTTTGAGGTTGTGCGTGAGGGCATTAAGGTTTATTTCCAGAACAGTTTCATGCGCTTTCTTTTCCAAAAATTTTCCAATGACCTCGAAGCGGAACCTGCGCGCACCTTTCAACAAGATAACTTCATTAGTGAAGCTCGATGAATCAAGATGTTTTAGAAAATCTTCGGTGCTGTCGTATGATTCGAATTGGAGGGCTTCGTTCTTTTCAAAAAGCTTTTTCTGTCGGTTAAGCGAAGGCCCAATTCCTATCAGGCGGTTTACTTTACATTCTTCCAGCAGGCTCGCCACTTCCTGATATAAATCCATTTCACCTCTGCCGCTTTGTAAAATATCGGATAGAATCACTGTCTTCTTTGGATGTTGATTCTGCTGTTTCAGAAAATCAATGGCAATTTTCAGAGAGCCGATGTCGGAGTTGTAGGTATCATTAATCAGCGAACAGTTGTTGATGGCATCTTTCATTTCCAAACGCATGGCAATGCGAGAAAGATGTTTCATGCGTTCGCGGATAACCGAAAACTCGCGTTTGAGATAAAGCATTACACTGGCGCAGTGAATAGCATTCTCCACGCTGGCTTTGTCAGAAAATGGAATTTCAAATTCGAGTTCCCTACCCTGATAAAGGCAGGTGATGTAGGAATGATTGTCTTTGTGCAACACACTGGTTACCTGCACATCCGCCTCGGCACTCAAGCTCCAGGTGAAGGTCTTAATCTTGTTTTCGGTTTCATCGCTGCCTTTCGAAAGGGCGTTTATCTCCGCAATACTTTGGTTAATGTCGGGATAGTCTTTGCAGTAAATGAGAATATCTGCATTCACAAACAGCGTCAGTTTCTCTTTTGTTTTGTGACGCGCGCTTAAGAATCCCGCACTGTGTGCTTCGCCAATATTGGTAATCAGACCAATATTGGGCCGAATAATTTTCTCCAACTTCTGCATTTCTCCGGGTTCGGAAATGCCGGCCTCGAAAATGCCGAGTGTATTTTCAGGATTGATTAGCCAGAGCGAAAGCGGAACACCTACTTGTGAGTTATAACTTTTCGGGCTTCGAACAATATGATAGTCCTCGTGTAGCAATTGATAGAGCCATTCTTTCACCACCGTTTTTCCGTTGCTACCGGTTATACCAATAACAGGGAGGCTGAATTTGGCCCGATGAAAGCCCGCCAGCTTTTGCAAGGCAGCGAAGGAATCCTTCACCAAAACAAAATTGGCATCGGGATAAGTTTCGATATTGGGCTCTTTGGTAACTACAAAATTGCGAACGCCCCTTTTGTATAAGTCTTCGATATAGGTATGCCCGTCCAGCTTCATGCCGCCTAAGGCAAAGAACAAAGTTTGCGTTGGATGAATAAGCTTTCGCGAGTCGAGCAGCAACTCCTGAATGGAACCATCTTTTGAGTTCTTCGACAGCAACTTGCCGCCTACTGCTTTAGCTACTTCTACTATTTTATATTCCGGTTTCATTTTGATTCGAGCCACGAATAACACGAATTATTACGAATTGTTTTTGTGCTACAAATATCATTCGTGTAAATTCGTGGCAATAAAAATTGTATGACCAGCAGAACCAGAAA
>CANJVG010000211.1 GCA_947478005.1 Bacteroidota bacterium
ATATATCCTTTAGTCGTCTCCTCAGGAAGTTTTCATAGGAGCGTCCCAATATGGTTCCGTAGGGTGTATCTTCCAGTCTTGTTGGAATCAGGGGTGATATAACAGGCAGAGTTTCGGTATCGTTTGGAATGATTCGTTCGATTGCGATTACCTTATTTGAAAAGATTGGAAGGTTCATTGAGTATTGCAGAGGGTCGATGTATAGGCTGGTGTAATCAGCGGAATACCAGAAGTAGATGTCGTTTTTCATGGCGTGTTTATTGATAAATATCAAGCGAGTATGCTTTGCCACGCACTTGGGGGTTAAGCTTTGTGAAGTGGTTGAAGGACTGGAAGTAAAGTAAATTATCAATCTGGTATTATACTAAGCAGGAAAAAGACATATATTGTACATGTCTTCGAGTATTCTTACTTACTTCTTTTTTTTACAACAAAGCGTTTTAAGTCTTCAAAGAATACAACCGTTTTTCGCTCTCCTAATTTTTTGGCTTTCAACGGGGGATTGCCAGTTTTAATCCAGTTGTGTATAGTGGCACTGTTTACATCATAAATTTCAGCGGCTTCAGCTACAGAAATCCATTCATCGGTATTAATTTGATTGATTCTCTCTAATGGTAAATCACCTTGAATTTTTACGCAATTGGTCATAATGGCATCGTGCAAATCCGAACTACTATTTTTTAATTGCATAATTACATCATCCGCTTTCTGTCCTTTTTTTACAGCTACTTTTATGTATTGCTCTATGAAGTCCTTTACCAAATCGTAATCAACTGGCGAATCCAATAGCTTTCCTAAATTATAGTATCGGTTTATTTCTTTGCTCATTCTATTACTAATTCGTTGGTGAAATTCTTAACTTGTGAATTGGTATCAATGTATTTGTTTAAACTACTAATTGACGCGTGGCCAGTGTATTTCATTATCTCATTTATGGGCACTCTATCATTTACAAGCATCGTGCAGAAAGAATCTCTACCTCTATGAATTGATATACATTGCCAGCGCTTTTTATAGTTGCCTTTATCATCCAAAAATTTTGTTTCATCGTCAAACCAACCAGTTTTTTTAAGCAATTGTTTTAAATATTTATTGAAATTTGCATTGCTGTATTTGGCAAATTTATAATTGTAAGTCTGAATAATTCTAGCAACGATTTTATTTATTGGAACACGAAACACACCACCTGTTTTTTGAGCAACCTTTTCTATAATCAAACCTAAGCCTTCAACGTCACTAACGTCTCTTTCATTGAAAGAACAAATGTCTTCCCATCGCATCCCTGTAAAACAACCTAAGATAAAAATATCTTTTATGTAGTTCAATTTGGCATTTTTAAAATCATGCCTATATAAATTATTGGCTTCCTGTTTTGTAATAATAGCTTTTACCGCCTCCGAATCTTGTATCGTTCCATAGTATTTCACAAGTCCTTTTGGCATCGGATAAAGCTTCTCATCATCAAGCCAGTTGATGAAGCCAAGTATTAAAGCAACTCTCTTTTTTACAGTTGAACCAGCCAGTTTCCCTTTGCTCCAATACTTACCTCCATGCTTTTTAGGTTTGTCAAAATCTTTTCGCTCTGTTTCCAAAAAGCTCACAAACTTGTTCATCCAATCTCTGTTAATCTCATCTAGAAAAATTGGCTTTTTGGTAGCAGTGATGAAGTCTTCTAAATAGAATCGAATATTTCTATAGTCCTTTATTGAATTAGCACTAAACCCCTTTCTGCTGAATTCGGTTTCTTTTATCCGATAGAACTTATCGTAATAGTCCAGAAGATACCTTGATTCTTTTATAGCTTTATCGTATTCATCCCATGCTCTCTTAAATTGCTCACCAGTTGGAAAGGCTTTGCTATTGTTTACATGGGTAGTTATTATGGTTTTTGCCTTATCCAAAAAACTATCAATGATTTTCTGTTTAGTTTTAAAGTCTGTAACACTGCTTTTTATTTCGTTGTTACTTTTTAGATATGCTTTGCTTGGTATCGCCACGCCAGTTGATTTCCTAGTTCGACTTCCTCCGTGTTGGTATTCAATTTTTACATAACCATCGTGAAATGCTAAAGTTGCTTTCATATACAGTTTTTGTATCGCGAATATACAATCATACCCAAAACATACCTAAAAATAACCTAAAATAGTCAAAATTAGGAAAGGCTAAAAGAAATCAATAATTATAAACAATTGAATATCAGGTATTCTATTCATAATTTCGCTTAATAAGAAAAATAGTAAGATTCCGCTCCCGACCTCATTGATATTTTATGAAAGCCTCACTACCAATGGGTTGTGAGGCTTTCGCTTTTTACGGGTGCGGTGGTCGGTGCGGTGTTTTTAAAAGTTCTATCAAAAAATTACGCATCCACACAAAAACACAAATCTTTTTTTTCCTGACAACCCGTTTTTAAATTTGCTTCCTTTTTGAAGAGATTCAAAAAATATTTTCAAAAATAATTCGGTTTAGGTTGCATGAATTCTTTCGACAAAAAACGCTTCGACCGGTCGAACTATTTTTGATTAGGAATTTGTAGGTTATTTTATAAAACATAGATATTCCTGTATCCGTTTGGCGTAGGACTATTGACATAAAGTTTCGCCTGAATAAAAGAACAGTTGCTTAGGCTTGAGACATTCTACCCAAGATATTGTCATAGAGAATGAGGATGGCTCTGTAGAAATCACAATTAAAATTTATCCCGGCTACAAGTTTTACCATGACATCAGAGGATGGGGGAAGAATGTAAAAGTGTTGAGTCCGGATGAAGTACTTGAAACCATTAGCAAAGACCTATAAAAGATAGGAAAAGTTAGTATAAAACTAAACTATAGTAAACACTCCGACCCCTGCCCAATGAATTTAGAACACCTGCCTCAGCAAGTTCTTGCAGATCTCTTGTTGCGGTTGCCTTTGATGTCTTGGTGATAGCTATATACTTTTTGGTTGTCATACCACCTTCAAAATTTTGGGGCCAAGCTTCCATCATTCGATTAATAACCTTTAACTGTCTTTCATTTAACCAGCTTTTATTACGATCAAAGAACTTTGCCTTCTTCAGAATGAAACCAATCAAATTTCCAGCTTCTAATTGTGCTTGTAGTACCGTATGTACGAAATAGCTCACCCAATTGCTGACGTCGATACTTGATTGCGCCTCTTCCAAAGCCGCATAATAGGCCTTTTTATTTGCCTCGATAGTTTGAGACAAACTCAACAATATCGGCCTGCCGATTGTTTGGGAAAGTGCCTTTTCCGCTATGGCCCGACCAATTCTTCCGTTACCATCTTCAAAAGGGTGAATAGACTCAAAATACAAGTGAGCTATGGCAGAACGAACCGGAGCCTTTTTCATTTCTGTTTGTCCTCCAGGTGCAGTATCATTAAACCAGGTAATAAATTTTCTCATCTCTTCAGGAACCTTCTGCGAAGGGGGCGCCTCAAAATGGATGCGTTCCCTGCCTATTGCGCCGGAAATAACCTGCATAGGCTCTTTATGCTTCCTCCATGAACCAACAGCTACATGCGTGCTACTTTCCAATAACATTGTATGCCACGCAAATAAGGTTTTTTCAGTTAGTGGTTCCGCATAAGTATTTCTTACCGCTATCATTAACTCCCCCGCACCTTGCGCTTTTTTGTCCCTTATTTTTTCGAGTTTATCATTTAACCCCAGGTTATTCTTTATGGACGAAATTACATCTTGCCGGTTCAGGTCTTCGCCTTCTATCGAAGATGTTTTTATAGCTTCTGCAACCATGGTATTCAGGATAAGCTCCTCCTTGCTATCCTCAGGCATTGCTTTAAGCATGCCACTGACCTGCCATACTTGTTCGTTGAAAGCAAGAAGGTCGTCCTCACTATCTAATTTATAGGGGAATTCAGGCCAGTCTTTCTGTTGCCAATTGTAGCGCATGAGCCGATTATTATAGTTAATCGGCTCAAATATAAACAATTTAATGAGCCGTTTAAGAGCGATAATCAACTCGGTAGAGTTATCTTCAATAACCCCTCATGGCAAATTTGACTAATTAAAGAAAATCATAGAACGGCACTTCCTTCGCGCGGGTCTTGTAAATGGCCTCATAGAGCTATTTAACTTGCCATGACCAGGATTAGAGGTATTTAGTATCCAAAACCTGAAACTCCGAAATTGAAACAACTGTAAAACAAGGACTTGGTGTCCGTTTTAACTTTTAATATTTGCAACCCAGCAAGATGTCGGACGAAAAAG
>CANJVG010000212.1 GCA_947478005.1 Bacteroidota bacterium
GCCAGGTAACGATAACACGATTCATCATCCGGATATTTCTCAAAGAACGACTGAATACTGATTTGCTTTTTCATAACCATTTTTCAGCAAACTTACTTCGCCACTACGCACTGTATTTGCGTTGCGGACTAAATGGTTAATCCAATAAACTCAATAATACATGCCAATCCTCTCATTCCTGACCACCACTCCATGCCTTGAATCTTATCTCTGCACGCATTTAAAACACACTCTCAACCAAATAATGGTGATAACATAGTGGGAAATCAACCAGTATTTAGGAAGGACATTATTTTTGTCTATCTAATTGTTTAGGTGTAATTGTTCTTTATGCAGGTCTGAAGTCATTGACAACAGCGGAAGAAAGCCATCTTTCGTTTACCTTAAACAAAAGCACCTCCTGCTATTGAAGCAAGAGGTGCTTTTGTTTTGTATAATAAGATTACTGTAGTGAAATATCGTAGGTAGTTCCATTCTCATGAACGGTAGCTATATCATCGCAAGTGCCATTGCCGTAGTCTATTTCTTTATCGGACAAACCGGGGCTTTGTATCAAAACTGTTCCTGCAGAAAAATGTTGAGAGCAAACTGTTTGCATTTGCAAAGGAGAAGTAATGGTTTGTGTAAAAGCAATGCTATCACTTGTGATTCCATCGCCTGACCCGCTGAACGTAAGCATGGTCATTTCTTGTGTAGCTGAATCGATTATAACCTCTAAATCAAAATGGTTTCTACCGGTAAATTGCAAATGGTCTTTAGCAAAGTTAGTCTCCAAATTTGCTTCAATACTAGCTCCTTCATATCCCGATAATTGATACCCACGATAAGTCATCAACATGGTTCCTGAAACCGTGCGACTATCGTTCACAAAGTTATTGAAGATGGCTCTGTAATAATTTCCAGGTGCTGTAAAGTCTCTGTCTAAATATTCAACCGTAATACTTCCACTCATAAATTTACCTGTAGCATTTTTGCATCCTGCACCAAAATCAACCGTGGCTGTATGAGGAACAGAAACGGTGTCTTTCGTAACCGATGCACATGGAAAGCCCGACAAAAAACCATTGCCTTCTGTTTTAAAATGTTGACCGCCATATTCAATTATGCCAATCATCATTCCTTGCACAGCAATGTAAGTTTCCATGTTTTTGCTGGTTACTTCAGTCATCTGTTGTGAAATAGCCGTTAAGTCTTTTTTAGTTTCAGTTAGTTTTATTGGCGCTTCTTTTTTACAAGAGTTGAGAAAGAACAATCCTGAAGTGAGTATCGACAAAACAATTACTTTTTTTACGTGGTTCATTATTTTTAATATTTATGCCCACGTTTACGTCCTCTCATTTTGAAGGTTTCTTTTTTACTGCATTAAAAATAAGTATCCGCCAAAACCGTTTACCACAAATAGTTTGAGCGAACAAAATGCAAGTTGTGTGAAAGAATTTTAGAAAAGGATATTGGAAAAGGTAAGATAGTGTCTTGTCCTGAAATAGGTTTACAGGTTTTAAATGTCTAGTAATGCAATTTTACCTCTTTTTTTATAATAGTTTTTCCAAAGTCGGTTGACTGTTAATTTATTTTGATGTACAACCTCTGGTGTAAAGAGGCTACAGCTAAAGTGGGGTCTGAGTTCATTGTAAATATGCACTGCATTTTCTAAAGCGAGGGCTGCATCTTTCTGATCTTTAACCTACCAATGTTTTAAGAATTCCTCTTTAAGAATACCATTTACTCTTTCGGCTATGGCATTATCTCGTGGGTCTCCGCTTTCAGTCATACTTATTTTGATCTGTTTTTCTTGTAACAAACTTACATATTCCATCGAGCAATATTGTAGTCCACGGTCAGAATGATGGGTTAGATTAGCGTAGCAATTATCCTCGTTAGATAACGCCATTTTCAACGCCTTCATGCAATTAATTGCAGAAAGGTTATCTGCAACATGATATCCCATTATTTTATGAGAGTAAGCATCCGTTATGAGGCTTATGTAAACAAAGCCAGCTTGTGTCTTGTAGTACATAATATCCGCTACCCAAACTTGGTAAGCTTTTGCTATTTGTACATCCTTAATCAAGTTGGGGTATTTCCTTAGCCAGTGATTGGATTGAGTAGTTGTGATTCTATACCTACATCTTGAAACGAGCAACTTATTATAGGCAAGGAGGTTAAACAAAGCATCTCTACCCATTTTAACCTGATGTTCCAATAGGAAGGATTGTAACATAACAAAAAGTTTACGAGTGCCTATAACCGGCATTTGATTTCTAATGGTACGTACCTCTTTAAAAACTAATTCCTCTTCTATAGAATATTCTTCCTCACTCCAATAATGCTTATAATACGATTGACGTGTAAAACCAAGCAGCCGACAAAACCGAACTAAGCTCACTTCCGGATAATTGTCTTTCATTTCACGGACTACTTGGTATTGGATTTTTTTCGGATACTGATTTTATATTCCCGCTCTGCCTTTTCAATCATTATAGCATAAGCCTCCACCAAGAGCTGGGCGTCCTGAAGTTCCCGCTCCAGTTCCTTTCTGCTCTTTTGACCTGGTGGACCTGCTTTCGATTTTATCTTTTTCAAAGAATGGATTTTTAGCACCGGCAATATCGGTGCATTTTTCAAATCCAGGTATCCTAACTGTTTCATCCAGGTTTGGATAGCGCTACGAAACTTAATGTCGTATTTCCGTAATAGATCAACCTTAGTGCAATTCCCAGCAAGGTATTCTTCAATGATTTTTACTTTAAAATCTTTGGAATAATATACCGCACGAACTCGTTTTGGCTTAATTGTTTTTCGTTCCATAGGGTTACAATTTGTGTAAACCTATTTCAGGACGAGACATTGGAAAGCAGGAAGTCAGCGACTTCCTGTGCCTGCTCAAGCTAATGACCATCCCGCCATAAAAAGTCTAAAAATTTCTTTCGCCAGCTACGTTCCTACACATCCCAAATAACCATCAGCTCATCGCGAGGCCTAATCTTCTGGACAGTAATTCTTTCCCGCACGTCACCAGAAGTTGCCAGCGCATCACACATTTCTTCTAGTATGTTACGAGTAGTCGCCAGCATATCACGAGGTCTAATCTTTTAGACAGTAAATTCTAACAGCACGTTACGAGCAGTCATCAGCGCACCTTGTGTTTCTTTCAACGCATCACAAGTTGTTGCCAGGTTACAACAACTATTCTGCTTTACAAGAGAGAAAAGCTACTTCATGCCTTGGACAGAATAATTCATCGCACAAGAGCTCGTCAACGCATAGCTAACCTCTCAAATCCAAATGGCAGATAATAGTTTTGTAATTTTTAGGATTGAATAGTCTCAACTCTCAAACAAACCTCGCAAATAGGTCAGTTCATCAGCCTTGTCAAACTCACTCGCGTTGCGGTGTAGGGTGATAAGGTAGGCAAGCATTTCGCGTATAATCATTTCTACACTTGCCGGAGAAAAGAACTCGGGGCTTTGGTTCACCTGCATTTTCTCCAGATAATCCTTGATTTCGTTGCGCGAAAAAATAGAACCACGATTGATGGGATTGATATAGAACATCACCTGCCTGTCAAGCTCTTTTTCTAACTGAAAATCAAAAATTACCTTTTTGCAGAAAGCCAACACATAATGCTGGGTCAAGGGAACTCCATAGACTGGGAGATTGAGTTGGTTGGCAAGCACCTGATAGATGATGCCTATAGAAACAGCATTCCCGTGTTTAAAATCGAGCACATTGTTAAGGCAAAAATCGTGAAAACTCACAGGCGTTTGGTCGCCCTTGAAATCGTGATAGTTATAGAAAACCTGATTGAAGATTTGAATCTGCTCTAAGGCTGTTTGGTTGTAGTTCAGCTCCAGCCAAACGCTTTGTTTCAGCTTGGCCATCTTCTTCTCCACTTCTTCAAACACAATATCGGGATAGTAATATTTAGAAATCAGGAATGCCCCCAAGAGCAAATTATCGGGCTCGTTGCTTAGCCACAACTTCCATTCCTTTACTAACGAATCAAATTGAATGCGGTGGATGATTTCCTCCAACCGCTCGTGGGTCACCGGATTTATTTCTGCACTCCAGGCTTCTTCCAGCGATGGAATAACCTCCGTGCCAAAGCTGATTAACTTAGTTTGAACGTGTTTGAAAATTTCCTGGTCATTGTCATCGAGCAATTGTATCAGGGCGTTTATTTCACGTTCGTTATTCATGCTTAGGCTTTTTTCTTACCC
>CANJVG010000213.1 GCA_947478005.1 Bacteroidota bacterium
GGCTCCGTAGTTACCGCTCACTTCGTAATTTTTTCCACCATGCTCAATCTTCAGCTCGGTAGGAAGACAAACGTTCTTGTAAGTGAAATGAAAAGGTCTGCCGTCTTTGGAAGGTGCTACCACACTGGCTCCGGCCTTTGTATTTTTAGTGCTGATGTTCAACTTAAATTTTCCGTTGTATGCAAAATGCATGTGCCCGTTTTCGGTATGTATGCGGTACTTGCCAAGTTTCCATTCGCTGTCAAGGTTTGGGTCGAACTTAGAGCCGAAACCAAATGGTACGAGCGCATTATCCTGCACAAAGACATTATCTTTAAAAGAATAGAAGTAAGTAAAGGCATTGGCCACAAAACCTGCATCGGCAATGGCAATTCCACAAATAATTTCGGGGCTATAGACTCCGAAAAATATCCAGGCCTTGCGGCTGGTTCTTCTGTTCTTAAAGAAACCTCCTTCAGCATCCCAAGGTGCGGTGCTTACGTTTGGTATCAAATCATTGTAAACGCCAAAAGGCAGATGCCCTGTGCCGGAATAAAGTCTGGGTTGTGCAGGTAATATCATAGTTGCTTGGTTATACTTATTGACGACAACGCCAATAAGGCTGAAAAATAGAAATACTTAAGCGATGATTCAAAAAACCTTGAAACCGGTAGGCGCACAGACGCTCCAAAGTATTGTGCCCCAAAAACCAATTCAGTAATTATGCCGAAGAAGGCTTAGCAGTTTAGGGAAACTCTTATATTTGAACCACGGTAGTTTATTCTTTTAAAAAAAACAAAAGCAAACCATCCGAAATTAAAGCGAATAATTATGAAGAAGACCTTGAGTATTTTTTTAGTTGCTATTGCCCTTATAGTTGGTAATAGCTCGTGCAAAAAAGATAAGACGACTCCCATTCCTGTAGATTTGGGGCCTAACCAGCTAAGGAGCAATGTGTTTGTTGTGGATACTACCAAATGGATATTGCGTTCTATGGCCAATGAGATTTCAATGGGGATATACCGCTATAAACTCACAGCGACTACTCCGTATGTGGATATTCCTGTGGGAAGTATAATTATAGGCACAGCCGGTGATGGTTATATTCGCAGAGTAACCGGAGTGGATGTAAACCCTTATGACATGATTATACGAACTATTCAAGCGGATTTTACAGACGTCTTTAAAATGGGAACGTACACCTTTCAAACAGATATGAGTGACATGAAACCTGGCGTTAGTTCTACAGGCTTCTCCCACTCTTTTACAAACAAATCAATATTTAAGGACGGAGACCGTTCAGTTACCATCCTAAACGGACATGTGGAAATGAACCCTACCTGGAATTTTACGTTCGGGTTTGATAGTATAATAGGTATCAACAAATTTGAAATGGCTACTAAGAATGCCGATTTCCATGCCGATTTTACGGTAAATGCCACTTCTCCCGGGTTACAGCTTAGTTTACCTGAGCGGGAACATCAAGTGGCTTCATATTCTAAAAAATCAATACGCTGGCTTTCGATCGGAAAAGATTCAATACCAGTGGTTGTGGTTACCAACGTTGATCTGGTAGTATCTATCTTTAGCGTATGGTTAAATCAAACCATTGGGAAAGGCGGCACTGTTAATACTTCGGTAAGTGACCAATTGGGTTTAGGTCTTAGTTACAACAACGGGGTTTGGTCAGATATATATAATACTAATCCCACCCGCACCTTGCGCGTTGACTCTCTCAGCGGACGGCAAAACGAATGGGTTCATGTGGCATTAACGCCACGCGTAAGTATGAAAATTTGTGGTAAGCCATGCCCTGTTGTATCTATGGCACCCGAAGAGTCTTTGTATAAATATCTGGAAATTGGAGCAACTCTGTATGGCAAATGGGATTTATCGGCCTATAGCTTTCTAAGTACACATGTGGGTGTTACCAACACCGAAATCTTAGGTAAGAACATACCTTTATACTCCCTCCACCGAGTAACCGATTCGATAGCTTATTATACCCCCTACTTGGCGGCAGTAGCCTCCGGAGACGGACAAACGGGGTCTGTGTTGCAAACTTTAGCTAACCCGGTTACTGTAAAGGTAACCGACTCTTATGGTGCACCGCAAAAGGAAATTCCGGTTTATTTCAATGTAATCACCGGAGGTGGAAATTGCCCGGCACAAAAAGTATTTACGGATGATAACGGAGATGCAAAAAGCACCTGGACCCTCGGATCTTTACCGGGTCAACAAACACTTTCTGCGGCTGTGTTTAAAGGAAATTCGCAATTGGTTAGCGGTGCTCCGATAATCTTTAAGGCGTTCGGTCAGTAATTTCAAGGATGACAGAAAGCGGATCATCTGCCTAGGCAAATGATCCGCTTTCTGTTTAGGGCTGTTTCATCGGCCCCGTTGATTCGATTGATTACAACCGAATCAACTTCTTCACGATAGCATTATTGGCTGAGCTGATGCACAGCATGTAGATACCGCGTGCGGCACTCAGTTCTATTTGCGATTGTTTTTTGGTGACGGTAGATTCAAAAACTAATCTTCCATCGGCATCAAATATTTCGGTCTTGCTTCCAACCTTGCTACCTGCGCAATCTAAATTCCAGAAACCATTATCGAGCGGATTGGGACAAACGTTTACTGAAAAGGTAGGGCTTAGATTATTTATACCAGCGAGAACAACGGGATCGGAAGTAACCGAACGCCCGTTAGTATCGCTAATAGCTACCGTGTAGCTGCCAGTTTGATTGGTTACAAAAATATTCTCAGTAGCATTATTAATCGCTCCCCATTTAAATACCATTGATAAGTGACGGTATTGAAAGCGGTAAGCGTATCGCCATTTACACTGATAGAAACAGGGGTCAATGGATAAAAATAGATAGGCAAATGATTCGAAGTAGCCGTACAGCCATTGTTATCTGTAACAGTAACATTATAGTTGCCGGCCTGATGCGCCTGAATACAGGAATCGGCTTTCCCGTTGCTCCATAAATAATTTGTAAAGCCTACTGTAGCGCAAACGCGAGTGTTATCACCGGCACAGAAAACCGAATCAACAGTACTAATAGCTGATCAAGGCAATGTATGAATGATTACTTGTTTTACAGTGTTGTCAAATGTTCCTCCTTTTTATAGGCTAAAAAGGGCGTGTTAAAAAGGTGGTATGTCCCAATGAAGAACCCACCTTTTAACAATTCGAAAAATAATTTCGGTTTAGGATTAGGCGCTTAGTTCTTTAAGGGTTATGAAGAAAGGGACAGCCGCCACCAAGTTGGTGATTAAGGAATCAAAAATGGCTTTTCTATTTTGTCTTCTGTTGAAACGAAAGTGATACTCATTCATGTAAGCAGTTAGGTGTTCGTCAGAACAGTGATGATGAACGCCTCTTAGCCAACTTTTCAGATTCATAATATGGAAGTGCATGAGCGGAAAGTTTCTCCCTTTGTCTGATTTTTCTTGCTCCAGTTTAGGAAAATGCTTTTTCAAAGGAGTATATCCTGTCCATTGATCGGTTTGCACTTTGGCATTGGTCGCTATATGTGTTTGCATCAGCAGCAACAAATCGTTGGCGCCATAGCCATTTATTTTCCCTGCGTAAGCTCGGCCCATAGTTGTTTTTCCTTTCTTGTCTTTCCCTTTTTCTACCAGCACCAACAATTTGTATTTTTTGCTAGCACTGCTTCTGCCTTGTTTCTTCTCTTCGGCACTTCCTATCATACATTCGTCTGCTTCTACTGTGCCTTTCAGTAAATGAGTTTCGCTGCTTTTCATCGCTTCCTGAATCTTCCATTTAAAATACCAACAGGTTTTTTGCCGAATGCCTGTTTTTCGGTGTAGTTCCATACTCGACACCCCTTTCTTATCTACGATGACCCCCGGTAACACATATAAAAGGCATCCAAAATGTTGCTTTTTACTTGATGGAAAAGCGTTTTGGCGGTGGGTGATTCATCGTAGTTACATTGCTTGCACCGCTTCCATATTGTTTTCTTTCCTTGAACATACTCTTTGTGTTGGCACCTCCTACAGGCATAACCTTTACCCCACTTTTGTTGGCATAAATAGGCGTAGCAGTCTTCTTCGGTTTGAAATCTCCCCTGAAATTCTCTAAGTGTGAATTGTTTTCCCATAGCTATTTGTTTTAGTTATGAGCAAACTTAGCTGCACAATGAGCAACCTATCTGCGTTCAAGATTTATGCGCCTAATCCTA
>CANJVG010000214.1 GCA_947478005.1 Bacteroidota bacterium
AAATTTTCCGACTTTAATTTTGAACCTGAATTGATGGAAGGGCTTAGCTCGATGAATTTCGAAAAGCCTACGCCTATTCAGGAGCTTTCTATTCCTATTATTTCATCGGGCAAAGACATCATCGGCTGTGCGCAAACGGGCACCGGGAAAACCGCGGCCTTCCTGCTGCCCGTGATTAATAAAATCATGAAGGAACATAAGCACGTGGTGAACACGCTCATCATTGTGCCTACACGCGAACTGGCGGTGCAGATTGACGAGGCTATGCAGGGCTTCGGTTATTTTACCCCGGTTACGGCTATTGCTATCTTCGGAGGCAAGGACGGCATTTCATTTGAACAGGAAAAGAAGGCACTGACGCAAGGCGCTAATATTATCATTGCCACACCGGGCAGATTGATTGCACACCTGAACATGGGCTATGTGAAGTTCGACTCTATCGAGCACTTGATTTTAGATGAAGCGGATAGAATGTTGGATATGGGCTTTAGCGATGACTTGAATAAAATCATCAGCTTTCTTCCTAAGCAAAGGCAGACGATTATGTTCAGTGCCACCATGGCGCCTAAGATTCGCGACCTGGCAAAGAAGATTTTGAATAATCCCGAGCAGGTGAACATTGCCGTTTCGAAACCCGCAGCCGGTGTATTGCAAGGAGCTTACTTAGTTTACAATACCCAGAAAATGGCTTTGCTGAAAAGTCTGCTTACCGGAAAGAACCTGTCGAGCATTCTGATTTTCTCTTCTACCAAAGATAAAGTGAAGGAACTGGAAAGAGATTTGTCGCGCGCAAAGTTCAACATTGCGGCTATTCACTCGGACCTGGAACAGGACCAGCGCACCGAAACACTGCGCCAGTTCAAAAACAAGAACATTCAGATGCTGGTGGCTACCGATGTGCTTTCGCGGGGCATTGATATCGATTCTATCGGCCTGGTGATTAACTACGATGTGCCGCGCGATGCGGAGGATTACATTCACCGCGTAGGCAGAACGGCTCGCGCAGAAACCACGGGTGTGGCGCTCACCCTCATCAATCCCGAAGACATGCGCAAATTCAAAAGCATAGAGGATTTGATTGGCGATGAAGTTAAAAAACTGCCTTTGCCTCCGCAATTGGGCGAGGGCCCCGCTTACGAACCCAACAAAAAGTTTGAGCGCCCGCAGGGAAGAGGCGGCAAACCTGCCTTCCGCAAAAAGCGATAGTTCGCTATGTCTTTCTCTATCAAGCAAGAACTCCTTCGGCTCTGCCACCATTTCATTGAAGCGCGCATAAGCAATTGTGAAAGTGCTATGGAGGCGGCAAATACGGCCATAAACGAAGATACCAAAAGCAGCGCGGGCGATAAGTATGAAACATCGCGGGAGATGATGACGCAGGAGATTAAAAACAACAGCGCCCAACTGGCCGAGGCTATCAAGCAGAAACAATTACTCTCTCAAATTTCTATAGATAAGAAGCTAGACACCGTGCAGGTGGGCAGCCTGGTGGAGACCAACCACGGGCAGTTTTTTATTGCCATCAGTGCCGGTTCATTAAAACTGAACAATGAAACCTATCTGGCCATCTCGCCCTCTTCTCCCCTTGCCCGGCTTTTGATTGACAAAAAAATGGGCGATTCCGTTGCCTTTAATGCGAAAAAATATTCCATAGAGACTATTTTTTAAGAAATTATTCGTTAGACAGTAAAAAAATGGACGTTAAACTTCCCCTTATTTTTTGGCAGGCTATACAATTGGGCAACCACCCATCCAAATTTACTAAAAATGTAAATGGAGATAATGTATTTCATGCAATACGACTATTGCTTGTAAATATGCCCTCTTCTTCTATTTTTGCGCGCGCTTAAAAAGCCTTTAACAATCATAATTTATCAATAATCAATAATCAAGTTTAAGATGGCAGATGTAAAACCCGATGAAATTTCAGCAATCCTGCGCGAACAGCTTTCAGGATTTAAAAGCGCTGCACAGCTCGAAGAAGTAGGAACCGTGTTGCAGGTAGGTGACGGTATTGCCCGTGTATATGGTTTAACCAATGCCCGCGCGGGTGAGTTGGTTGAATTTGCCAGCGGTATCAAAGCCATCGTGTTGAACCTGGAAGAAGATAACGTAGGGGTGGTATTAATGGGTTCTTCCGACAAAATTAAAGAAGGGGACACGGTGAAAAGAACCGGAGTTATCGCTTCTATTAAAGTAGGCGAAGGAATGGTAGGCCGTGTGGTAGATACCCTTGGCAATCCGATTGACGGCAAAGGCCCGATAGGAGGCACTTTATATGAAATGCCTTTGGAAAGAAAAGCACCGGGTGTTATTTACCGTCAGCCGGTGAACGAACCGTTGCAAACAGGTATCAAAGCGATTGACGCTATGATACCAATCGGCCGCGGACAGCGTGAGTTAATCATTGGTGACCGTCAGGTTGGTAAAACAGCTGTGGCCATTGATACGATTATCAATCAAAAAGAATTCTTCGAAAAAGGCGAACCGGTATATTGCATCTACGTAGCCTGCGGACAAAAAGCATCTACTGTTGCCCGTATCGTAAAAACATTGGAAGAAAACGGAGCAATGGCCTACACGGTGGTTGTATCTGCTTCTGCTGCAGATCCGGCTCCTATTCAGTTCTACGCTCCTTTTGCAGGATGTGCTATTGGTGAGTTTTTCCGCGACACCGGTCGTCCTGCCTTGATTGTATATGATGATTTGTCGAAACAAGCCGTGGCTTACCGCGAGGTTTCCCTGCTGTTGAAACGCCCTCCGGGACGTGAGGCATATCCTGGCGATGTTTTCTACTTGCACAGCAGATTGTTGGAAAGAGCCGCTAAGGTAAACGCTAATCAGGAAGTGGCTTCGCAAATGAACGACTTGCCCGAATCTATCCGCGCTATTGTAAAAGGAGGTGGTTCATTAACCGCTCTTCCGATTATCGAAACACAGGCGGGTGACGTGTCGGCCTATATCCCAACCAACGTAATCTCTATTACGGACGGTCAGATATTCCTCGAGTCTAACCTGTTCAACTCTGGTATCCGTCCGGCTATCAACGTAGGTATCTCGGTAAGCCGTGTGGGGGGAAATGCCCAAATCAAATCGATGAAGAAAGTGGCGGGAACGTTGAAGCTTGATCAGGCTCAATACCGCGAGTTGGAAGCCTTCTCTAAATTCGGTTCTGACTTAGATGCTGCGACCAAAGCCGTTCTTGATAAAGGAGCGCGCAACGTGGAAATTTTGAAACAAGCTCAGTTCTCACCGTTCACGGTTGAAAAGCAAGTAGCTATATTATATGTAGGAACTAAGAACTTAGCTTCGAAGGTGCCGGTAAACAAAATGAAGGAATTCGAAAAGGATTATCTGACTCAGTTAGAAACCCGTTTCCCTGCAACATTGAAAGGCTTGAACAAGCCAATGACGGATGAAGTTGAAAAGCAACTGCAACAATTAGCCGCAGATGTGGCGTTGAATTTCTATTAGTCATTTCTGATTAAAAAAACGAAAGGCATCTTGAGCAATCAGGATGCCTTTTTTCGTTTCTACCTCATACCAGACCAACTCGGCCGTCAGATCCTTTCAATTTCATGGATATTGACAGACCCCTATATATCCCCAAATTTGTTGAAACAATCCTTTGCTCAAGGTTGTTTTGCCTGCCCCATTACAGCTCGCTAATACAATCAGGTTAGGCAAACTTTATTTTAGGTGATAAAAGAAGTTTTTTGCTGCTTTTATATCTGGAATTGATGTAAAGCAGGGTCTTACACTTTTATCAGGAAGGAAGACTACGGAGCTGTTTTCCTATTCCTGATTGCTTCCGCGGGTTCAGCGCTCGTATTTTCGGGTTTCCTAGCCCACTATTAAGAGTTACGATGCTATATTCCAACCCAACTACATCTCCTTATGTCATAAAATGACGTTATTCGGCTCCAAAATGACTACGTAAGTGTTACGGTGACCATTATCGTACAGAAAATGTATCCGTATGACATACGACAACGTTCTTTACATCCAAAGTCCTTCCGTAGAAGTTACGATGCCATTCGCCAATCCCCCAACGTCACGGTTTGACATAAGATG
>CANJVG010000215.1 GCA_947478005.1 Bacteroidota bacterium
GAAAGCAACAACATAACCAACTTGCAACAGGCGGTTACAAAAATACCGGGTGTTACAATTTTGGACGGGCAAATGAGCATAAGAGGAGGGAGCGGATATGCGTACGGTTCGGGCAGCCGTGTATTACTTTTTGTAGATGAGATGCCACTGATGAGTGCCGACCGGGGAGAAATTAAATGGTCGTTTATTCCTACCGAAAGTATTGAGCAGGTGGAATTGATAAAAGGAGCTTCTACGGTGCAATACGGTGCATCTGCATTAAATGGGGTATTAAATGTAAATACGGGTTGGGCTTCGGATACGCCCACCACTAAGTTCACTTTATATTATGAAGGAATAGGCAAGCCACCTGTGGATAGTTTTAAATGGTGGAAACGTGATGGCAAGTTTCTGGAAAACCCCAATAATATAGGATTCAGTTTTGTGCATAAGCAAAAGTTTGGGGACTTTGACTTTGTCCTCACTTCTATGATGCAGGGCTATCAAAGTCACTTAAATCAGGAATACGAACATTTTATACGTTTCAGTCCGAAAATTCGTTGGCAGCCACATAACTTAAAACGACTTACGATTGAATTGAGCAGCAATTTGATGTATCGCAAAAGCGGGTCTCAATTTTACTGGCAGGATGCCGGGCATCCTTATCTAACGGCTTCGGGGGTGGACATTGATGAACGATATTTTTATGCCTACCTTGATCCCAAGATTCGTTTTCTGGATAAAAAGAATAACCAGCATAAGCTGTTGACCAGAATTTTCAGACAGCGCAATTTAGATGGCCAAAATAATTTCTGGCAGTTCAGAACCGAGTACCAGTTTCGCCACGATTTTGGAAGATTAGTAAGACTGCAATGTGGTATCAACAATACCCATTCGATGGTCAATGATGGCACCTTAGGTAAGCATCAAACAGATGATGGCGGGATATTTGCTTTGGCCAAACTGGATTGGAAATGGTTGAGTGCAGATTTGGGAGTGCGCGATGAATATGAGCGGTTGGACAGTGTATTTGTGCCGCAGTTACCCATCTTTTCGGCCGGCTTAAATTTTGAAGCCAAGAAGAATAACAACATCCGTCTTTCGTTCGGCCAGTCCAATCGCATTCCAAGTTTGGCGGAACGTTTTGTGGTCTATCAACTGGCTAGTATTGCTATCAGACCCAACCCGAGCCTGTTGACAGAAAGGGGCTTTACTGCGGAGTTGGGATACAAACGCACTATTAAAATCGGAAATTGGAACGGATATGTAGATGCCAGTTTATTCTGGACCGAATTTCGAAACATGATAGAGTTTACTTTTGGTTTAGATCTAAGCCATGGGGTACAATTTTATTTCCAGCCTAAAAATGTAAGCCGTGCCCGAATCTTCGGTTGGGAGGTATCTGCTTATGGAGAAGGAAAAATTGGACCTGTTGATTTTACAACCATGTTTGGCTATACGTATTACTACGGTGTAGATTTGAACGATACCCTATACGGAGCTAATAAGCGCAACAACAATATTGGCACCTTCCTGTTAGATGCGTTTAGGCACTTTTCTATTCCTACTGCAAAAAGCGATGGCGGATGGGACTCGCTAACGGCAGGTATGTTGCGATATCGCAATCCTCACACTTTCAAAATGGATTTTGACTTTATCTTCATCAACAAAATCCATTTTGGTACTTCTATGCAATACTATGGCTACATGACCAAGATTGATAAGATTTTTGAAATTGCGATTAAAGACATTAACAAGATCCGGGCAGATAGCAGGAACAAGGGCGACTTTATCTGGGATCTGCGTGCCGGCTACGATATTAATAGAAACCTATCGCTCAATTTTTTAGTGAAGAACGTGATGAATAGTAATTACGCTATTCGGGTGGCAAAACCCAATGCACCGCGTTCTTATACCGTACAGTTGATAGTAAATTTTGGCGGCAGAACCGCGGCCACAGCTCAGCGAAATGCGGCACAGCGAATGGCCGCCATGTAATATCGACTGATTTAGGTCTGACGGCCTAACCTGTTTTTCTTTTTGATTTTAGCTACCGTCTGCAAACTGTCAACAGTTTATATATTTACGCACACACAAATCAAAAACATATTTCAGCATGAAAGATTTTACACGTCTGTTCGACATCATCTATCATCAACAGGATAACTATCCACAGAGTGATGCCTTTTCCTTTAAGGATAATGGCGAGTGGAAAAAATTCTCTACCCAACAAATTATTGACACAGCGAACAAGGTGAGCTTGTCCTTGTTAAAGCTGGGTGTTAAGTCCGATGATAAGGTGGCCATCGTTTCTACCAGCCGACCGGAATGGAACGCGGTTGATTTGGGAATTTTACAAATAGGCGCGGTGAACGTTCCTGTTTATCCTACTATTAGCGAAGGCGAATACAAATTCATTTTTGCTGATGCTGAAATCAAATATGCTTTCGTCAACGATAAAAACCTATTCGACAAAATAACCAGTATCAAAAGTAGTTTGCCGGGCCTTTTGGATATTTTCAGTTTCGAAAAAGTAGAAGGCTGCAAACACTTCAGCGAGTTTTTGGAAATTGGAAACGGAATAGATTTGAGTGAAGTGAAAAAGATTGCGGATGCGGTAAAACCCGAATCGCTGGCGACTATCATATATACATCCGGTACTACCGGCAATCCGAAAGGAGTAATGCTTTCGCATAATAATGTGGTGAGCAATGTAAAAGCGGTGAGTACTCTTCTGCCGTTGAATGAAACCAAAAAAGTGTTGAGCTTTCTTCCGCTCTGTCATATTTTTGAGCGGGTGGTTATCTATGTTTACATGTCCACCGGGGTATCGGTTTACTATGCCGAAAGCATGGAGAAAATAGCCGACAACCTGAAAGAGGTACAGCCTAACTTCTTTACCAGCGTGCCGCGCCTCCTCGAAAAAGTTTTCATCAAATTGGAAACGGCTGGCAACAATTTAGAAGGTTGGAAAAAGACTTTGTATCAAAACGCATTGGAGTTTGCTAAGAGCTATGACCCGGGTACCAATTACGGCATGGCAGATAAATTTAAGAAAGCTGTTTACGACAAACTTATTTATTCCAAATGGCGCTTGGCCTTGGGCGGAAACTGCGAAGGAATCTGCACTGGTGCTGCAGCTCTTAATCCGTTGCTGGCTCGCGTATTTACATGTGCCGGAATTGTGATTGTAGAAGGGTACGGTCAAACGGAATCATCTCCGGTTATCACCGTAAATTCATTCGATACCGAAAAACTTTTAATAGGCACTGTTGGAAAGTGTATTGATGGCGTAGAAGTTAAACTCGACCACCGCGAAGGAATGGCTGAGGGCGATGGAGAAATTTTCTGCAAAGGACCGAACGTAATGATGGGCTACTACAAGCGCCCCGATATAACTGCTGAAACCGTAGTAGATGGCTGGCTCAAAACAGGCGATGTGGGAAGATTCATTGAGTATCGTGGTGGCAGATATCTGAAAATTACCGACCGAGTAAAAGAGCTATTCAAAACATCGGGTGGCAAATACATTGCCCCTCAGCAGATAGAAAACAAGATGAAGGAAATCGGCTTCATCGAGCAGATAATGGTGGTTGGCGAAAACAGAAACTTCGTAACTGCCCTGATTGTGCCCAACTTCCTGAACTTGTCAGAATGGTGTTTGAAACACGGAGTAGCCGCAAAAACACCGGCCGAAATAATTAAGAATGCCGAAGTACATAAACTCTTCCGCGATTCGATTGATGAGAAGAATAAAAACTTCGGTCAGTGGGAAACCGTGAAGAAATTTGAACTGATGGAAAAGGAGTGGAGCATAGAAGGCGGAGAACTGACCCCTACCATGAAAGTAAAACGCAAAGTGGTTTTAGAGAAATATAAAGCCGTAATAGAAAAGCTTTACGCCTAAAACAAAAGCCCGAACGAAATATTTGTTCGGGCTTTTTTATTTTCCGTTGCCAAGCAAAATACGCATGAACTTCCTCAACCCTTTTTGGGCGCGCAAAAAAATAGCCACACTCGA
>CANJVG010000216.1 GCA_947478005.1 Bacteroidota bacterium
AATAAATTCTAAATGTCGGATACACTTTCGCTGTGTATTAAAGCGTCTTACTATTTCTATGATATTCATAGAGCAAGTCTAACCCAGCAGAACGCATCCTATTTGCGTAGCCTACCTATTTGTGGGACATCGCCCTCAAGAGGGGAAAGACAAACAACTACCCTCGCCTTTTCCTTAAAAACATGACTGTTGAGCTATACGCAAAAAAAAACTGCCCCCTGAAGGAGCAGCCTTTTGATTTAAAATTTAAAGAGTTCTTATTGGATAGTGATGGTTTGTGTAACCCCGTTTTGAGTCACATCGGCCAGGTTATCGCAGGCACCGCTACCGTAGTCGGTTGTTCTGTCGCCCAATCCTGTTGTTTGATTCAACACTACTCCGCTGATATAAACCGGCACACAAGTAGTTGCTTTGTTCTTGAACAATGGGGTAGTAATCGTTTCGGTGTAAGAAAGACCCTGAGCATCCACTCCGCTTCCTGAACCAACTACGCTGAAGGTATCATCTTCTTTAGTGTTGGTGCCTGAACCTGTCAACCATTCGTAAGTTTGAACGCTTGATACAGTAGCTCCTACGTGGCTATTAATCTGAGTAGAAGTAAGGTTTGAAGTGAAGGTAAAGGTTAGGTTACCGTTGCCATTAAGACCGTTGTTTAAGATGGCAGTACCACCAGTTAATTCCTGATCGTTTACAATATAATTGCTGTAAGCGATGGTGATGTTGCAACCCGGCACATTGATGCTGGCCTGGTCGAAACTTACAATCATTTGACCCGAACGAATGGTTCCGAACTTTGTTTGGCAGCCTGTACCATAGTCAATCGTAATAGTATGTGGCATAGATACCATGTCTTTGGTAACTGTTTTGCATGGCAGTCCATCAGTTTTGCCCGATGTGTTATCGTTCATGTTCGTAAATTCATTGAATACCATGTCGGTAAGTTGAATAGACGTATTGGTGTTGCTTCCCTTTACAATCGGGGCTTCCTGCTTTTTGCAAGAGCTGAAGGTCATAGCTGCTGCAAAAATTGCGACTAGCGTTAGTTTTGTTGTGTTTTTCATTTTTTTATTATTTTTTTGTTGGTTAATTTTTTTGTTCTGCGCATCAGTTTGTAAAACCTACCTACCAAATGTCCAGTGCGTTCTTTAACGGAGGCATGCCGAAAAATGTTACAGAACCCGCTAATAATTTCTGTTTTCACCAATGAAAAACGATTTGATAATTTGATGACCTGGTGATTTGATGATGAATACAAAAGGCAAGCAGTCGGGAGGAAATCAGTAGATCAGTAGATCAGTAGATCAGTAGATCAGTGAACAGCCAATACAAAATACAAACAGCCGAAGAATTTTCTTCGGCTGTTTGCTTTTACTAATTCACCAATCACTAATCCACTAATCTACTACTCTTCATACGTAAAAGTTCCGGTGCCTATCACTGCGGGATTGTTGTTGCGCACTACTATAAAATCTCCGAGGGTGTGCAGGTCAATACATACGGTGCTCAGGTTGTTGAGGCCAAACACGGTTTTGGTAGTGCCCACGGGATTGATGCCATCGTTGCTCATAAATACATCGAGCGGAATGGGCACCGCATTGTGGAATGTAAAATGACGATTGGCGCGATAAGGAATATTTACCAGCACGGTGCCGCTCATGGGGTTTACTGTAAAAGGATTAGATACGGTATGTGGCGCACCGGCCGAAGTATGATAAATCACATACTCATTATGTTTAGTAGGGTTTGTTTCTCTATATACATCCTTTGCCGTGTTGCAAATTTTGGCCGTGCGGGTATATAAATCATTGCCGGTAGTCGTGCGCGTAGCGGTGCCTTCGTGGCGGTCGCCTTCGGCAAAGTTGGCCAGGTCAATTTTATTATCAAAATCATTTATCAGCATATCGAAAGCCAACAAAAAAGCGGCATCGCACCCTTCGGCCAACAAACCGGCTGCATACTTCGAGGCGCTGTTGTGTACTGTTCGCCCTACGCGCACCAAATCGTTGTCGGGCACGCTCACCATGCCTTTAAATTTGAACGAATGGTATTGGCTACTGCCCGTGCCATACACATTTTGCACCATCGTGCGCACATTGCCGATTTTGCTTTCGAGCACATTGCGCGCGGCTTCCTTCGCATCCACCGCCACACTCCAGTCGCCCTGCAGCTCGGCATCGCTCGGCAGCCCTTTAAAATTGTCATTGTCAGTTTCTAAAGTGTCAAGAATAGTGGTGGTTATACCGCGCGGAGTCAAATCAGTGATGTCTCTGCGCGCGAAAGCAATCTTTGCATCAATCATTTGTGCCAGGTCGGCATCGCTAAAGTTGTTGTTTTTTTCGGGTATTGGATTTTCCATGTGTTTTGATTTTACACCAAAATTGAAAAACTTTTTTGATGTTACCAAATCGCTCACTCGCATCACTTTCCAACCCGAATTATCTTCTAATTCTACAACCGCAAAATACATTTTATAATCCCTCGAAATTCTTCCGGTCAACGATTTTAAGCCTCGATAAGAAGGCGGCAATTCATAACTTTTGACGACCATAATATCGTCTATCTTCATCATCATTAATCGCTTGGTTACATTGCTGGCGTTCTTTATCAAAGGTAAAGCGCCATCGGTGAAATGGTTGTCGATGCTCATAGCCTAAAATTTGAGCGTAAAAATAATTACTCAAAATGACACTTTGAAATCTTTTGCCCGATTTTTTTTCGAAAAAGCAATGGAAGACGATAGATAAACGATAGAAGTGGAATGTTAAGCTATAATTAACGATAGGTGGAAGATAGAAGTGAATAGGTGGCATTTAATAGTGAATAGAACAACTAAAATAGTGAATGGATAAACGATGAAAGTGAAAGGCTAATAAATAGAAGTGAAAAGATGGACGAAGAAAGACGAAAGGTGGAGCATTAAAGTGAAAGGATAGAGCACGAATGTCGAAGGATGAGGTTTTGAATAGTATGTTTGGATGATTTTGAGCTGAAAATGGAGAGATTGAAGGGGTTTGGGAGAAAGATGGAAATAGACTAATGAAACTCTAAAAGACCAAAACCTTTGTATATCCGGTAAAAAGGGGGATATGCGAAGGTTTTGTAGTTTTGGGGGGTGGGGATTTATAAGTTAGCGGCAAGTTAGACGACACCATGAACGAGACCAACGAAATCAAAAACCTTCTACTAAAGACCTTCATTGTATCTTTGGCAGCCAGCGGACTATTAGGGATATTCATTTTTCTTTTTGGCGAATTCAAAGAGACTGAAGTAAAATTATTGCTCACCACCTTGAGCATTGGTGGATGTAGTTTGACAGGATTGTGCTGCGCAACAATCTATCCCAAAGAAAAGTTTAAAGTATTTAGCATGATCGGTATTTTGACTGCCGGCCTATGCTTCATCATTACTATGCTTAATGTATGGAGCGACTTTAAAAACATAGAAGACACCTGGAAACTTCTTTTATCGTTAATCGTTTTGACTGTAACGTTCTCTCATATTTCCTTGCTCTTAAACATCCGGCTCGCGAATCAACTGGTAGAAACTGTCAGGACAGTGACAATAGTAGTTGTCAGCACAGTTGCAGTTATGCTCTTGACCTTAATTTTTGCATCGTTTGACAATTGGGAATGGTTCTATAGACTACTTGGCTCATTCGCTATATTAGACGTTGTAGGTTCCATTGCAACTCCAATTCTTAACAGGACCCAGAGTAAAGTGGAAGGACAAAACCAACCCCTAACATCGGTCTAAATGAAATGCGAAGCACTCCTGAACCCAAACAAGTAGTGAATAAATGGCACCTGATGTCTTTTGAGTGAGCTTTGCAATTAGCAATCATTAATTTATGGATGAAGTAGGAGGTATTATTTCCCTGCCAGATGTTTCTCCCACACCCAGGCAGTGCGCATCATGGTGTCGAGGTCGCGTTTAATCTGCCAGTTTAGTTTCGAAACAGCCTTGTTGTTGTTGGCATAAATGCTCACTA
>CANJVG010000217.1 GCA_947478005.1 Bacteroidota bacterium
GGCGATGGTAGCATCAATGATGTAGCACAAAGCCTAATTGGTACTAAAACTGCTTTGGGGGTTATCCCTTTCGGATCGGGCAACGGATTTGCCACACACCTGAAAATACCGCCTCGCGATGCAGAAGGCGCACTTCATGTATTAAACACAGGCAAAACGGTAAAGCTCGATTTAGTGAAATCAAATCTTCGTTATTTCGTAAGTAATGCAGGCTTTGGTTTGGATTCAGTGGTGGCACGTAGATTTCATCACCACAAAATTCGTGGACTTAGTTCCTATATCTGGGCGGGATTGAAAGAGCTATTTTTCTATTTCCAGCCTTTCCATACTACTGTTGAGATTGACGACATAACTATTGAGCGCGATTTCTTTCTCTTTACGGCTTTTAATGCAAACCAATATGGTTATGATTTCGCTGTGTTTCCTTTTACCAGTTTAAAAGATGGGGTGATGGATGTAATCGTACTGAACAGATTTCCTCTCTCCAAGCTTTTATACATTGTAGGTTGCCTTCTTCTAAAAAGACCTGACCTTATAAAAGAAGCGGAGCAGTACCGTGCTAAGAAGGTGCGTATTCACGGCAACAAGAAAATGTGTTATCAATTCGATGGAGATTCTCTCATTTATCACGATGACGTAACGTTTGAAATAGTTCCTCAGTGTATTGATGTAATAGTTCCCGAGAACCTGAATGCTTATTAATGAGAAGAAATAAATGCCGATACGATGAGCAAAAACGATAACTTTAAGAACAAAATAGTGTTCTCCACTAATCCTTCTTATAAACCCGAAGACGAGAATAATGAAGAAGAAACACCAGCTGCTGCACAGCAGACCCTTTATATTGCTTTGGAACGACTAAAAGGTGGAAAGATGGCTACCATTATTGAAAACTTTTTTGGCAACGAAAATGATTTGCAGGCTCTTGGAAAGCAATTAAAAAACAAATGCGGAGTTGGCGGTACCGTAAAGGATGGTATTATTTTATTACAAGGAGAACATCGCGATAAGGTAATTCTGTTACTGACTACCCTTGGCTATAAAACCAAAAAGAAAGGCGGATAAGAAAGACTAAGCCTATAATTTATTCTTCTCGCTTCGAATGTACATGTAGAAATAAAAAACAGAACTCCCTGCGAACAAATGCCATAGGGAGTGCGGCTGTATAAAACTATTTTCATTGCACAACACCTTATAAACATCAAATCCAAACCACATTACAGCTATCAGAATTAAGCCTATGCTGACTATAAGATAATAGTGATTTGTATTCCCAGGGTCTTTTTTCTCTACTATTATTCCAAACAGGATGATAGAAGCAATTATACTCAGCACCGCGAAGTTTTCAGTTCCATGAGGGAGATAGAATGTAAGCAAGATATAAGCAATACTAAAGATTGCAACCACTGTAATCGTACTTTTAGAATGCTTTACATTGGATGGTAAACCAATGCTGAGTAGCCAAGCACGATGGGTGAAATACATTAACGGAAAGAGCGAAAGGGAATAGACCGATGAAAAATCCAATCGGCTGGCAACATCAATAAGTGAGGAGTGAAAGAAGGTGCTTGCACAAAATATATAAAGCATGATGCAACCAAGGGTAATGCTATAAAAAGGATTGGCTGAGATAATATTGTATCTCTTTTGTTTACGCTGATCCTTCCAGCCTCTAATAAGAATACTAGAACCGACTAACCAATAAATAAAATTGCTGAAGGTATTTATCGGCTGGCGAATCGTCATTGACATATCAGTATGTTCGCAGAAGAATATGTTTATATCGCTGGACGTATCAAAGTTTTGCCAAACGTTTCTATTAGGAAGCAGATTGTTGATAGCCCATATTCCAAAGGCAAATGCAAAACCGGTGCTAATAAACATTAGGAATCTTGCTCTGGAAAAAGAAAACACGTTAAAACGAACCATTGGCATTAAAAATAGGAAGTAACAAATAAAGACAAAAAAAAACCTCCCGAATATCAGGAGGTTTTTTTTAAACAGAGATAAAGAAATTATTTCTGTTCGATAGTCAGATGCTTAACCGTGGTTCCGTTGTTGCTTTGAATTTTAACCAAATACATTCCGCTTGCAGCGTTAGTTAGGTTTAATTCAACACGGCTGATTCCTGCTTTGTATTTAGTTTCACTTAATACAGTTTCTCCAAGTACATTATAAACAGCTACAGTAAAGTCAACAGTAGTGTTGCCGTCTACAGTGATAGTTGTTTTTCCTGTTGTAGGATTAGGGAACATGTTGATGTTTTGCGGAAGCGCAGCTTCATGTATTGCTGTGTAAGCAAGGGTATTGCAAAGACTATCTTTGAAATCTGATTCAACAAAATTAATGTTGTTGATGTACCAGAAAGCGGCCGGTTGATCCGAAAGGCCTAACCCTTGTGTTAAATCAGCATTGTAATCAATTTGAGTTAATACAACAGGAACATTGTAAGTAGTATCTGAGTGCAAAGCTACCGGAGAGGCTGTGCCGTATCTGGCTCCTCCGAATATACCTGCATTGCTTGCTAGAGTTTCGGCTCCCCATAGAGAATCGCCTTCTGTGTAGCTGAATTTTCTTGTAGCAAGATAGTGCTCGATATCTATTCCTCTACCATAAAGGTTTGGGAAGTTGTTCTGAGCATTACTTTCTAAACCAAAGTCAGTTTCTGTCCAAAAGAAGAATGCCTTCTTTCCATCCGGGCTAAGAGAAGCCATTGGCCGGTTATATTCTGTGTAAGGAGTAGCATCGCTTGTTGTATTTCCGGAAAGAGTATGAAGACTATCGAGATAAATGGCATGCCATCCGTTCCAACCACCCATGCAAGCAGGAGCTGCTGTGTCATAGGTTAAGTCCCACATATCAAAACCGGCAAATTCAATTGCATGGCCTGTTCCATTACCAACTAAAAATTGAAAATGAGGATGCCCCCATGCGTCAACAACTAAGTCACCATCAAAAGCAGAAGTAGCTGAACCGGAAGAAGCGTCTTGATTAATTTCATTTACAGTTCCCAATTGGCCCATAATTTCTGGTAAATTGCTTAAGTCAACTCTGATTGGTGTTGATGACCATGTAGCTCCGAAATCTGTTGAATTCCAAAAAATAGGGTCATAGACACTATCAGCATCTTCTGTAATATCACCCAAGCAAGCTATCCAACCGTATTGGCCGGTAGGGTCAAAAGCTATGTTAGTTGCACTTACAATGGTAAATTCTGTACCGTTAGCATCAGACTCTCTAACGAAATTAGTCGGGATAATTTGTTGGGTCCAGTCAACCTCTTTTGTAATTGTATTCCACACACCTTTTTCAACTACCAATCCGGAAGTTATCTGCGGATCGCCTGTTGTGAAAGTACCGTTGAATTCACGGTTTAAGTTCCAAAATACGCCAGGTGCACCATGGCAAAAGCTTGTAGAAATACCTACATAAGATGCCGTAGGGATAGCATCAAAATTCACATTATAGCTTGATATATCGCCTGAGATTAATCCTCTTCCGCGTGATTGGCCAATCCAATTGGCACTGTTATGAAAAGTACCAGAATATACTAAATAAGCACTATCGGCAATTGTGTTGCCCGTAGGATTATAAATACCTGCTTGTGGGAAACGAGGGTGTGGACTGGCATCATCTGCATTTGTGATTATAGGGTCGTTTGTAATAGGACCAATATCGCTTGTCCAGTTGTTTCCTCTGTCCTTGGAAACATCATAGCGGTATTGTGCTAAGTTAGTTCCAGGAAATGCCGCATCATCATTACGATGAATGAAGGTAACCAAATTCAAAGAGTCATTCACATCCAGTTGATTACAGTTTCCTTCAAGAACGGATAGAAGATTTCCTGCGCTACCGATTCTTTCTGAATGCAATAGGCTGCTGGTAACCTGACCTCTGGAAGCGCGATGCTGATGGGTTACGGTTGGATTAGGTTGGTTGTGAAGAACAACAGGACTTTCTTTGATCATGGTCTTGTGCGGATTGA
>CANJVG010000218.1 GCA_947478005.1 Bacteroidota bacterium
GGAAAGGGCAGTTGGCTCGATGATGTGGGAAATTGAGTTAGAGGCATTTTGGCAATTAACTATTTTCACGCCCAATGTATGCCATCATTGATGTAGAAACGACAGGCGGTAGCCCCTCTGTAGACCGCGTGATCGAAATTGCGGTATTTGTGTTCGATGGTGAGAAGATTACCGATTCTTATTCCTCTCTTGTAAATCCAAAACGTCCTATTGACGCTTATGTAACCAAGCTCACGGGCATTTCCGATGCAATGGTAAAGCATTCGCCAACGTTTGAAGATGTACATCATAAAATTTTGGAGCTTACGAACGAGAAAATTTTTGTGGCGCATAATGTGAAGTTCGATTTCGGTATGATTCGCCAAGAGTTTAAGCGCCTGGGTATTGATTACAACCGCAAGCAATTGGATACAGTGACTTTGTCGCAGAAAGTAATTCCCGGTTTTCAGTCCTATAGCCTGGGAAACATTTGCGATAGTTTAGGTATTGAAATTACTGACCGTCACCGCGCCACAGGTGATGCGGAAGCTACCGTGAAGTTGCTGAAAGTGATTTTAGATAAGCAGGTTTCGCAAAAGTATATTGAGATAGAACTGAACCACGGCATTGATGTCGATTTGTTGCCGCCCTATTTGTCGAAGGCAGAAATTGAAAAGCTACCGGAAGATGCAGGGGTGTTTTATTATAAAGATGAAGTAGGGAAGATTCTTTATGTAGATGGTTCGAAGAACATTCGCAAAAAGGTAATCACGGAGTTTTCAAAACCGGCCGATTCGCCTGAGCAAACCAGAATGTTTGAGCTGATGCGCAACATTGATTATGAATTAACCGGCAATGAATTGATAGCCAAACTGCTTTCCTATAAAGAACTGAAAAAGCATTTGCCGGAGTTCAATAAAAAGCCGAGGATACAAGCACATACCCACGGAATATTTATTGATAAAGATGAGCAAGGGTTTTTGCAAATGAAGATTCATCCGTTGGATTGGGCAGAAGGAGAATTGATTTTGAAGTTCCCGTCAAAATCGGTGGCGAATAAAATAATGGCGAAGATTATCAATGAAAATAATCTGCACGGCTGGTTTGCGTTACGCTCCAAAATGAAAGAGAACGGACTGGAAGAGAAGGGTCTGAATAATTACAACGCGCAAATTGAAAAGGCTATCCGCAAACATTTATACCGGCACTCCAATTTTTTCATCGTTGCCGAAGGCATTCACCCCGATGAACACTCAGTGATTTGGATAGAGAACAATACGTACAAAGGATTCGGATATTTCAATCCTGAACTAACTGCCAAGACTCCCGAAAATCTGAAAGAAGTAATAAAGCACGATGAAGATGATTTGGAGGTGCAGAAAATTATCCGTGCCCAAATGCGAAAGATGAAGAGCACCAAGATTGTACCGTATTAAACCACCAAAAGCCTATAAAAACAAAGAGCCGAAGAATTTTCTTCGGCTCGTTGCATTTGTAGATTCAAGAGAATTAATGATGGCTATGGTCACCATGTTCGTGCACATGGCCGTGTTCCAGTTCCACCTGATGTGCTTCGCGCACTTCTACCACTTCTCCGCTGAACAAAAGCGGTTTGCCTGCAAACGGATGGTTTAAATCAACAGTCACTTTATCAAGAATGATATTTACAATTCTACCCTGAAAAGGATTGCCGTTTTGGTCCTGCAAAGGAACTACGTTGCCTACAAACAACATTTCGTCCTGCACTTTACCATCTACTGCAAAAACATTTTTGTCTAATTGGATAACAGCTTGCTCATCATATTCGCCATAACCGTCTTCGGCACTCAACTCAAAATTGAATTGATTACCTGCAATTAAACCTTCAAGGTTTTTTTCAAATTTATCTAACACGTTACCATGGCCAAATAGAAATGCAAACGGATTTTCTTTATCTGCCGAATCCATTACCTGGCCTTGCGCTTCGTTTCTTAATTCGTAAGTAAGTTTTACAACTGTATTTGGTGCTGCCTTCATCTTTTTGTTTTTGGAGTGAATAAAATACGTGAGAGGAGAGAAGATTTCAGCAGTGAAAACGTTCGATTCTCTAACGAAATCAAAAGTAGAATTATTCTTTAGAAATCAAATTTGCGCTAAGCAATGGGGCAAAGCTCTTCACTAATTTTCCAGAGTTGTTTGCCCAATTCTTTATCTAAAGCAAGCGAGGCCGGTTCTTTCTCCTTGCACTTGTCAAAGTATTTGCCCGTAACATTTTTCACCTGGGGAGAAGAAGCCAGATAGACAGATGTTTTAGCTCCATCTTCCACACTAATGGCACCCAGCTTGGTAGCCACCGACCAGAACAACCCTGAATACCATGTAGCATTTTTATTTCCGATTTGTGTTTTTACAAAACCGGGATGAAGGCTATTCACCGTAATGTTAGTTCCTATCAACCTTTCGGACAGTTCATTTGTAAAAAGAACATTGGCCAGTTTGCTTTGTTCATAAGCCTTCATAATGAAGTAGCTTTTCTTTTTGGTGAAAGATTCAAAATCCATCTTGCCTTGATAGTGCGAACCCGAAGCCACATTTACAATGCGCCCGCTATCCGATTTCTTAATCAGGTCGAGCAGGAGATTGGTGAGAAGAAAATAGGCAAAATGATTAGTTGCAATAGTCATTTCCAACCCATCCTCATTTAAAGCGAAGTCTGAGAATGTTCCACCTGCATTATTGATGAGCACATCAACAATGCTCATCTCATTCTTTATTTCAGAAGCCAGTTTGCGAATCGATTTTTGCGAAGAAAGATTAGCTACAAAGTACTTGGCATTCTTGTTCCCGCTTTCGACTGCAATTGTTTTTATAGCTTCTTCCGCTTTGTCTTTGCTACGCGATACGATATAAACGTTCGCCCCTTGTTTTGCCAAGGCGATAGATGTTGCTAATCCGATTCCTGCGTTTCCTCCTGTTATAATTACGTTCTTCCCTTTCATAAAATGTAAATGAGTTTTTCTTTTTGTGATGTGAATCTTCCTATTGCTTCTAATTGAAAATTGTTTTGGGCTGCAAGTGCAAGAAACTCTTGCTCGTTCTTTTCATTCACTGCAATCAACAAGCCTCCACTGGTCTGAGGGTCGCAGAGTGTAAGTAAGGATTCGCTTCCTATTCCCAGCACCTTGCTTTCGTAGGCTTTCCAGTTTCTCATGGTATTGTCAGCATAGACGAACTTGACACACAAATCTTTTACTCCCTGCATTAAAGGAACTTTCAAATAATTGATTTCTGCTGAAAGCTTAGCGCCTTCACACATTTCAATCAGGTGCCCAAGCAACCCAAAGCCGGTAACATCAGTAAGTGCATGAACAAATTCATGTTTCCCCAACTCTTCTCCAAATGTATTGAGCGAACACATAGAATCAACAGCATGTTGAATTTCATTTTCAGAAAGTAATTCTCTTTTCAAAGCAGTGGCAAGCATTCCCGTGCCAAGTGGTTTCGTCAGAAAAAGCAAATCGCCTTCTTGTGCCGTGGAGTTTTGTTTTAGATTCTTTACAGACACCATTCCATTAACCGATAAACCAAAAAACGGTTCCTTTGAATCAATCGTATGTCCACCGGCTAAGGACACACCGGCTACTTTGCAGATGCTTTTTCCTCCCGCAATAATTTGCTGTGCAACGGCTGCCGGAATTTTTTCTGTAGGGAAACCAAGAATAGCGATGGCGAGAAATGGTTTGCCTCCCATCGCATATACATCACTCAAGGCATTGGCAGCAGCTATTCTTCCATAAGTAAAAGCATCATTTACAATCGGTGTAAAGAAATCTACCGTGCTGATGAGTGCGGTGCCATTTCCTAAATCATAAACAGCGGCATCATCTTTTGTATCGTTGCCGACCAACAAATTCTTGGCATAAAA
>CANJVG010000219.1 GCA_947478005.1 Bacteroidota bacterium
CGACATTTAAAGCCGGATGTTTTCAAAAATCTCTCTGAGAAGAAGTTGCAGAAGTATGCAGAGGTGTTTGATGTGACCGTTGCAGAACTAAAAAATATGAATCCGAATGCAGCTTAACTTCCAGCACATTCAGGCGGCTCATTGCGAAAATGGGGTTACTACCAATTTGCTTAAACATTCCGGCTTTCATCAAATCACGGAGCCTTTGGCTTTCGGTATAGGCGCTGGGATTTTCTATATCCATATTCCATTCCTTAAAATCAGTGGTGGTCCTGCAATTTCTTTTCGCACTATGCCGGGGCAAATTTTTACCCGCACTTGCCGCGCCCTCGGTGTAAAGATTGAACGCAAAACTTTCAGCAGTAAAGAAAAAGCACAACAGTTTTTAGATGATTGTTTAGCAAAAGGTCAACCTGCCGGTTGCCAGGTGGGTGTTTATCATCTTACTTATTTTCCAAAAGAATTTCGCTTTCATTTCAATGCGCACAACTTAGTGGTGTATGGCAAGGAAGGTGATACTTATATGGTGAGCGACCCCGTAATGGAGACTGTAACGACTAT
Organism: Bacteroidota bacterium; assembly: GCA_947478005.1. Taxonomy (GTDB): domain Bacteria; phylum Bacteroidota; class Bacteroidia; order Chitinophagales; family LD1; genus Bog-950. Next base: position 562 of record CANJVG010000219.1, read on the forward strand.
CAGTGCCCATGATTTAGAACGAGTACGTTTTGCAAAAGGGGCCTTGGCTCCTAATGGACAAATCTATTTCCCTAAACAGATGAAGGCAATTTCCGAAGAGCAAATTAAACGCGCTATCGTCAAGGGAATTAAACATGCTTCGTGGTTTATGACGGAAACTCCAGTGCCGATTCTCGGTGTTGCTGGAATTCGTTTTACGGCCGGTAGAATTAAGACCTGGCGCGAAAGTTTAGGTCCGCGCAGAGGCGGATTGTATCTTGCGCAACTCGTTCGCATGGGGGAGGAAATCGGCACAGGTGGCGCTGGCTTTCGCTTCGTGTATGCCGCATTCTTGCAACAGGCGCACGCTTTTGTTCCGAAGGATGAATTGCTGGAAATCTCCAAACAGTTTACCGCCATTGGCGATTTATGGCGCGCCTCTTCGGTGCAGGCTTCTGGTATATATAAAGGCCGAATGACCGAGCAGCAGGACTTTAACGTAATGGGCGATATGCTTCTTAATATTGCCGACAAAGAAAAAGCAGCCTTCAAAGCTTTGTATAAAATCAAATGGTGAGCATGGAGTCTGCGGCCATCGGTATTCAACATCTCAACTTTCAATATGCCGAAAACTCAGGAGTGGTTTTCAACGATTTTCATTTGAATATTGCTGTTGGTGAACGCTTTGGATTGCTTGGGCCTAATGGTGCAGGCAAGACTACTTTAATGAACCTGATGACCGGTGTGCTGCAATCGAAAAGCGGCAGTATTCAACTTCTCGGCAAAGAGATTTCAGAAGATGAAGAAGTAAAGAAATTATTCGGCTTTGTTCCCCAGCATCATTCTTTCTATCAGGAATTATCTCCGGCTGAAAACTTAGAGTTCTTCGGAGCTTGGGCGGGATTGAACCGAAAAGAAATTAAGGAGCGCACTAAAGAATTGCTCTCCGTTCTCGGCTTGAGCAACGTTGCAGACAAACCTGTTTCGAAGTTTTCAGGAGGAATGAAGAACCGTGTGAATTTGGCTATTGGTGTTATTCATCGTCCTAAGATTTTGTTTTTGGATGAACCTACTACGGGTGTAGATGTGCAGACGCGCCACGCCATCGTGGACTATCTTAAAGAACTGAACAAAGCAGGAACTACGCTTGTCTATACTTCCCACCATTTAACCGAAGCGGAATCGCTTTGCACCAAGGTGGCGTTGATAGATGAAGGAAAGATTATTGTGCAGGGCAATTTGCAGGAGCTGATGCAGGAGCACAAACAGGACGGCCTCGAAGGATTATTTTTAAACTTAACCGGCAGGTCTTATCGCGATTCCTAAATGTTTAAACTCTACACCGCCATACTCAAAGAGCTTCGCATCATGCTGCGCGACAAAGCGGCCTTGGCTGTCATGTTCCTGATGCCGGTGCTTTTGGTAGTGGTAATTACCAGTATTCAGAACAGCAGTTTGAAAATGATAAACGATAACACGGTGCCGATGCTCGTGTGCAATCGCGATGGAGGCGAAAGCAGCGTGCAGTTTATCGAAGCGCTGAAAAAGATTGGCATGTTCGATTTGATGAAAATCGATTCATTGCTTACCGATAAGCAACTCATAGATAGTATGCACGTCAAAGATGCCTTGATTGCCGTGGTGGTGCCGCAGGGTTTTTCTTCTGCCCTGCAATCAAAATCGCAAAACATTACCGGCAAAGCCCTTACAGAATTTGGTATGGCGGTGAAGACATCATCTGATTCTTCTGCCTCTATAAAAGAAACTCCACCGGTGAGCATGTTTTACAATCCGGTGTTGCAGGAATCGTTTCGCCTCTCGGTAAACGGAGCCTTGAAAAGCGCGCAGCAGTTTACCGAGAACCGCGCGGTGCTGCAGGCTTTGTATCAGGCCATGAGCAACAAAAAATTGCCCGACTCGCTGGAGCAGCAAATCCTGAACAACAAATCGACTATCACACAGATTCCCACAGCCAAGGACGGCAGTCGTAAGATTCCGAACGCCACGCAACACAACGTGCCGGCATGGACCATCTTTGCCATGTTCTTTATTGTTGTTTCGCTCAGCAGCAATGTGGTGAAGGAAAAAATCAGCGGTAGTTTCATCCGTTTGAAAACTTTGCCAACCAGTTTCATCCTGAATCTGGCGGCCAAACAAATCACTTATATAGCCGTGGCGCTGGCGCAGGTGCTGGTTATTTTTTCGCTCGGCATTTTTCTGTTTCCGTTTATCGGTTTGCCGAAATTGGTGTTGCCCGAAAGTCTTGGTTCGTTAGTGTTGGTGTCGGTGGTGTGTGGTTGGTGCGCGGTTAGTTATGGAGTGCTAATTGGTGTTTATGCCAAAAGTATGGAGCAGTCCATTGGTTTCGGGGCGGTGTCGGTGGTTATATTGGCGGCCATCGGGGGGATTGTAGTGCCGAGTTTTGCGATGCCCGAGTCGCTTCATTTGCTGATGAAGATTTCTCCGTTGCACTGGTGCATGGAGGCGTACAACACGCTGTTTCTCGAAGGCGGCTATGCGAATGATGTTTTGCTTTCGCTTCTACCCATATTGGTAATTATTGCGGCCATGCAGGTGGCGGCTATAGTGGGCTTGAAACGGCAGCGATTGATTTGAAAAAGACCACAGTGGACAGACAACAGACCACGGGAATACAAACACGGTGAGTGTCCACGCAGAGTCTTTCGGCTTTGCGAAAATCCTGTGGATGTTACACCTTGCCCCGCAAACCCTATTTTCTCGCTTCCAAAATATCTTCAACAAACAATCAGTCAGATAAACAGAATCTTCCCCCCACCGGCAACCCTGCCAACCCCAAAAATTTTTACCAAACCCTCGCTTCCAGCATTGCAAAGAAATGAACCAGTTTGAAAACATTGCCTGGCAGAGTTACAAGCCTTGTAACTATTTTCAGAACCTTTGGTGGCTGGTTTGCAAGGCTTATAAATGGTTTAAAAACCCTTGCCGGCAAACTTGCAAACGCCTGAAATAATTTCAGGACAGGCTTTTACAGGCTGAGATATTTTATACTTTTATAAAAGTGATTGGTATCCCAGCTGGGTTGCTAACAAATTTTTTAAAAGTGGTTGTTATCTCCACTGAGATACCTATGGATTTTAAAAAATGGATAGATAACTCTACTGAGAGATGTATATCTTTTATAAATTGGATTAACCAGATAAGCCGCAAAGCCCCGCTATATCTACGTATGTCAAAGGAGGTGATGAAACAAATCTGTGTATTAAGTTACCTAAAATGTTCTTTCGGATGTTTTTCCCTCTTCGATTAAACCGATAGAAGAATTCATC
>CANJVG010000220.1 GCA_947478005.1 Bacteroidota bacterium
GAGGTAACCGTGAAATAATCGTGGAAAGCCGCGATGGTGAAATCAGCAAATACTTAGTTCCTCTTTCCAAGCACATTCTCGTGCAGGAGCAGGATTTCGTTCGCGCAGGAACACCGCTTTCAGAAGGTGCTATTACACCGGCCGATATTCTTCATATCAAGGGACCTTTCGCGGTTCAGGAATATTTGGTGAATGAAATTCAGGAAGTTTACCGTTTGCAGGGTATTAAAATCAACGATAAACATGTGGAGGTAATCGTTCGTCAAATGATGAGCAAGATGATTATCAACGATCCCGGTGATACTAAATTCCTCGAAGGCACTTCGGTTGAAAAATTCGAATTGCTTGCAGTGAACGATGAAATGTTTGACAAGAAAGTAGTAGAAGAAGCCGATGAGTCTTCTAACCTTAAACCGGGTCAGATTGTAAATCTTCGTGCCATTCGCGAAGAGAATTCGATTCTTCGCAGAGCCGATAAGAAGTTAGTGGTTTTCCGCGATGCAATTCCGGCTACTGCTCAATCGCAGTTGCAGGGTATCACTCGTGCCTCACTTTCTACTTACTCATGGATTTCTGCGGCTTCGTTCCAGGAAACTACCAAGGTGTTGAGCACAGCTTCAATCAAGGCAAAACAGGATTACCTGGAAGGCTTGAAAGAAAACGTTATCGTAGGACATCGTATTCCTGCAGGAACAGGTCTTCGCAGATTCAAGAATCTGATTGTTACCAACAAAGAAGATTTGCAAAAAGCAGAGCAGAAGAAAGAAAGTGGCGTAGAGCTTTTAGGATAATTCAACCTAACTCCTTCTACAAGGACTTAAATACACAGCCCTTCGGATTTTTCCGAAGGGCTTTTTTATTTTGACTCTTTAGCTTAGTTATCAAGTATTCTGTAAGTATTGTAGCGAACCATTCGTTATGAAGTAGCATTTGTATAGATTCGCGCCCTGCAAATGGCAAAGAAAAAAGCAACTGAAAGTGTTTTGGAAGAGGTAGCCCCGGTGGATGAAGAACTCATCGGTCTGGAGCCTGATAATATTGAGGTGTTTGGTGCGCGCGTCCATAACCTCAAGAATATTGACGTAACTATTCCGCGCAATCAGTTTGTGGTAATTACCGGAATTTCGGGAAGCGGAAAATCTTCGCTTGCCTTCGATACTATTTACAGCGAAGGACAAAGACGTTATCTCGATTCATTTTCGGCCTATGCCCGTCAGTTCATCGGCAATGGCGAGCGGCCTGATGTAGATAAAATCACCGGTCTTTCTCCGGTTATATCTATCGAACAAAAATCGGTTAATAAAAACCCACGCTCGACCGTGGGTACTGTTACCGAGATTTATGATTTCATGCGTTTGCTTTTTGCACGGGCTGGCGAGGCCTATTCGTATGTAACGGGTAAGAAGATGGTGAAGTTTACCGATGAACAAATCATAGACTCTCTTCTTACCAACCATAAGAATAAGAAGATGATAATTCTGGCACCGGTAGTGCGCGGGCGCAAAGGACATTATCGCGAGTTGTTTGAGCAGGTGCGCAAACAGGGCTATTTGAAGATAAGAGTGGATGGTGAGATTATAGATACCAAGCCAAAGATGCAGGTGGACCGCTATGAGGTGCACGATATTGAATTAATTATTGACAGGCTGGTAGTAGATGATACCGACCGCGACCGGGTGCGCAATTCGGTAGGTCTGGCGATGAAGCAGGGCAAAGGGCTGATGATGTTGCTCGATAGCGAAACGAACGAGGTGTTTATGTTCAGTCGCCACCTGATGTGTATCGAGTCGGGAATTTCGTATGAAGAGCCATCACCAAATACTTTTTCTTTCAACTCGCCTTACGGTGCCTGTAATGCCTGTAATGGTTTGGGCGTAACGTATGACGTGAGCCGGAAGGTGATTCTGCCCGATGATAAAGTTTCGATTAACCGCGGAGGAATTACTCCCATTGGCGAGGCTCGAGACAATTTTATTTTCAAGGAGCTGAATCTGATAGCTAAAAAATTCAAGTTCAATCTCAGCGATCCTATTTCGAAAATGCCGGACGAGGCACTGAACTATATTTTGTATGGTGATGTAGAAGAAGTTGTTTTTGAAGAAGAGGATTTAATCATTGAAGATTATGATGACCGCTGGTATACGTTGAGCAAAGGCGGTCTGGTGGGCTTGCTGAAAAGATGTTTCCGTTTTACCACCAGCGAAGCGATACGCAGTTGGGCAGAAGGATTTATGGAGCAGCACACCTGCCCGAGTTGCAATGGCACACGACTGAAAAAAGAAAGTTTGTGGTTTAAGATTGATGACAAAAATATTGGTGAACTTTCGAAGCTTGACTTAACTGATTTGTATAAATGGTTTGACGGATTGGATGAGCGCATGACCAGCCGCCAACAAACTATTGCCAAAGAATTGCTGAAAGAAATCCGCACGCGAATTGCTTTCATCCTCGATGTGGGCTTAGACTATCTGGCACTCGACCGCCCGTCAAAAAGTTTGAGCGGAGGAGAGTCGCAACGTATTCGACTGGCTACGCAGATTGGTTCGCAGCTTTCTGGCATCACTTATATTTTGGATGAGCCAAGTATTGGTTTGCATCAGCGCGATAATCGAAAACTGATTACGGCTCTAAAGCAATTGGCCGCCAACCCAAATACAGTTCTTGTGGTAGAGCACGACAAAGAGATAATGCTCGAAAGCGATTATATCATTGACATTGGTCCCCGCGCGGGCGAGCATGGAGGAAGGATTGTGGCGCAGGGAACACCCGCAGAGTTTTTGAAACAAGGTTCTACTACGGCTAAGTTTCTGTCGGGGGAAATGAAAATAGAAACACCAAAACACCGCAGACAAGGCAACGGAGAATACATTGCCCTGAAAGGCTGCACGGGTAATAACCTGAAGAACGTAAGTGTGGTTCTGCCACTCGGCACCTTCATTTGTGTGAGCGGAGTTTCGGGTAGCGGAAAGTCTTCGTTGATTAACGAAACGCTTTACCCTTTGCTGCACAATTATGTTTACAACGGCAAGTACAAGCCGCTGAAGTATGAGAGCATTGAAGGGCTGCGGCTGATTGATAAAGTAATTGAAATAGACCAGTCGCCTATCGGGCGCACACCGCGCAGTAACCCTGTTACATACATCAAGGTGTTTGACGAAATAAGAAAGCTGTTTGCCATGTTGCCCGAAGCCAAGATTCGCGGCTATGCAGCAGGGCGTTTTTCGTTTAATGTAAAGGGCGGACGATGTGAAGAATGTGGTGGCGGTGGCATGAAGGTGATTGAAATGAACTTTCTGCCCGATGTAAATGTGCAGTGCGAAAAATGTTTTGGCAAACGATATAACCGCGAAACGCTGGAAGTACGGTACAAAGGAAAATCTATCAGCGATGTGCTGAACATGACGGTGGAAGATTCATTGCCGTTTTTTGAAAGCATACCGAGCATTTACCCCAAACTGAAAACACTGAACGATGTGGGCCTGGGTTATCTGCGCCTCGGTCAATCATCTACTACCCTATCGGGAGGCGAAGCGCAGCGCGTGAAACTTTCGGCCGAGCTTTCGAAAAAGGACACGGGCAAAACATTTTACATTCTCGATGAACCCACCACGGGTTTGCACTTTGAAGATATTCGGGTGCTGCTCGATGTGCTGAACCGATTGGTAGAAAAAGGCAACACCGTTCTGGTTATCGAACACAACCTCGATGTAATAAA
>CANJVG010000221.1 GCA_947478005.1 Bacteroidota bacterium
AAATATTTTTCTTCATGATTATTTAAACGCTTGCTTATCCCGTTTTATTGTGCAACAAAGATGCGGAGTAAATTTGAGAAGAAAGGTGAAAAGTTTTTTTCGAAAACTGGCCTTCCAAAAATGCCAATACAACATCCCTTCGGACTCCCCAACTCCCAATTGCAGCACTTGCAAGTGCCTTTCGGACTTCTCAAGACCGCGTTGCAGCACTTACAAATGCCTCTCGGACTCTCCAAATACACGTTGCAGCACTTGCAACTGGCATTCGGACTTCTCAACGCCCTGTTGCAGCGCTTGCAAGTGGTATTCGGACTTCATAAGTATCTATCTAGTTACTTGAATCTTCCTATGCCTTTCGGAAACAATCTTTTTTGAGCAAAAACAGATCAGACTTCGTACGTATTAATTCGAATTCATAATAGGTTTTAATAATCCGCGCTATCCAAGTTCTGTCGCATCTTGTATTAAAACCCCAAACCGACAAAAAAATAAATTACGTTTGGCGATAGATTTTATGGAGATGAAAAAACTAAAAATAGGCATGGCGCAGTTGCTAGTAGAAGGCACCGAGCCCGAGCGCAACTTCGAGCGCGCAGAGATTTTAGTGAAGAAGGCCAAGGCGCAAAACTGCGATTTGGTCCTGCTGCCCGAAACCATTGACTTCGCCTGGACCCATCCCGATGCCATCGAGCAAGCGCAGCCCATCCCAGGCATTTACAGCGATGTTTTTTGCCGCATCGCGCGCGAACAGCAAATCTTTATTTGTGTAGGATTAAGCGAGAAGCAGGGCGACAAAAGATTCAACACCGCTATATTGGTGGATGATACGGGAACAATTGTGTTGAAGTATTCAAAAATAAATCTGCTGGAAGTGGAGTTCCCGTTTTATGAGCCGGGCACCACCCTCAATGTGGTGGATACGAAGCTCGGCAGAATAGGTGTAAACATTTGTGCCGACAACTACATCGAGAGCACACACATAGGCAAAACCCTCGCCTGCATGGGTGCCGATATTATTCTTTCGCCCGCCAGTTGGACGGTCGATTATTCCATCACCGAAGCCGATGACCCCTATCGCGAAAAATGGATTAAACCTCTGTCGAACATTGCCCGCTTGTATGATGTAACGGTGGTGAGTGCCACCAGCGTTGGATATATTGTAGGAGGCCCTTATGAAGGCAAGAAAATGGTGGGTTGTTCGCTGGCGGTGAATAAAGACGGCATTATTGCCCAAGGGCAATTCAATGAATTTGCTGGGCAATTGGTTTGTTTCGAAACCGAATTGAGAACCCAAAAACTAAAAGGAACACAGATAGGAAAACGGGTAAGGGAGATGGGAGTTGATTTTGAGAAAATAATATAGAGAGCAATTCGTGGCAAGCAAATTATGAGTGTAATCGTAAACGGAATAGAAAAGAACATCCCCATGCAAACCTGCACCCGCTGTGTGCAGGACAGCACTGTGCCGGGCATTCATTTCAACGCCAAAGGCGAATGCAATTTCTGCGAGCTACACGATAAAATGGAATTGCTTTTTCCGAACGGAGAAAAGGGAAAACAATATTTGGAGAAAACATTTGCGCGCGTGCGCGAAGAAGGCAAGGGCAAGAAATACGATTGCATAGTAGGCATGAGTGGCGGACGCGACAGCACCATTCTGCTATGGAAAGTAGTGAAGGAATGGAAACTGCGCCCGTTGGCCGTTCACTTCAATGATGGTTTCGATAATCCCGTGGCGGGCGAAAACATGATAAACGCGGTGAACAAATTGGGCGTAGAACTGCGCACGATAACTTCCGACTGGCGCGAAGCAAAGGATTTGAAAATCACTTTCCTCAAAGCATCCACCCCCGATTTAAATTTGGGCACCGACATAGGCATTGCTTCCTCGTTATATCAGGCAGCTTATGTAGAAAATGTAAAGACCATTCTCATCGGTCAATCATTCCGCACCGAAGGGGTGAAGCCATTGTCCTGGTCTTTTTTCGATGGTGATTATCTGCGCAATGTGCAAAATCAATTAGGCACCGTTAAGCTCCGTCCATGGAAACCCGAAGACCCGGGCTTCAATTTAGGCATGAAAGAATTGGCCTATTACACCTTGTGGAAAGGAATAAAAACCATCACGCCCATGTATTCCAGCGATTACATTCGCGAAGAAGCAGAGAAAATAATTGTGCCTGAATTGGGTTGGGTCTATCCGGGCGCGCACTACTTCGATGACCTTTACCATAGTTTGATAAAATATGTTCATCGCGTCAAATTCAATATCGACATGAACATGAATTCCGATTCCGCCTTAGTGCGCAGTGGGCAATTAAATCGCGATATAGCCTTAGCGCGCGCGCATGGTGTTTATCAAATTGAAAGCGATAGAATCATTGATTTGTGTTTAAAGCGCCTTGGTTTAAAGCGCGAAGAATTTGATGCCATGTTGAAGCTGCGGCCAAAGAGTTTCCGCGACTACTCAACTTCTTATTCATTGATGCGCACCTTCAAATATCCTATCTGGTTGGCCTCCCGATTGAACTTGGTGCCAAAGGTGGCTTACGATAAATACTTTAACTGCGGAGCATGATAATATTGGGAATAAATGGCGGAGTGCGCGCAGGCTATCAGGACGTTTCAGCCGTGCTGTTACGCGATGGCCAACTGATTGCTGCGGTAGAAGAAGAGCGCTTGAGCCGCGTGAAGCATTCACCGGGGCAGTTGCCATTTCTAGCGGTGCATGAAGTGCTGAGCCTTGGCAATCTTTCTATTCGTGATGTGGATGTTGTAGCCACACACGGCAGCACCTGGGGCGACCAATACGATGAAGTATTGAACAGTTACTTCACCAATACTTTTGGTTTTTGTCCGCGCACAGTTCGCTATCATCATCATCAATGTCATGCAGCCAGTACCTACTACGCGTCAGGGTTTGAAGATGCGATGATTATAACGATTGATGCTTCAGGCGATGGAATCTCTTTACAAACTGCCATTGGTAAAAATGGCAACATATACATCTCCAAACAGATTTCTCGCGACAACAGCCTTGGTGTTTTCTATGCCATGATGACTCAGTTCTGCGGTTTCCATCGCGATACGGATGAATATAAAGTAATGGGGCTCGCACCTTATGGCAACGCTAACGAAATTGATTTGTCGTTTCTGATTGAAAGAAAGAACGGCAGCTTTCTGGTGAATAAAGATTACAAAGTAAATTATGCACCCGGTCAACCACAAGGCTCACGTCAGCAGGTTGTTTTCAATCAGCACCTGATAGATAAACTGGGTCAGCCGCGGATACCCAATACTGAGGTAACGCAGTTTTATAAAAATTTGGCAGCCTCCACACAGCAATTATTGGATGACGTTTTATGCGATGTGGTGAAAAAGTTTTCTGCTGAAACAGGATTGAAGAAACTTTGTTTAGCCGGTGGTGTAGCATTGAACTGTGCCGCCAATCAAAAACTATTGCAGTTAGATTGTGTGGAAGAAATTTATGTTCAACCCGCATCCGGTGATGCCGGAATATCTTTAGGTGCCGCCTATCTTGCATCTGTTGAATACGATACAATACCGGAAGCCATGACGACAGCTAAACTCGGTCGCGCCTTCAGCGATGATGAAATAGAAGCACAGCTGAAATTGCTTGGTATTAAGTATGAGAAAGTTGCAGAGCCACATATAGTTGCGGCTGATT
>CANJVG010000222.1 GCA_947478005.1 Bacteroidota bacterium
CAGACAATATAGAAGAAGTTGAATTTGAAGAAATAAAATCAAACTAAAATGGAAACAAACAAATCAAACTCGTTTGCTGAGTTGATAAACTCAGACACTCCGGTACTGGTAGATTTTTCGGCAGAATGGTGCGGACCATGTAAAATGATGGCACCTATCTTAAAGGAGCTTGCCGGTAAAATCGGTGACTCGGCACGAATCATCAAAATTGATGTAGATAAAAACCCGCAGGTGTCTTCCGCTTATCAAATTCAGGGAGTGCCTACACTTATTCTGTTTAAAAACGGACAAATAAAGTGGCGCCAAAGCGGAGTAGTGCCTGCTGACTTTCTAAAACAAATCATTCAACAACACGCCTAATTATGAAAAAGCTATTTCTATTCCTCCCGTTATTTGTATTGCTTGTAATGAACAGTTGTTCGGGTAACGCGCAAAAAGGAAGTTTTAATTTAGATGCAGTCAGTTTTGCAGAGAAGATAAATGAGTTACCTGCCGCTCCGGTTATTGATGTGCGAACCCCCGATGAGTTTGGCAATGGGCATTTGCGAAACGCCAAAAACATAGATTGGAATGGCAGCGATTTTGAAGCAGGTATCGGTCAACTGAATAAAGACAATCCTGTTTTTGTGTATTGCCTGAGTGGAGGCAGAAGTCATTCTGCTGCTGAGAAGATGCGCTCGTTAGGTTTTAAATCAGTGTATGAGCTGGACGGAGGTATTATGAAATGGCGAGCAGCTAATCTTCCCGAAGAAAGTGCTAATGGTGTAGGTATGACTTCGGCTGAATTTGAACAGCTGATAAATACAGATAAGAAGGTGCTGATTGATTTTTATGCCACCTGGTGTGGACCCTGCAAGAAAATGGCTCCTTATCTCGAAGCGATAAAAACTGAGATGGCTGACTCTTTGGTAGTGGTTCGTATTGATGCAGATAATAATCAAGCGATCGCCAAACTATTAAAGGTAGATGCTTTGCCCACACTGTTATTATATAAAAACAAACAGAACGTTTGGAGAAATGTCGGATTTATAGAGAAGGCTGACTTGTTGAACAATATTCGGAAATACTAAAAACTCAGAAAAATGGAACCACATGCATACAATGTAAACATAGAATGGAAAAGTGACCGCAAGGGCACAATGACTTCACCCGAATTGAACACAACTATCGAGGTGGCGACCCCACCCAACTTTCCGAAAGGAATAGAAGGCGTTTGGTCTCCGGAACATTTATTTACAGCAGCAGTAGCCAGTTGTTTAATGACAACCTTTTTATCGATAGCAGAGAATTCAAAACTTGACTTCGTTTCTTTTAAGATAGATAGTAAAGGGATTTTGGAACAGGTGGAAGGAAAGTTTTTAATGACGCGTGTTGAGTTATACCCGGTGGTTGTTATCAAAGAAGAAAAAGACAGAGAGCGGGCAGAGCGCATTCTTCATAAATCGGAAGCAGCCTGTTTGATTTCCAATTCAGTGAAAGCAAAAGTGGAGATGACGGCTAAGATTGAGGTGATTTTTGTCGTGCAATCCTGAAATACATGATGATCCGAGACCTGTAGGTTTCGTTATTTTTCTCCGCCATCCATTTCGACAATTCCCATATTCTTCTATGTTTGCACCGCTTTTTGAAAAACGGCTATGAACAACACTTCCAACAATACCTTCAAACATATACTCACAGCGGTTTTCATCGCTTTTTTTGCTTCGTTTTCTTTTTCGGCTTTTGCTGAAGAAGTAACTGAAAATCATGAAGCCGCAACCGAAAAGAAATTCGATGCAGGAAAAATGATTATTGAGCACATCAGCGATTCTCACGACTGGCATATTCTGGGCGAGGGTCATAGTGCAATTTCACTTCCGTTGCCGATTATTGTTTACTCTAACAAAGGCTTCGCTTGCTTTCTTTCCAGCAACTTCGAACACGGGCATGCTGCCTATAACGGTTATAAATTAGAAGAAAACCACTTGGTAGCCGTAAACGAAGCAGGTGAAATTGACGAAGCAACTACCGCGAGCATTATCGACCTTTCTATTACTAAGAATGTAGCTACGCTTATGTTCAGCGTAGTTTGTTTGCTTTGGGTTTTCCTTTCTGTGGCTGCTTCTTATACTAAGAACCCGAACAAAGCACCAAAGGGGCTGCAATCGTTTTTAGAACCGCTTATCCTTTTTATTCGCGATGAAGTTGCAAAGCCGAGTATTGGCCCTAAATACGAAAAATTTGTCCCTTACCTCCTTACCGTGTTCTTCTTAATTCTGTTCAATAACTTATTGGGTCTTATTCCGGTTATTCCGGGTGGGGCTAACCTTACCGGCAACATTGCATTCACCATGGTTTTGGCGGTTATCACCTTTGTGATTACTACCATAAACGGAACCAAACATTACTGGCACCACATTATTGCTATGCCGGGTGTTCCTAAACCGGTGTTGTTGATCCTTACTCCAATCGAAATTTTGGGTGTATTTCTTCGTCCATTCGTATTGATGATACGATTATTCGCCAACATGACAGCGGGTCACATTATCGCTCTTTCATTCTTTGCGCTCATTTTCATCTTTGGTGAAATGAGTACTGGGGCAGGATTAGGCGTAAGCGTTGTATCTGTAGCCTTCACGGTATTTATGGGTTGTCTGGAATTGCTGGTAGCTTTCTTACAGGCTTACGTATTTGTGCTGTTAAGTGCCATGTATTTTGGCAGTGCCGTAGAAGAACCACACCACGAAGCACATCATTAATCATATTATAAACTCTATTTTTTCACTTTTCTAAAACAAAACAACATGCTTAATCCAGTATTATTAGCAGAAGGAATCTCAAACGCATACGGTATTGCAGCATTAGGTGCTGGCGTAGCGGCTCTTGGAGCAGGTGTTGGTATCGGACAAATCGGTAAAGGTGCTCTCGAGTCTATCGCTCGTCAGCCTGAAGCCGTTAATGACATCCGTTCCAGCATGATTTTGACAGCGGCCCTTGTAGAAGGTGCGGCTTTCTTCGCAATGGTAGTTGGTCTACTTGTAGTATTCAAGTAAACCCAAAATTTATCGGGCAGCAAAAGCGGTTGGCTGCGTTGCCCGATTTTTTTCTTTTAAGCAAAAGTGAAACAGTAAAAACTAAAAATTAAGAAAAATGGAATTAATCAAACCCGCGATTGGACTTATTTTCTGGATGTGTGTTACCTTCAGCATCCTTGTTTTCCTCCTTACCAAATTTGCCTGGAAACCAATCCTGGCGATGATTAAGGAGCGTGAACAAACCATTGAAAACTCATTGAATCAGGCGAACCTGGCTCGTGAAGAAATGAGCAAGCTGGTAGCTAAAAACGAAGAATTGTTGAATCAGGCGAAGGAAGAAAGAAACCAGATTCTGCACGATGCCAAAGAAGCGGCTGAAAAAGTGAAGAATGATATTCTGGCGCGCGCACAAAAAGAAGCGGAAGAGAAAATGCAAATGGCTTTCCGCGAAATTGAAATCCAGAAGAAGGCTGCCATTGCTGAAGTGAAAAACAGCGTTGGTTTAATGGCGCTGGAAATTGCCGAGAAGGTGATTCGCAAGGAACTGAAAGGCAATAAGGAGCAAATGGACTATGTAAATACATTGGCCAAAGAATCGAACCTGAATTAAGACAATAGACGTTAGACAAAGGCAAAATGAGTTCACACAG
>CANJVG010000223.1 GCA_947478005.1 Bacteroidota bacterium
AATTTGTTTCACCTCCCGGGTGGAAACTTCTTCACCGGCATCATTGGTAAGGGCTTCATTAAAAAAGTATTTGAGCGAAATAGTTCCGAATTCGGTTTGCACATATTTGCTGTTGGCTACTCTGGAAATTGTAGAAATATCAAAGCCGGTACGGTCGGCAATATCTTTCAAAATCATCGGCTTAATGCGGGTTTCATCACCGGTAGCAAAATAATCGTGCTGAATATCAAGCAAAGTATTCATCACCATCAACATGGTGTGATACCGCGATTGAATTGCATCGATAAACCATTTAGCCGAATCAATTTTCTGCTTAATAAAAACCATCGCCTCTTTCTGCTGCTTCGATTTTATCTTCGAATGCTTATAGGTAGTAATCATATCGCGAAAGTGATTACTCACGCGCAGTTCAGGTGCATTGGCTGAGTTAAGCGCGATACTTAACTCTCCATTATTATTGGTTAAAATAAAATCGGGGATAATAGTAAGCTGAGCATCGCCACTGCTTCCGCTGTAAGCACTGCCGGGCTTAGGGTTCAGCCGAGTAATTTCATCGAGTACCTTTTTCAATTTGGCTCCGTCCATGTCAAAAACATTCTGCAACCGGGCATAATGCTTTTTGGCAAAGGCATCAAAATATTCCTGCACAATGCGAATGGCGATTTCGGTAAAAACGGTAGGGTCTTCCTTTCTTTTAAGTTGAAGAAGCAAACATTCTTCCAGCGTGCGCGCTCCAACACCGGGCGGCTCCAATTTTTGAATCCGCAGTAGAATTTGCTCCAACTCAGCCTTGTCGGTCATAATGTTTTGACGGAAAGCCAAATCATCAACAATGGCATCGGGGTCTCTGCGCAAATACCCATCATCATCCAAACTGCCAATGAGGTGCAGAGCAATATGTTGTTGGCGTTCATCCAAATCCATCATACCTACCTGCTCCTCCAAAAACTCCTGAAAACTGGAAGAGGTAACTACCGGAATTGTTTTTTTGTCATCATCCGGGTCGTGAAATTCGCTGGGGTCAGCAGTTTTATAATCTGCTACGCCCTCATCGTCTTCGTCATAATACTCACTCATATCCACCTCATCGTCTACCTTCAATTCTTCTTCGGCAGCTTCTGCCTCCGCATCGTTTTCTGTTTCCGTTGGCTCTGTCTCCGTTGGTGTATCGCCAACCTCCGCTTCCGTTTCGGGCAACTCATCTTCGCCACCTTCCCCTTCCTCCAAAGCCGGATTAGATTCAATCTCCTCTTTTATTCGCTGTTCCAGTTGTGCGGTGGGCACCATCATCAGCTTCATCAACTGAATTTGCTGAGGCGAAAGTTTAAGCCCGAGTTTAAGTAATAGCCGCTGGTCCATCATAATTCATCCCTGTTTTCAAGTAGTTTCTCTATAAGAAACCATCATCTGTTCGATTCAAAACTAAGAATGTTTCAAAGGTTTGAAACTCATTTCCATCCGAACGCAGTTTTGTTTTGAATAATCATCGATAGAATGTTCGAAAATTTTTCACGCTCGTCATTTCATTATTCTCCTACTTTCGCCCCCTTTATGAAGAGCGATAAAAAGCCATTTCTCGATTTCAATTTACTCAGGCGAATAATTCACTTAGCCGACCCTTACCGGCTGGTGTTCTATTCTGCCATTGTTCTGTCGGTTGTGTTGGCGGTCTTGTCCGTAGGTCGTCCGCTCATTATCATTTACACCACTGACCATTTCATAAGTAAAGAAACATTCGATTTCGAGAAACTAAAAATCGCCTCACTTTGGATGATAGGCATTCTTGTGGCCGAAGGAGTGCTTCGTTACATCTTCAACTATATCACTGCTTGGATAGGCCAAAGCATTGTAAAGGATATGCGCGTTCGTGTTTATAGCCACATTCTTCACTCACGATTACAATATTTCGACAACACACCCATAGGCACTTCTACTACCCGCACCATCACCGACATTGAAGCTATTAATGACACGTTTAGTGAGGGTCTCATTAGCATACTTGCCGACATGCTTACCATTGTGGCCGTAATCGGCTCTATGTTATATGTCAACTGGAAAGTAGCTTTAGCAAGTCTCTTGGTTCTTCCATTACTGCTAAAATTCACTCGCTGGTTTCAGGAAGGGGTGAAAAAATCTTTTCAGGAAGAGCGCATGCAGATAGGTCGTTTAAATGCGTTTTTGCAGGAACACATCACCGGTATGCGAATCATTCAGGTGTTCAATGTGGAGGAAAAAGAGATGGGTAAATTTAAAGAAATCAACAGCGCCCTGCGTGATGCCAATATCAGCGGCATCTGGTATTTCTCGTTGTTCTTTCCGGCTGTAGAAGTTTGTTTGGCCATTTCTATAGGCTGCATGGTTTGGATGGCCTCCAATCAAATTCTTGGTGGCACAGCATTCAACGAAAACCCCCTCGATATTAAAGGTGTGGGAATTATTTCTGGTTTCGTCCTGCTTATCAATATGCTCTTTCGACCACTACGTTTCATTGCCGATAAGGTAAATGTCATTCAGCGCGGTATTGTTGCATCCGAAAGGGTTTTCAAATTGCTTGATAAAGACGAATCCATCCCAAACAAAGGCACCCATTCTCCTGACAAGGTAGAAGGAAAAATTTCTTTCCAAAATGTATGGTTTGCTTATGAGGACGAAAACTATGTGCTCAAAAACATTTCCTTCAATTTAAATGCGGGGGAAACCCTTGCAATTGTTGGTGCCACCGGTTCCGGTAAAACCTCCACCATTTCTATCTTAGGAAGATTTTACGACATCAACAAAGGAACCATCCAAGTAGATGGTGTAGACATTCGCCATTACGAACTATCTGTTCTGCGTTCAAAAATGAGTGCCGTATTGCAGGATGTGTTTCTATTTGCCGGAAGTGTTTATGAAAACATAACGCTTCGCAACGAAAACATTTCGCGCGAACAAGTAATTCGCGCTGCAAAGCTCGTTGGAGCCAATGAATTCATTTTAAAACTACCCGGAGGCTATGATTATCTTGTAATGGAACGAGGGGCAACCTTGTCAATGGGTCAACGTCAGTTGATCTCATTTGTTCGGGCACTGGTGTTTGACCCCAGCATTCTGATTTTGGATGAAGCCACTTCATCTGTAGATACTGAAAGCGAAGAGTTGATTCAACATGCCATTGAAACTTTAGTAAAAGGCAGAACGTCCATTGTAATCGCCCACCGATTATCTACCATTCGCAATGCACATAAAATTTTAGTGCTGGACAAAGGTGAACTAAAAGAGTTCGGAACCCATGAAGAGTTGCTATCTATGAATGGATACTATAAGCGTCTCTATGATATGCAGTTTATGAAACAACGGGAAA
The DNA here is from genome assembly GCA_947478005.1 of Bacteroidota bacterium. Taxonomy (GTDB): domain Bacteria; phylum Bacteroidota; class Bacteroidia; order Chitinophagales; family LD1; genus Bog-950. Next base: position 3,341 of record CANJVG010000223.1, read on the forward strand.
CTGCCTAAAATACTAGCATAGTAAGAATTGGGCAATATACGGAATAACCATTTTTTGGCCAATTCAATTTACATTTATATAATTGTGACATTAATTAACTAAACCCAAAAGAATTATGAAAAAGGTATTATTAATGTTTGTAGTAGGAGCTTTTATGAGCGTATCTATGATTTCTTGCAGCAACTGTGGACATTGCAC
>CANJVG010000224.1 GCA_947478005.1 Bacteroidota bacterium
AGTGTCTTAATCCCCCGTATGGCTTCAAGACCAACTTTCGCCTTAAGTTCCGGCGTATGGAACTGCCGCTGTTTTGATTCACTCATTTCACCTACCCCCTGTACAGGGCACAACTTAAACCATTGTCTTAAAACCCGGGACCACTATAGCTGGAACAGCTTTACATTCTGTTATGTCTTCACAATTACTACACCACATATTTGTCCCACCACTCATTTTTGCCCCCTCGGTCAGATTTTTGGATCTTTCATTGCATATTCAAGAGAAAACTGGACACTAAGAATAGTGACGCAGCACGCAGGATAACCGTGAGGTTGTGCATTCGCGTCATAGTTATCTCCTTTCAGTGATAATCCTGATAATCTACCAGCACGGCATCTGTGCCATTAAACGTGAATGTCATGCTCGGGAAGATAGTAAATACTAAGAAGAGGGAAAATACCATGGGACATGGGTAAGCAACTCAATAATGACTATTTTTTCGTGTTGCACAAAATATCAATAATTTGACCTTCACCAAATATTAATCCCTCAGTTGTATTAACCAAATTAACTAAATCTTGGATTGCAGAACTTGATTGATCTGCATGCTGAACCGAATTTCTAATCTCTCTAAATTTATTTAGAGAATTTATAAAGTGAGAGCAGTCTTTGTGCATCGCTAATGGTGCAATTTTGATCAACTTACGTCTTGAAGGCTCTGATAGTTTAGTGAAATTTTCAAGTAATAATATTATTCCATACAACCCGCGTATCTTACCTACGCGAGATTTTGTATTTAAATCTTTAACAAAATCTATATCTATTCTGAAGTACTGAAGTTCATCAATAAGTTGATTGTCAAATGGGACAATCCGAGAACGAAGCTCACCCTCAACAGCTAAGAAATAGTTTTGTAATGCGGCTGAATTTAAATTTAAAACAGCAAGATCTTTATCTCGAGCTAATAAATAGCCTTTGATAAGGGAATCCTGACTTTCCGTGTTCAGCTTATCAAGTAGCAACCCAGATGAAAGCAAGTCCTTTCTATACATCTGGTATTTATCGCCGTCTTTGGATTTAAGGGGCAATTTATCAGATTTTATGGAGGGCAAAAATTCCTGAAGACTGCCTTTGAATATTACTGGAATATCCTCAACCAATTCAAACATATCCGAAATTGATTGTTGAACTATCCCAAATGAGTTCAATGGTTGCGCAATTTGCAATAATTCTATCCAACTCGGTATATCAATTTTAATATTATTTACATTGTAAAATCTTTGATAACCAGCTCGAGTAAAGAACAGTGCCATCAATATACAGAGAAATCTTTTTTGACCCGCAGAATTAAGTGATTTAGCAAATGCTAACCACTCTTTATCTTCAATATGCAAAAAGTCGACTTTATTTGAAAATCTCCTTGCGAACATTGCAGGGTGATGATCTTGAGCATAAACGTCAGGATGTAAAGTTATATCTCTTACGTCATTTGATGAAAACTGACAAGAAATATTTTGTTCCCTGTCAGCATGGGTAAGAGATTCACTGATTTTCTCTAGTATTACTTCATCATTCCAAAAGTTACTATATACATGGTGCAGATTTCCTACTTCAGTAAGAGGTAGCATCCATTTTTTAATTTTCTTGTCAGTTTTTTCTTTAAGAACGTCGATTAAATCAACATTCATACCTTTGAAACCGTCACTATAAATTTTTTCAAGATGTTTTTTGTTAGGGATACCGGTTACACCATAATCCGACACTCTCAATACATCATCAAGAAAATAGTCGTCTTCCCTGTCGCCTTCAAAAGCATTAATTGCAGCAACCATTTGAGAGAAGCCTGCAGCTGGCAATAGTGCTAAGCAAGCAGTATCAAGATACTCAGCACTGCAATTAACAAGGAATTTTCTTTTTAATTCATCTACAGTGACTAGTTCACTTTCAACAGAACTAGCCCCGAACTTTCCACACATTAATAGATAATTTGAAATCGCCAATATATATTCTGCTTTTTCATTTAGCTTCGGATAGCTATCTATTGACGAATAATTGACTAATCTTTCAATCCAAAAATCATCAAATTCGATGCCTTTATTTTTATCACTTAAATCTTTTATAAGTGGATAAAATAACAAGAAGGCCACAATCTTTAATAATGATTTTGAATTTTCTTGATTTATTTTTATTCGCTTTATATTTAATTGATTAGATGATTCTTGTGAATTTTCATCATCAACAAAGTACGATGATAAGTAATCAGAAAAATCTACCAAACCATCTCTTAGTTCTGGGCGATGCTCAAGTATGCCCACAGTCCAAGCACTCCACGGAACCATTTTGAATCCTAACTTCTCAACCTTTTCTTGTAGGGTTCTTGAGGATTTCTCCATTTCTATCAAAGCTGATGCAAATTCATAACCAAGTTGAGTAAGTTCTGGCGACCTTTCGTAAGTCGTCGGGGCTGTTGAAGTTTCAGTTAAATCTTCACTTAATGACGTCAGATAGCAATAGTCAGTGTCTCCAACCAAATAATTTTCAAAACCGTACAAATCATCACTTTTGAATGATTTGAATATTTTCCATAATATTTCAGATGTTTCGACACCTGATATTAAATCAGGGAGATCTAAATTTGAGTCTCGCAATAAGCCTGAATTTTTTCTTAAATATTCACTGCCTCTATAACAAAAAAATTGCTGTTTACTTACCCCCATCAGCTGCTTTAATTCAGACTCGATCGTTTCAATTTGAATATTAGCCGATAGCGTTTTATCCAACAATCTACAGTACGTGGGCATTGTTGGATAATTTCTAAATAATTCAAGCGCTGATTGATATTCGGCAATCGAACTATTGATGCTTAACACATTAGAGTTGTTTTTAGATTTGTTGTTTTTAGATTTATTTTTCATTTGGCCAGCTAAATTAAATCAAAAGAATTTAGTCAAATTTCAAAAATTGTATGAGTTACCTCAACATTGCTACCGTTAGGCCATCTTGAAACTCATGCTATTTGAAGAGATTAACACTTACAAGACATTGATCGCCTTGATGTCGCGAGCTTTTAGACTTGTCCGGTTCTGAAGCACATGAATTGTCCGCTTTTATGTCGCCAGTTAGAAGCTGTGAAGTAGGCACTTCCAATTGACGATGGCTTACCTGGCGGACTGATCAGGCAGCCTGTTTTAGTTTCTGTGAGATGACCTTTCCTTTCTCGTCATAATCAACCAGTTTTCGCGGGCTTGTGGAGCTCCAGTTGATTCGAATTGATAATAAGAATCGTGTCTGTATCTACTACTGATACTTTCAATAAAACTTCGGACATCGAATTAGTTGACCGACATATTAATCTAAGACCCCCTCTGAAATGGGTCTAGGGTTTAAGAAAATCTTGTTGGTTTTTACTAGTCGGATTCTACTCTGTAGAATCTCATGACTTTTTCGAGTTCTTTCATTACACGCTCCCGCAGCTTTACCGGTGCAATGACTTCGACTTCTGAG
>CANJVG010000225.1 GCA_947478005.1 Bacteroidota bacterium
AGAAACAAAACGAGCGGATGCAGCAGCAAAACAAACGGATGCAGCAGCAGATTGAGGCTCTGCAGAAAAAGTAAATACAGTAGTTATTTAGTTGTTCTTATCTGCATTTAGCAGACAACACAGCAGCAGATTATAACAAAGGCAGCCAAGAGTATCTTGGCTGCCTTTGTTGTTTGGTAGGTGGCACGCGGCTTTGCGCGTGACGCAGGAGGATGGCTGTTTATCATCAAATCACCAAACGATCAAATTATCAAATCGACTCCTCCCAGTCTGTTTGTTTAATCCCTGCCCCTTAAAATGCGAAAAGCTTACCCCTCGATTTGCTAAAATGAGTCTATGTGCCTATTGTTTGTATTAGGGTTTATGGCGTACGTTGCCTGCAGACCCCGGGAGAGTTTCCCGGGCATTAATCACCCGGAAGTATACACCCTCCACAACTATTGACGATGGCCTTTAAAACACGGATTCTAACAGCCTGTTTCCTGAATGTAGCAGAGAACATTACCATCCTTAAAACATTCAATATAATTAGAAATAGCTAAGATGAAACAATTCATACCTATCATCACCACCCTACTTATCATGCAGGGCAGCTTTGCGCAGGCTCCTCAAAAAATGAGCTATCAGGCCGTTATTCGCAACAGCAGAAATGCGTTAGTAAAATCAGCGCCAGTTGGTATGCGTATTAGCATCATTCAAGGTTCTATTTTTGGAGCGCCTGTATATGTAGAAACTCAAACGCCAAGCACCAACGCCAATGGATTGGTAAGTTTTGAAATTGGAACAGGAAAACCGGTAACAGGCACATTTGCTGGCATTAACTGGGCAAACGGACCTTATTTTATCCAAACGGAAACCGATCCAAAGGGCGGAACCGCTTACGCTATAACTGGCACAAACCAACTTATAAGTGTGCCCTATGCGTCATTTTCAGAAAATGGCACACCTGATTCGGCTGTTGGCTATCCTGCGCACATGATAGGCGAAAGATATGGCGGTGGAATTGTGTTTTATGTGTATGATAACGGGCAGCACGGTTTAATTGCTGCCGCAGCTGACCAAAGTACAGGAATACAATGGTACAATGGAACCTACAGATATACAGGCACCACAGGTGATGGATTAGGCGCAGGGGCTATGAATACGAGCATGATAGTTGCCCTACAGATGGCGGATAAAAAGTCACGAAGTTTTGCGGCAAAAGTTTGTGCCGATTATTCTGTAACCGATAGCGGCATTACGTATGGTGATTGGTACTTACCTTCAAAATACGAACTGTATCTTTTATACTTACAAAGAAATGTGGTTGGCGGTTTTGCAAACGAATGGTATTGGAGCAGTACAGAGGGCGATGCGAGCTCTGCGTGGTACTTCTCCTTCCTCTTTGGGAATGCCTACTATGACGACAAGGTAGACAGTTCAAACTATGTGCGCGCTGTTCGTTCTTTTTAACCAGTTAGCTGTTTAATTTTTATCGCGAAGCAGTAGAATTTAACCAAGGCAGCCCGGCAACAGGGGCTGCCTTTATTTTGTAGGATGGCAGATAAGGTGCCTCATTCCTAAAGGCCATTTTTAATCAAAAATCTTCGATTTGTGATTAAAATGACCTGATTTGTAATTGTAAATTTATCCGAAAAGCACTTTTTTTGTCCTAAAAAAGCCCATATCCTACAAGTTGTTGATTATGGAGCCATTTTTGGAACTAAAGCCAGTGGCGGTTGAGCATAAAACCCGAGAACTTAGTTTTGAATAAAGGCTTTGGGGTTAGGTCTAATCAAAAGCGGATAGGATTTTTGGATAGCCGTATAGCATTAAACTACTGGTTTAGATTCAAAAGCGCTCAGTTGCAGCATACTATTTATGCCCAAGCGTATAGATTTATCTATGCTATTTTCAGTTTTGGAGCTGTATCCATTTCCCGCGCATTTACTGTAGGCAGAGTAAAGTAGAATGTAGTACCAACTCCCACCTGGCTTTCGGCCCAAATCTTTCCGTTGTGTCGCTCTATTATTCGTTTCACATGCGATAACCCTATACCCAATCCCTCTACCTCTTGCCCGTGTAGCCGTTGGAATAAACCAAAAATCTTATCGTAATAGGTCATGTCAAAACCTATTCCTTTATCTTCCACACAATAAACAAGCTCACCGTCTATCCATTTTTCGTAAACCCGCAGGTGTACCTCGTTTTTAGGCATGGAATACTTAATGGCATTGGATAGCAGATTTTCCAACACCGTGCTTACCAGGCTTTTATCTGCCCTGACACTTGCCTCAATTTTATTTTCAAAGGTAAATTGATCTGGTTCAATGAAATTACTGTAAAGCTTACAAGCTTTGTCTACCTCCTCCTGCAGGCTGAATTCAGAAAACTTAAGTGGAGTAGTTCCATAAGTAGAAAATTTCAACAGCGCATTTATTTGCTCCGTCATTTTAAATACTCCAGCATTTATAAATTGCAGAAATTGATCTATCTCCGCTGGGTTGTTCTTTTCTATGGCTCTTTGCAATAAGCCCGAAAACGAACCAATATTACGCAAAGGAGCTTTTAAATCATGCGAAATGGAGTAGGCGAAATTTTCAAGACTGGTATTTGAAAGTTTTATTTCCCGGGTCCTGGTTTCAATCTCTGTTTCCAGGTTTTTGTTCAGGAACAAAAGCTCTTCCCTACTGCGCTCTAACTCCAGCTCATTCGTTTTTAAAGATGTTATGTCCACAGCATAACCAATCATCGTTTTTCTATCTGCATATGTATGGAAACGTCTTTCCTTAAACCTTACTTCTCCGGTAGGAGCCAGTTGCTTATCTACCCACACAATATCATCATCACTGGCCAGCACTTCATTAAACTTATCTCTTCTGGCTTGAGCAAAGGAAGCAGGCAATCCTTTTAGCTTGGCATAGTCAAAATCATCCTTGCCTATCAGCCACTCCCTCAATTCATTGTTTTTAATAGCTTCTTTATTCAAAAAGGTGTATTGATGCTTTTCGTTAAACACCGCTATATCTACCGGTATATTGTGCAGGATATTTTCATAAAATACTTTCTGGGATAAAATATTTTCCTTGTTTCTTACACTATCTGTAATTTCGTACCGAATCGAAATGTACTCTTCTATTACCCCATCCTTCATAAAAGGAATAATAGTAGAGTCTACCCAATAAAATGACCCATCCTTGGCTCTGTTTTTTACCTCATCTCTCCATATTTCGCCTTTGGTTATGGTGCCCCACATTTGCTTCCAAAATTCCTTATCATGATGGCCTGAATTTACAACGACATGGCTCTTGCCTATCAGTTCATCGCGGTTGTATTTCGATACTTCGCAAAACTTTTCATTTACATATTTGACAATTCCTTTTCTATCGGCTATCGAAACTAT
>CANJVG010000226.1 GCA_947478005.1 Bacteroidota bacterium
CACTCCCGAATCAACGCCCTACCAATCCGGCATCAAAAGCCGCACCATGGGTTCAGGTGATGCAGATGATGCCAACATTATCATGTTTGATGACGAACAAAAAACCGTTAACCTGCAAGCGCAAAAAGATATGGCGTTCAATGTTAAAGGCAATAGCTCCATCTCGATTCAAGGTACCTCATCAACGGTCGTCAAAGAAGGCAACCTCACCATCAACATTGGTGGTACGTTGATCATTGAATCTTCGCAAGAAATTAGCTTTACCGCGGGTGATAGCCAAATTGTTGTTAATGCTGGTGGTGTTTCTATTCAGGGTGATCAGGTTATTATGCAGAAAGGCTCGCTGCCGTTTGCTGAATTACCAATTACACTACCAACAAGTGTTACATCAATGGCGAGTACAGATGGAACCCCAACGAATATATCCGCGACTCCACCACCAGTGTATACACCACTACCCGTAAATACTCACTGGATTCAGGGACAATTAGAAGATGCACAACCTGGCACCACCTGGGAAATCATACATCAAGACGGCACCACACAGTCAGGGGTTGTTGACAAAGACGGCAAAACCGCAAAAGTCACCGATTTAAATCCAGGTACTGCAATCATTAATTTTTATACCCCAGCAAACTCAGACACCTCAAACTAAATGGATTGAAACCAATGAACGGAACTCTAATCGCTCAAATTAAAAATGCTGCTGTTGATAACCTACACAAGATTAAAGCATCTCTAGTCAATGGAATGCCGAATGTTAAAATGACACTATCTCCTCCAATAGAAATCAATTTACTCCCCCCTATTGTTCGAAGAAACATTACTTTTTACATTAAACTATCGATTTCTGGCTCCTTTACAGCAAAATCCAATAAAGCCATGTCCAGTGTGGAGTTTGAAGGTAAGAAACCGTCTCTTTGCATAGAAGGAAAACAGGTGGTTGGTGATGGTTTTGAAGAAAGCTGGACAGTTTCCATAAACCCAGAGAAAGGTACCTTGTCGCTTAGTAGCAGCCTTACAGGCCCTTTAGGATCAATTGAATATACGGCACAAGGTAATCAATTTATAGCAACATATTCTGAAGCACCTGTTGAAAAAAACGAATCTGGCGATTGGAGCTTCGAAGGCACATGCAATATTACTGTAACTATTACCGCAGTTCCACTTCCTCCACGAGGAACATCACCAGCCCAATCTATGCTAGAAACCTTCAGACAACACTTAGATAGTATGGTTGCGTCTGCCATGCCTGTACCCTATACACTTACAACTGCTGCAGTCGCCACGTTACAAGGATATGCAACGGATTTAGGAGATATGATATCAACCAGCACGGGCATTAGCCCAGCGGTAGCTACTGCGCTGGTAATAGCAGCGGGTTCCCCACTATTATTACTTGCTGCGGCTTAAGGCTAAAAATATGAAATATTTTTCTAAGAATAAATCAAAAACGTTTTCAATAGAAATATTGAGATTAATCACTTTAGTGATTTTAGTCATTTCCATAATGGTTGGTGTATATGCTGGTTGGTCTGACGCAACGACCTTTGGACGACTTTCTAAAACAGTGATGGAAACAATTTTAACTTCTACTGTTATAGTAACAATACTCTGGATTTTAATGACTATACTGGTATTTGTTAAACGTTATTTTTTTGCGGTCATTGTTATGGCTCTATATTTTATCTACTTACCCTCAGAATTAATGGGAGATGTTGGCTCCATATTTAATATTTCTCAATGGTGTTCTTCTATATTTTGCATTACAACTCAACTCATTGCCGTAACAGACCTAATAACTTTGGCTTTACTTATAGCGCTTACAATTTGGCAATATATACTTAAAGCAAAAAAAAGTGATTAATGAATGAAACCTACCATAGAAATTTCAAGAAAGCTGACTTTACTTGTTGGAGTGCTCAATATTTTGATGGGAGTATATGCTGGCTGGTATTATTCAGCAATTTTTGGCAGATTTTCGGCGAGCGGATTTCACATAATATGGACACCTGTTATTGTTGGAACTCTTATATCTATGATTATGTACGGGTTTATTTTCTTCAGAAAATATTTACTTGCTTTGGCGATTTTAATGTTTCACTACCTTTATTACTTACCTGCTGAATTGCCAGGTGATTGGGCTGAAATTTTGAATCTCCCAAATTGGTGCACATCCAAGTTTTGCATGCTAACACAAGTTATTTTAATATCCGATATACTAACAATATCCACGATTATTCTACTTGCTGTGCTGCATGTTACAGAAGTACTAAAAAAGAAAGCTCACAACGCCAACTCCATAAGAAAATCTAGTTCAGGAGTATTGAAATGACATCACGAAATATACCAAATAATTACATAGAGGAAGATCTAAAAAAACTCTTTATTAAAAGCATTCGAAATAAATACGACTTACGACTTTCTCTTGATGCATTACGCAAGGGATATCAGCGTGCTTCTATCAATATCGGCAAAATTGATGAGATTAATGGAACTGACGAAACAATATCCACTATAGAAGAATTTAAAGACGAGCCAGATTTTAATGAGATTGAAAGATTGGGTGGTGCCAACACAAGAAGATTATTAGAGAAATATCATAGCCACAATTATGAGCAAGACGGAGAAGAGTATAATGATTACTTAGAACCATTAGTTGCCAACTATCTGGCTACTCAATTTTTACAAAAAGAGCTTAATAGAGCACTATTCATCAGTGTTTTTTCATTGTTTGAAACCTTTTTAAACCAACCAAATAAGAACAGTAAAAAAGCTGATACACGCACCATAGCTTCCAAAGCAGCTTCTACAGAACCCTCCAGCGAAGAACAAAAAAATACGGAAAAAAGAAAAAAGCCAAATGCTATAGAGCTCCTAGCTGAGTTAGAAAAACTAGGCTTATATCAAATTGGCCTACAACAAAAGCAGGGCTTGCACAGTAAAATCAAGGCTTTTCAAATTATCCGTAACAGTCTTCTTCACGAGGATACAACCATTGAAATCAGCAAGGATCAACTAAATCGCTTATTTTTTTCAATAGGCGAGGTCACTGATCATATTGCTGATTATAAAAAACCAAATTTACAAGATGATGTGCAAGATAAAACAGAACTCGAATAAAAGAAAGAAGCGGATTGCAAATCAATAGCGACAATACAATATCATGATAAGCCCAATAACCCAAATTAAAGGTAAAGAAGCGCTGTCGCAGCCCTTTGAGTACAAACTTACCCTTCTATCGGATAATCAGAACCTGCAACCGTCAGCTCTGCGCTGTCAGCCCGTGTCGATTAGCTTGTCTAATTCTAAAGGCACTCAGCAAGTTTATCATGGATTC
>CANJVG010000227.1 GCA_947478005.1 Bacteroidota bacterium
AATCACTTTCGCGATATGATTACTACCTATAAGCATTCGAAGATAAAATCGAAGCAGCAGAAAGAGGCGATGGTTTTTATCAAGCAGAAAATTGATTCGGCTAAATGGTTTATCGATGCAATTCAATCGCGGTATCACACCATGTTGATGGTGATGAATACGCTGCTTGATATTCAGCACGACTATTTTGCTACCGGTGATGAAACCCGCATTAAGCCGATGATTTTGAAAGATATTGCTGACCGCACAGGCTTTGATATTTCTACCATTTCCAGAGTAGCCAACAGCAAATATGTGCAAACCGAATTCGGAACTATTTCGCTCAAATACTTTTTTAATGAAGCCCTTACCAATGATGCCGGTGAAGAAGTTTCCACCCGGGAGGTGAAACAAATTTTGCAGGATTTGATTTTGGGCGAGAGCAAAAAGAAACCAATCAGCGACCTTGTTCTTACTAAAATATTGAACGACCGCGGCTACAATGTGGCGCGCAGAACGGTTGCCAAGTACCGCGAACAATTAAATATTCCGGTGGCGCGCTTACGCAAAGAACTATAACCCTACATGAAACTTACTTCCCGTTTAATTTCGTTTCTCTTTCATCCTATTCTTTTTCCTACTTACGGCACGCTATTGATTTTGGCGGCTAATCCGAATCGCTACGGCTACTTTGGCGAGAAGCTGCATATCGTGTGGCTCATCATTGTTTTTGCCCTCACTTTTATCTTTCCTGCAATCTGGTTGCTGATGATGAAGCGGCTGGACATGATTCAATCGTTGGCACTGGACACCGCCAACGAGCGCATTATTCCTTTTATAGCCACGGCTACTTTTTATTTATGGACGGCCTGGATGTTTAAGCCGCACAATGTGAACATGAAGGTTCCGTCAAATGAAATGTTGTTTTACATGATGCTTGGTTCCTGCTTCTGCATTTTTTTGGCGCTGGTGATTAATATTTTCAGCAAAATAAGTTTGCACGCAGCAGCGGCAGGCAATCTGCTGGGCCTAACCTTCATTCTTATTAATTCTTCCATCTACGATTTGCGGTTTGTGTTGGTGGGTGTTATTTTGTTGGCAGGCATCATCGGCACTGCGCGACTAATATTAAGCGCGCATACCTCTCGCGAAGTTTTCTGGGGCTATTTTGTTGGGTTCAGCGCGCAGTTTATAGCCTTTACTTTCGTTCCAAAATTGTTTTAAAACCTTGCCACCGATTCACAGATAAAATTCAAACTTATGTATAACACGTTGCTCTATACGATCGAAAACAGTATTTGCTCTATCACCCTCAATCGCCCCGAGTTGTTCAATTCTTTCAATGAGGAAATGAGTGCCGAAATTATTGATGCGCTGAAAAAGGCAACGAAGGATGAAACGGTGCGCACGGTGGTGATCAGCGGCACGGGCAAGGCTTTTTGCAGCGGGCAGGATTTGAAAGATATTAAAGGCAAGTTGGGCGAGCGCAGTTTGGGCGAGTCTGTTTTGCGCAGATATAACCCGATGATTATGGCCATTCGCGATATGCCTAAACCTGTCATCTGTAAACTGAACGGAGTGGCTGCAGGCGCGGGTGCCTCGTTGGCGCTGGCCTGCGACATGATTCTGGCTTCGGAAAATGCTTCGCTGATTGAAATTTTTGCCAACGTGGGTTTGGTGCCCGACTCAGGCTCTTCGTTTTTTCTGCCCAAACTGGTGGGCTATAACAAGGCTTTTGAATTGATTACCCTGGCTTCTAAAATTACTGCAAAAGAGGCTTTTGATTTGGGCTTTATATATAAGGTGGTGCCTGCCGAAGAACTGGACGCGGCAGTGAACGAACTGGCCACGCGCTATGCTACCGGCCCCGGCAAAACTTATGGCCTGATAAAGAAGATGCTGAATAAAGCTTACACCGCCAACCTGCCCGAAATGTTGCTCGAAGAATATTATGGCCAGGAGCTGGCCGGCCGCAGCGAAGATTACATAGAAGGAGTAACGGCCTTTACAGAAAAGCGCAAGCCGGTGTTTAAGGGAAAATAAAAAAAGCGCGAAGGGCTTCCTACATGCTTTTTGTTTGCTGTTAATCAGGTAATCCTAACCAACATTGCAACTCCCCGCATTGGGCTATTTTATAAATTCTTTATCACCCTAAAAGGGGGAGGAGCATGGCGGCTTTTTTTCAACAATGCGCTGTAATTTTTCAGGCTATTGCTTTTATGGCTTCAGGTTGAAGAAAGTAATTCTAAGGAAGATGCACACGCTTTCACCAAGATGGGTCGGTCCAGAGTTCCATTTCTCGGCATGGGTTTCTACCGGTTGTTTCCCCGGTGTTTCCTGCTCATATGTAATAGGCAAATTCTTTTGCGCAAGGCGATTTTTTTTCGTCATAGTTGATGGTCGTTCTTTAAACTGGGCAAAACTGCGCTTTTAATGTTCTGATACCATCCCCAATAATGGGTAGATCTTACCCAGGCTTATCACCCTAAAAGGGGGAGAAGGAAAATGGAATTGTCACAGACCCGGCAGGGTTCAAAAACCCGCTAAGTCTTTTCGATACTAAGCCGAGCGCGATGTAGGGGAAGCCAAAATGGATGATAGCCGACAAACTATTCTATATAGCTATTTAACTTCCTTAATTTTTTAATTAACGCTATCTTATATTTAAAAAAGTTTATTGCATTTCTATTAAAAGAGGCTCTATTTTTAGTAAGAAACATTGCATTGCTATAATAAAACATTGTATCGCTATTGAGATATTTTGTGTTGCTGTTCATAATTATTATATTGCTAATAAAATCTTTTGTGTTGCTAATAAGCTGCATCGATAAAGGTAAGTAGCTATCAAAAATAATTTAATGGCTATACAACAAATGTATATAGCAATGCAATGTTCTTATACTGCTATGCAATATTTCTTAGTAGCAATACAAAGTTTGTGCTTAGCAACACAAAAAATATTAACGGCAATACAATTTTTTTAGATAGAAATAGAACATTTTGTTGTTGCTATACAATAATTTATATTAGCAACACAAAAGAGTTAAATAACTATGAAAGCAAAACGCATTTTCAATGGACAGGATTTAGACATGTTCCAAAACATTTTCGACTCATGTACCCATTTCGAAAAATACCTGACCGATTTCACAGCGTTCGACCCCGGTTTAGATGCTGCTTTTTTAAACAATTGGAAAGCCATTCAGGAGCAGGTGCTCAAATTTTATCCCGACAAGCTAGAAGTTATTCAAGGAGAGATTTTGTTGGACGAGTCCATTACTGCCCTGCAAAAATGCCAGAC
>CANJVG010000228.1 GCA_947478005.1 Bacteroidota bacterium
CAGACGGTGGAGTTGCTCGAAGTTTGCCGCGCCATGCTTGCCAAAATTACTTCGATGGCTCCCATTGCCATTACCCAGGTTATTCAAAGTGTCTATGCCCACTTCAAATCGGGCATAGATGGTTTCGACACCGAAATTGACTTGTTCGGTAAATGTGTAGCTACCCAGGATTTTACCGAAGGCACCGCTGCTTTCATTGGCAAACGCAAAGCAAAGTTTGAAGGCAAGTAAGGGCTTATTTCTTTTAAGCCTCCTTAATTCCCGCTCTTATAATTACAGGCGATAAGCCCGGATTAGTTACCTGCACGTTCTGCAACAAGGCATCTAAATTCATAGAGCCTATGGTGCCCTTAAATGTTTCACCCTTTAAAAGTTCAAAGCCATTGGTGCAGGGGTTGGCCGGCAAATTGGTGGTGCACACAATAGCATCGCCATTAATAGCGCGCAGATAAACCTGAAGAGTGGGGTCGGGAGCTCCTGATGTGAGCGGCAAAATGATTGAGCCGCCACCGGGCACTGTAAAGGTTTGAACAATATACCCCTGGCTATCGCTGCCTCCACCTGTATCATCAATCATTCGTGCAGTAGTATATTGCGAGTAAAGGTTGGGGTCGTTGTATTGCACCACTTTCATCAACACGTCTATCGTTTTAGTAAGCAACCCGGTTGTTTTTGCCATGTAGCGGTCTACATCTTCGCCCGATGCTTTGTTCACCCATTCTTCCTGGCGGCCAATGGATTCCATGGCCAGCCACAATCCATTCAGCGTGTCCAGCGCATCTACCTGCGCAGCCGAAACCCCATAAGGCGTCAACAAAGCCTTCACGGGCAGCGCCAGGTCCAGCACCTGGTCGGTTCTCATATACAACTCGGTGTCGCGAAACTTGTCAATTTGCCCGTCATTAAAACTAACAATGCCGCTGTTTTTAATATCCGGATTCACCACATAGTAGCCCATCATGCCCGCCCGCACCAATTTAAGCTGGGCTATCTGCTGCGCACGATGTTCGTTTTTGGCCGCAGTAAAACCCGTGATGTCGCGGGTGGCGGTACTGTCGCTTTGGGCCGTCAGGTTAATAAAGGAGTTAAGTGAAGTGCGGTTGGTGGCTATGGCGGGGTTAAAAGCCAGTGCCGAGGCATTGGTCACCAGAAAAAGGTCAACTTTCAGATGCATGCCAAAGTGGTCTTCTTGATCGCTGTTCATAGGGTAGAATTGAATGGTGATGTAATAATTATAGGCGAAGCTAAATCAGCCATTTGAAGTTTTGCTATTGGGCACAAACCCTTTTTGCACAGCCATTTTTATACCGGTAACGAAGCTTTTTATGCCACTAACAAACCGATCTATTCCAGTAACACGGTTTTTTAATCCAGCGACAAGGTTTTATCTACTGCCGACAGACTTTTCTCTACCACCGACATGGTTTATTTTACCATTAACAGGGCCGGACCTATCAATAACGTATGTTGATAATTCATAGACAACTGGCGGCAAAGGTTCTGAATCTGTCATAAATTCGTTCTATCAACCGCATGCCTGCTCCGGATAAGGAAAAGGGACACACAACGGCTGAGCTATTATTTCACCTTTAAATAATCAAGCCATGATACGTCTTCGAATCAAAGAGCTGTTGGACGAAAAAGGAGTTAAGTTTCACTATGCGGTGCTTCGCAAACTGGGTATTAGCGATCATGTTATCGCAAAGTATTTGAGTGGCGAAAAGAAATGGATTCTGCTAAAGCATACCGAAGCGATTTGTCTGTTCCTTCGGTGCGAGCCCAACGACCTTTTTGAATGGGTACCCGACAATAAACTGCATGACAACCCTCATCACCCTTTGCAAAAAATTAAACCAAAGATGCCGCTGAATATTGATGAAGAACTGAAGAAGCGAACGCCTGATGAGTTAAGAAAACTGTTTGGAAAAGATAAGGAGGAGGATAAGGGCAAGAAGGAGTAGCGCAACAGAAAAAATAGTTGACCACAATTCATTTCTTGTTTGAATATTGCATGCGCTAATTATTTGCCCGCTAACTAATCCTTCTCCCCCATGCCATTTACCAAACACCGCAGAGGCCACACTTTCTTCATGATTATTTTTTTCATCTGCCTGGGCATCACCACCGAAGTGTTCTTCACCGCCTTCATGGCGCTGATTACGCAACAACCCTTCTGCGACCAGCCCCTCATATTTATGACGGGACACACGTATGTCTGGATGGCTTTTATCTATGGATTCATTCCCATCCTCGGTTTGCTGCTTCATCATAAAGTGGCGCATTGGCCCATCTGGTATCGCCTGCCGCTGTATGTAGTGCTGCTTTATATCATTGAATTTACCAGCGGCTATCTGCTCAAACTGCTCACCGGCTCCTGCCCCTGGGAGTATAAAACCGGTTGGAATATTATGGTCCTCATTCAACTCGAGTTCATTCCCGAGTGGCTTTTCTTTACCTGGATGGTTGAGCGTCTGTATATTTATATCAATAATCGGGTAGTGCAGTAAAGAAATAAGATTTGGCTTTGCCCTGGAAAGGTTCGCATATATACCTCCGGTGAATCCGAGTGAATCAAACATTCGCTTGGTCAATTTCATCGTTCTTTTACGGCCCGCAATTATTTTTATTTTCAGCCTATAAACCAATTTGCATGAAACAGTTTTCCGCCCTCTTATTGTCTCTATTTCTTCTTCAAAATGTATTTGCTCAATCTCCAACCGGCTCTTCGCGCTCGGCTTTAAATCCCGCTATGTTTCCGTTCTATCATGGGGTGGCATCGGGCGACCCATTGGCCGACCGTGTTATTCTCTGGACCCGCATCACACTCGATATTCCTATGAGTCCTGTTTCGGTTAACTGGGAAATAGCTACTGATACAACATTCAATACGATAGTCAACTCAGGTACTGTATCTACCGATAGCACCAAGGATTATACCCTGAAAGTAGATGCCACCGGCTTGCAGCAAAACACCTGGTATTACTACCGCTTTGTTTACGACACTATTAAATCCATCATTGGCCGAACCAGAACCTTGCCCACCGGCACGGTTACCAATCTGCGTTTTGCGGTGGCCAGTTGTCAGGATTATCAGGATGGATTTTACAATGCTCATCGCCACATCAGCCAGCGAAACGATATAG
>CANJVG010000229.1 GCA_947478005.1 Bacteroidota bacterium
ACAGACTGGTAATAAACAAGTCGCACTTTTTATCAAACAAAACACAATCAACTACCTATGACAATCTCTAACCGAATCAGAAAAATCAGAGAAATACGCGGATGGAAACAATCAGCTGTTGCCTCTTCTATGAAAATTACCCAACAAGCTTACAGCTGTCTGGAGCATGGTGCCGAAAACGCACGTTTGGAAACCCTGAAAAGATTTTGTGAAGCCATGAACGTGGAGTTATCCTATCTTCTGGCATTGGAAGTTGTAATTACAGAAGAATCCTTATCCACCTACGGAGCAAAAAACTACAACGACTTCCTAACTTCCTATAAGAAACTGGAACAGAAACTGGAGTTCTATGATGATCTGCTCAACTCCAATTCATCGATGGGAAAACATTTAATGAACAACGCCACCAGGAACATATCTACCGGCCATCAAATGCAGGTAGCCAGACTTTAAATAAAAAGGGCGGGGAATAATCCCCGCCCTTTTTATTTAAAGTCTGTATTCCATTTAACTCTCTTCTCTATAATACAGCTTGTAGTAGTTCATTCGCTTCTCTTCATCGTAGCCCTTTTCAATCATTTCCTTGTTGCCATGCACATATACATGGAAGTTCTTGTCGAGCTTCAACACGCTCTTAAAAACTTTTGCCTGGCTTTTAACAGCAGCTTCTGATATTTCGAAGTCGTTTCCCAATACAAAAGCATTCTTCTCCTCATATTCATCCTTGAATTTTCCGAACGATTTCATGATGTGCGGCTCCGTAATTACTTCCCGCGTAAAACTTTCATAATCGAACTGTTCGTTTTGTTTGAAGAAAGCAACCGACTTATTGAGCATTTCAATCTGATCAGTTCTTTCCACTTCAAACTCCTGAGGCAACTGATCTTTGATATAGTCTTTGCACAAGGAAAGAAACTGCCGTGTTTTATGATAATCATCGGCACAGGGTTTCAGACCAAGAAACTCATCTTTCCAGTAAAGAGCCTCCTCCCCTTTCCCCTGACGGTCGTGAATGCAAACACGATAGCCGTCTTCTTCTGCGGTGTTGATGATTAGGCAAGCCTTGTCTATGTTCTTTAGGTTGATGCCTTCGTCAAATTCATAATCATAAATATCGGTCTTGTGCAACACCTTCATAAAAGGGGTTTTGTTTTCCGATTTAAAAATGCCGATAGCATTCGTTACTTCATCATTCAGCAAGACGTTGTGAAACGAGGCCACATACAATTCGCCTCCGTTTATCTTAGGATGATTCGATTTGCTGTAAAGTAGCTTCGCAATATCTTCACTAAAATCAAGAAAGTCTTTCTTCTTGCCGAACATCCGGCCAACGAGGTTATTAATATCGTTATTTTCATTACCCGTAGGATGTGTGAACTGAAAGTATTCCGGCTTGGTAAACTCTCCGGTGAAGAACTCAAGCAAGAGCGCATGTGCCTCACTGTCCTTTACTTCGTTTTTCTTCTTTGAAAGAAAATATCCTTCTTCTCTAAGCCGGTTGCCTACACGATGGATGGCAAGGTCTTTTATTTGTGTATCAGCAAAATCGAGTGTCATATAAATTCAAATATAGCATTGAAGAGGAGTTTGAATTTAGGAAGTTCTTTTGTTGTGCAATCTTTATTTCCTCAGGGAGTTAATATCAATTACAAACCGATAGCGTACATCGCCTTTTATCATGCGCTCGTAGGCTTCATTAATTTTATCAACGGCAATTACTTCCACTTCGCTTACAATCCCGTGCTCGGCACAGTAATCCAGCATCTCCTGAGTTTCTTTAATCCCTCCAATGAGTGAACCGATAATGCTTTTGCGTTTCATAATTAAACTAATGGCAGGCACAATCGAAGGTGTGGGCGGCACTCCCACCACTATCATGGTTCCATTGGTCCGCAGCAAATTTAAATACGTTCCATAGTCATGCTCTGCAGAAATAGTGTTGAGTATAAAATCGAACTTGTTCTTTAACCCGTTCATGGTTGATTCATCGCTGGTTAAAGCGAAATGATGCGCTCCCAACTTCTTTGCATCCTCTGCTTTTGATAGAGAAGAACTCAGCATCGTCACTTCTGCCCCGAAAGCTACGGCAAACTTTACCGCCATATGGCCCAAGCCACCAAGACCCGACACCGCCACTTTATGGCCTTTGCCAACTCCTGCATATTTCAACGGAGAATAAGTAGTGATACCAGCACAAAGCAAAGGAGCCACACCGGCCAATGGTAATTTATCCGATATTTTAAGCGTGTAATTTTCATCTACCACTATCTGTGTGCTGTAGCCACCATAAGTAGGCGCTCCTGTTTTTCTTTCCTTGCTATTGTAGGTTCCTATCATACCGCTGTCGCAATATTGCTCCAAACTCTGTTTACAATTTTCGCATTCCCGGCATGAATCAACAAAGCATCCGATACCTGCCAGGTCACCCGCTTTGAACTTAGTTACTTTATTCCCTACACTTGTTACTCTGCCCACAATCTCATGACCCGGCACCATAGGAAAAGCAGAGCCTCCCCATTCGTTGCGAACCTGATGAATATCGGAATGACAAACACCGCAGTAGAGAATTTCGATTTGCACATCGTGCTCACCAGGTTCTCTGCGGTTGAAGGTAAAGGGAGCTAAAGGAGTGATAGCCGACTGCGCGGCATAAGCATTAGTTGGAAGCATAGAGCGACTAGGTTATAAGGTGATTGTTTTTGAGCGCCCAAATAAAGGATAAAGTAATTAGAAGCAATTGCTTCACTAATCAGCATTTTCCCTTCGGGGAATACTTCATCTACAAACCTCAATAAGCTATGTGACCGATGTAAGCGATTTATCGAAAGGTGCCTACTTGCTCTCCACATCAAATGGTGATGAAAGAGTAACCAGAAAGATAATGATAGCTCACTAAATTACGCCAGCATTCCGAAGAAGAACAGTATGGTAAAAAGATAAGTGGCTAAAGCACCGAGAATCTTAATACTGAATTGATAGAGAAATAAATCTGCGGGTAAATTTTTCTGTCTCATACGAGTTATTTAATGTGTTATACAAGTTATTACTAGTAGATACTTAAACCACCGGTATTTGTTCCGTTTGTTACA
>CANJVG010000230.1 GCA_947478005.1 Bacteroidota bacterium
CCCCGTAATTATCGTTTCGACCGGCAATAACAATGCTTAAATACGGGTTCTTCAAGGGTTAATTATTCTTTTCTAGTAGTGGTAACAGAAAGTTTGCGTATGTCTTTTCACCTTCATCATTAAAATGTCCGTCATCGCTGCGGTAATCACTTGTGGTTAATGAGGCGGGGTAAAAATAATTTTGTTGAGGAAAAAGATTCTTGTAATCCTTTACTTTACTCAGTCCTGAACCTTTGCGCTCGGGAATGATGGCCAGCACAAAGCGGCAGTTATTCGCCTTGCACACTTCTTCTGCCGTCTTCATCAGTTGGTTGGCGGTAGGTTCCTGCTGCTCGCGGCTGAGTTCCTGTTGGTAATAATCTTTATAGGCCAAGGGAGTATCCCAGGCAAAACCAAACTTGCGCAATACCATCCACGACAAAGTTGTAATAGACGTTTGCGCACAAATTGTTTTGAACCAGTTTTCGTGCGACAGGTAAGAAGTTTTGAGCATAAAGTCATAGGCCGCCTTGCCATCTTGGAAGTAAGTAGTGTAAGGGCAGGCAATCAAATTGCCCGCGTTGGTGGCGTAGAAGATAGGTTTGTAAGGCGCCACCTTTCTATCGAAGTACATAACATCATTACCCAAATAAAAATTAACCACCACCACATCAGGGTGGAGCAAGGGCACATATTTATTAATGATAGCCGCATACTGTGCAGGTTCGGCACCGCTGATGCCGGCATTGTAAACAGCATATTCTTTTGCCAGCAAAATATCGGCAAACGAATTGGTGATATTAGTAGCTGAATGTCCCCAGGTAAACGAATCGCCAATCAGCAGCAATTTCTTCTTAGCCTTGTTACATGGCCTGAACTCAATACTTCGAAACCCATCGCTGTTTACGGGGTGTTCGATATAGTTTTGAATGGCGCGGTGCAAATCATTATCGCTGTTCTCGTTTTTAATTTTCTGATAGAGCGAAGTGAGCGGGTTCTTAATTTTGGCGTGCATCAGATTAAGGCTTTCATAGCCCAAGGAATAAACCTCAAACACCAGCGAATCGGCAATGTTGCGGTCGTCTTTGTAACGTTGGTCGTGCTTATGGATTTGAATCACCGAGTCAATCCAATGCGTGGCAAGGGCATCTACTTTAAAAATACCGTTGCTGTCGGCAGCGAAACCATAGCGATTGGAGAGTTGTGGGACTTCTTTAGTCCATTGCGAATAGGAAATTTTGCCGGGTTTATAACCCATCATGCGCAACACAACTTCCCCCAACAACAAGCAGAAGAACAGAACGCTGATAAACGCAAAAACCTTTTTTAAGAAATCGCCCATTATCGGAACACTAAAATTTTATGTTTATAGTTGTAATGTAAAATGAGCCGTGAAAATAGATTATCCAAGCAAAGGTCTATTTAAGTTGGGCGAATTCTATGCTTCTTTAAATATGAACTGTGTTGCGCATAAAAAATAGTTTACAACTACTCTTCGTCTTTTTTCTATTCAGCCAATCGGTGGCGGCACAATATCATACCGATTCAACGGCCTGGTTTCATCATCGGCATATTATGGATTCGTGTATGCTCCCTATGCAAACCGATTTAGAGAAAACAAATTTCCTACGGAAGTATGCAAGCGGTTTAATTATTACGGGCATGTATCCCAATGCCACTTGTGAAAGTTTCAACCGCACACAAAACATTAAACAGTTTGACCTTCCGCTTTATTTCGACATTTTTTCGAATGATACCGGGGCTGCTAAATGCGGCCTGACGAGTTATATTTTTGCGAGTCTGCTTGGCTACTATGGGTTTGAATCTTATATCTACAACATGGGCGCGCTGGGCACCAAGTGCACGCACCAAACCACGCTGGTATATATCAATGATGGACAAAAACGCAAACTGATTTGCGAGGATGCGTTTTACAACTTTGTGATACTCGACTCGCTGAACAGGCCCAAGGATTTTTTTGAAATGCTGATGGAGTTGAAAGCCGGAAATTCAGATGCGGTCATCAGAAGCGACACCGTGAGGGCAAAAATGTTTCTGCCCAACTATGCTTTCGACACCACGCTACTTTCGACCGAGGCTAAAAAGAACCTACTGAGCATTTTGCAACTGGACCGTGCCGAACCTCACCAAACCTATTTATTAATCCCTTACCAAAAATCGTTTGAAACAGCCACGGCCATGGATCCGCGCAGAAAATTCACCACCGAATGCCTGGGCGGGCTGGAACAAAAAGGCTACCCCGCTAATTTTCTTTACATGTTTTTGTTTCAACTGGGTGAGTTGTTCAGCACCAACGAGGTGAGCTATTTGCAGTTGAAGATTGAGGCTATTTTGAAGAAGAAGTAGCCGCTGGGTTTAGTGATTGCCAATTTTTGCAACGTTTAAGCTTGCTTCTCGGATCCATCGTGTTTCACATTGCATGTAGTTGCTTTCACTGGGGATAAAAATCAGGGGGATGGATAACTAAGCCAAGGACCTTTTACCTTCGCCATGTCGGCAGTGCGTTAATTTTTTAACATTCGGAGTACAGGAAATGGCACCGTAACTCCTACGGAAGCATTTTTTGACTGGAAAACGTCACCTTATGTCAAACCGTGACGTTGAGGGATTGGCGAATGGCATCGTAACTTCTACGGAAGGACTTTGGATGTAAGGAACGTTGCTGTATGTCATACGGATACATTTTCTGTACGATAATGGTCACCGTAACACTTACGGAATCATTTTGGAGCCGAAGAGCATCATTTTATGACATATTGAGACGTTGTGGGGTTGGAATTTAGCATCGTAACTCTTATATAGGGCTGGGAAACCTGAAAATTCGAGCGCTGAACCTGCGGAAGCAACCTGGAATAGGAAAACAGCTCCGTAGCCTTCCTTCCTGATAAAAGTGTAAGACCCTGCTTTACATCAATTCCAGAAATAAAAGCAGCAAAAAACCTCTTTTATCACCTAAAATAAAGTTTGCCTAACCTGATTGTATTAGCGAGCTGTAATGGGGCAGGCAAAACAACCTTGAGCAAAGGATTGTTTCAACAAATTTGGGGATATATAGGGGTCTGTCAATATC